>JBQTHY010000074.1:0-8039 GCA_052389395.1 Nitrospiraceae bacterium | reverse complement strand
GACAAAATGCACGACACCGCTCCGTTCACCCCGTACCACAGAAAGCCCCGCTTGTGAAGGCGGGGAGGAATGCGCATCATCCGAGAAGGGTAGAGCCCCGCTGCCACGGCTGTGAGGCCGTGGTACGGGGGTTCACTCTTGTGCCAACGAATCGATAGTACACCAAGTTTAGGCCAACCCAAAGGAACTTATTTTTCTGATACGCGGTCACGTCAGAGTGGGCCAAAACGCCACGGACATGTATCAGAAGAGCGAGGCGGCAAATCAATTCTTAGAACAAGTCGGTCAGCAGGAGTAACCTCTCCACTACTTATTGCGCTCAACTAATGGGCATGTGCGAGATTTGACAAGCAGGCGTGTCAGATCGATGAACTGTGCAAGTGAGAGGACTTCTGCGCGGGCGGTGAGCGACAGGTTGAGTGAATCCAGGGCTTCCAACACCGATTTCTGATCATACCCTTCTTCCCTGAGTGAATTGACGAGCGTCTTTCGCCGGTGGCCGAAGGCGGCCTTCACTAGAGCGGCGAACTTTGGTTCTTCGTCACGTATCAGGTCTCTCCGCTTCTTCGTTTGCAGCAAGACCACTGCTGAACCGACCTCCGGTCTCGGTCTGAAACAGTGGGCCGAAACGCGGAAGGCTTTGCTGATCTCAGCTGCATACTGCGCCATGATGGAGAGGACGCCGTAGTCTGAACTGTTTGGCTTAGCCACGAGCCGATCAGCCACTTCCTCCTGCAGCATGAGTACCATGCGCGGAAACCGGTCTCGTTGGTCAAGCAGTCGGAAGAGCAGGGGAGTCGAGAGGTAATACGGCAGGTTGGCTACGACCACCGTGCCGACGGGAAGACTCTCCAAGGGAAACTGCAAAGCGTCGTCGAGCACCAGATTGAGATTTGGGAAGTCGGATTGTCGTTCCGACAGATAGGCGTGGAGCCGCGGATCGACCTCAACCGCCGTGACACGACCGGCCGTGCGACAGAGGGCATCCGTCAGAATACCGCGCCCCGGTCCGATCTCCAGCACACTGTCAGTCGCCGTTATCTCAGCCAGCGCGACGATCTTACGGACGATGTTGGGGTCGATCAGAAAATTCTGACCGAGTCGCTTGATAGGGGCAGGGGGTTCGGAGATTTCCACGAGTCAGCGACCAGACAAACAACGAGGATTCCAGGCCAGTTGGGTGTTCATCAACAGGCTCCTGTTGCTCGCGGTCTGCCTGGTTGATCTGGTGTGTCTGGTTTGATTGGTTCTTTTGGTTTGTCTCGTTGCAATTCTAGTCAACCAAACAAACAAAACAAACAAGAAAAACTTCTCAGCGACGACGAGTGACTAGCCTAGCTGCGAGCTTCACCGCTTCAATCAAACTGCCGGAGTCTGAGACGCCTCTCCCGACGATATCGAACGCCGTCCCGTGATCCACCGAGGTGCGAATGATCGGGAGCCCCACCGTCAGGTTCACACATTTCCCAAACGCGACGAGCTTCAAGGGAATCAGCCCCTGGTCGTGATACATGGCCACCACACCGTCATAGTCGCCCTTCGCAGCTTTCCCGAACAACGTATCCGCAGGCAATGGATCGCTCGCCAAAATCCCCTGTGCCTGGGCTGCCCGCGCGGCCGGCAGAATCAGACGGTCTTCTTCGTCGCCAAATAATCCGTGCTCGCCGGCATGGGGGTTCAAGGCTGCAACGCCGATCTTGGGCTTCCTGATTCCGTACAGCTGGGTCAACGCGACATGCGCCAGGCGAATGCTCTTTTCGATTTTCTCCTGCGTGAGCAGGGAAGGAAGATCCTTGATCGAAACGTGGGTCGTGACAAACATGATGCGCAGCGGCCCGCCCACGATCATCATGCCGGATTCTTTCGTCTGGGTCAGATCCGCCAGCAGCTCCGTATGGCCCGGGTAGTGACAGCCAGCCATATTGATGGCTTCTTTATTGATCGGTGCGGTGACGATGCCGTCAATGCAACCGATCTGAGCCAGTTCGACCCCTTTCTTGATAAAGCTAACGGAGGCGGCTCCAGTCTCTGCCGCCGCAACGCCCGGCGTGAATTTGCCCAGCGGTTGCTCCAACGGATCGAGGACCGCAATCGTATGCGGATTGATGCGCACAGGATCATGGCCGTGGACCGGCACGACGTTCAGCTTCATCCGCAACGTCTTGACTGTATGCTCGATCACAGAGCATGACCCTATCACGAGTGGACGGCAGAACCGCTGCACACCCCGCGCTGCGAGAGCCTTGGCAATCACCTCCGGACCAATCCCCGCAGGGTCACCCATTGTGATCCCGAGCAGTGGCCGCCCATGGGATCCCGCCTTGGTCTGCTTAGACCTCATCACCCACCAACATACAGATAAACCATATATCCTATATAAAGGAGAGCCCCGCTGCTCAGCAACCAGGGCCGCCAACTCCCGCCCAGCATGATCTGCAAGAGACAAAATCCTGCCGTTGCCACAGCTAGCACCATGGTAACGAGCGCGGAGGACGCAAGGGCCCACTCGGTACCGATCAATCCCACTGATACAGGAAATGTTCCTTGAAACACCATGGCGCCCGTGACGTTGCCGACAGCCAAGCGGTCTTTCTTGCGGTAGAGCCACAAAAAGCTGTTGGACATTTCCGGTAATTCGGTTGCGAGCGGCGCAATCAGCAACGAAAGGATCAAGGGCGAGATCGAGAGGGCACCGGCAATCGTCTCGGCCGTCGTGACGAACAAATGCGCTCCCAAGATAAGCCCAGCCAGCCCCACCGCTCCCTGTAAGCCGATCATGAAATAGGAGGGGGGGCGGGCGCGTTTCGCGAAGAGAAGCGGTTCGAGGTTCCCTCCACCTTCACCTGCATCTGCATCGGACCCACCAAACTTGATCGTCACGTAGTAGATGTATAGGCCGATCAATCCGATCGCGGCGACGATATGGACCAGCCGCGACGGCGCAAAAACCGAGCCCAGCCCCACCCCGTAGCCGAAGGAAAAAAACGCAAGATCGGTTTTGACTTCACCGTAGTCGAGACGAAACTGCGCCTGGCGCTTGCCCAACCGCGCATAGGTCAGGAGCAACAGCGCGAGGATCGGCAAGACCAGCGTGCTGAGCATGAAGGGGGCGCCCAAGATCGCGCCCAGGCCCACTTCGGCCCGTTCTTGTGCGTTTCCAAAAAAAATAGCGATGATCGGAATGGACGTTTCTGGTAGCGTCGTGCCGATGGCGGAAAAAACGCTCCCGACGGCCCCTTCCGAGATCTTCAACCGCTTGCCCAACCACTCAATCCCGTTCGTGAATAGCGCACAACCGCCTAAGGTCACCACCACAGATAGAAGAAGGGACAGCCCGTACCACAGCGCCGTCACGAAGCGGCCCTGAGGGCAGAAGGTAAAGAGCGAAAGCTGAACGTATGTGCCGAGCTTGTCACCTTCTTATTGTTCCCTTCTTGCTTGTCACGTGCGCACGCCGGCAGGCAAATGCTGCCTCTTGTATGACATCCTTGACGGGACGACCAGTGCGATCCGCGATACGCTTGCAATCGGCGTATTCAGGCGCGGCCTTTTCCTGACCATTTCCCAAATCCGCGATCTTGACCTGTACAGTCCCTCCCCTCACGTTCACCGTGACAAAACGTCGTGAGAGCACGTGCCTGACCAGCGATTGATAACGGACCCCAAGCGCCGTCGTCTCCCGGAACAGGACATCCATCGCAGCATTGAAATGCTCATGGGCCACCAGGCAACTCAGGATCACTCCCGGCCGACTCTTTTTCATGATCACCGGCGTCAAGGTCACATCTAAGGCGCCGGCTGCAAAGAGCCGTTCCATGACATAATCATAGGCTTGCGGTGTAAGGTCGTCGAGATTGGTGTCGATTTGGATCACGCGATCAGTCGATCGAGCCGTGTGTACGAGGTCGTCGGAAAGAAATACGCGCAGCACGTTCGGCCATCCTTCGGGGTTCGCATCCCCAGCCCCATAACCGGTCCTGGCCGGTTTCAACAGCGGCATAGAGCCGAATTCCGATGTCAATGTCCGCAGCAAGGCCACACCGGTTGGTGTGGCCAATTCGCATCGTGGCCCCTCTCCATAGATTGGAATTCCTTTGGCCAGCGCCGATACGGCCGGCCCCGGCACCGGCAGCAGCCCATGGGATGTGTGGATGGTTCCTCCGCCGACGTTCACAGCGGACGAAGTGACCTGCGTTACCCCGAGGAGATGACAGCCCAGGAGGCTACCGACCACATCGACAAGAGAATCCATGATGCCGACTTCATGAAAGTGTACATCATGTTTGGCAACCCGGTGGGCCAAGCCCTCGGCTTCAGCCAGTCGATCGAAAACCACCCGGCTCTGTTGCTTGACAATCTCCGGAAGCGTGCTGAAGGCAATCGTGCGCTGGATTCTTGAAAGAGTGAGCGGATGATCAAGCCCTTGCTTGACGACGACGTTCACCTTCGTGGCGTGAAGGCCCCCCCGACGCACCCGCCGCTTTTCCAGACGATAGCTGCCGATCTTCAACCGCTTGAGTCCCGTGACGAGCTGAGACAGTGGTAGCCCCACGTCGACCAGGGCCCCGAGCACCATGTCGCCGCTGATTCCTGAAAAACAATCGAAGTGGAGATGTCGTCCCACACCACACTCCTGCCGAAACGATCGGCTACTGGCCGCCCATCTTACCCAAGGCACTGATCAACGGCAATCCGGAGACGACGAGTCATTGACAGCACGGGGAAGGTGTGCTATCCACCCTTAAGGATGTTGCAGATCTTCGACGCAGGGCTCACCGTGTATCGCCAGTTCCTTCCCTCATGATGATCGGTTCCACTGCCACCCAGCGTTCGCACCGTCTTGAAGTCGTGCTGGCAATCCTCCAACTCTCGATATGCCTTCTCATTTTCCTGCCGAGCGATGTGCTTGCGAAGGCCAAGCCTCAGCGAGCTCCCCGTCCGGAGCCAGAGATCAAGATCGTTGAACTCACGATCGCGCCGACACCCTATTCACCGGAGAACGGACCTCTGGAATTCTCGGTGACGGTGCGGCTTCCAAGGGAACTGAACGGCGCCACTATTTTAGAAGTTTCTTCTCTCATCAGCTCTCCATCCAAGACATCCATTCGCTTCCTGTTGTCCCGTGAGCCAGTACAGGCAACGGTTCCGAATGGCGCCGGCGAAGCCCCGCCGACCTTGTCGGTCCGACTTTTATGGGATGGGCAGGATCATAGGAAGCAGCCGGCTGGCGTAGGAACCTATTCCTACGAGGTGGCCACCAAACTCCTCATGGACGGCGAGAAGGGCCCGCGCACGATGATGGTCGCTTGGCCGAAGCGAGGAACGTTTGAAGTGAAATGAGACTCACCGCGAAGCACGAGACGCGCGCCTGGCGGGAGAAGCAGGCACCCTCACTCGTTCAGCACATCTTACCTTTTACGCTTGGCATACGTGTCCCGCTCGTCGCGCCTCGCGCCTAGCACATTGATCCGGTGGGCCAGACAACCGGCGCCAAATCCATTGTCGATATTCATCACGCCGACACCCGCCGCACACGAGTTGAGCATCGTCAGCAACGCGGCCAAGCCGCCGAAACTCGCGCCATAACCGCGGCTGGTCGGCACGGCAATCACCGGGCAGTCCACCAAGCCTCCGACGACGCTCGGCAAGACGCCATCCATCCCTGCGACCACGATGACGACCCTCGCATCGAACAGCCGATCCTTTTTCCCGAGTAAGCGATGGAGTCCCGCCACACCCACATCATAGAATCGTTCAACATGGCTGCCCATGACTTCGGCGGTGACCCGAGCCTCTTCAGCCACCGGTACATCCGCGGTGCCTGCGGTCACGACGAGAACATGGCCCTGCAGTTTCCGCGATGCAGCATGTATGGCCACAATGCGCCCATCGGCGTAATAGCGCGCCCGCCGATCCATCCGGCGGATTGCGCGAGCGACTGATGGTTCCACACGGGTGGCGAGAAACGGACCCCGGTTCTTGATCAGTGACCGAGTAATGGCGACCACCTGGTCGCTGGTTTTCCCCTCGCAGAGCACAACTTCAGGAAAGCCTTGGCGAAGGGACCGATGATGGTCGAGCGAGGCAAACCCGATATCCTCGAACGGCATAGACCGCAGCCGTTGAAGCGCCTGCTCCACCGTGACTCGTCCCTGGCGGACCTCCCGTAACAGCCGTTCAAGTCTTTCGGGGCTCATGCCTGCTCCTTTTCCGGTTTGGCATCTCGTTCCATCAGGTCGCTGACGGCTTTCCGGCAAGATTTGTTTTTGAACAACACAGCGTTGATCTCTTCTGTGATAGGCATCTCAACGCCGTGCCGCTGTGCCAAGACTAAGGCCGGATGAGCCGTCCGCACGCCTTCTGCGACCGCCTGCATCCCACCCAAAATCGTGTCGAGCTTCTCGCCCTTACTGAGGCGAAGCCCCACTGTATAGTTTCGACTGAGCGTGCCAGTACAGGTCAACACCAGATCGCCAACGCCCGAGAGTCCGTAGAATGTCCGCGGATCGGCCCCCATCGACACCCCCAATCGGACGATTTCTGCAAGACCTCGCGTAATGAGCGCTGCGCGTGCGTTGAGCCCAAGACCCAGACCATCGACCACGCCGGCAGCCAGTGCCATCACGTTCTTCAGTGCACCGCCAAGTTGCACGCCGATCAGATCCGCATCGGCATACACGCGAAACGCTGGTGTCATCAGGGCGCTCTGAAACCGTCGCACCAATCGTTCGTCCGGGCCTGCCAGACTGACCGCCGTAGGCTGGCCGGCACTCAGCTCGATCGCGAAGCTCGGGCCGGAGAGCGCCATGATAGAGCGGTGCATCGACGGTGGCAAAACGTCTTCCATCACCTGCGTCATGAGTTTCGCAGTGACTTCCTCGATACCTTTGGTTGCGCTGATCAGCGGAATCGGGTCCGACAGGCAGGAAGCGAGGTTCTGCAGGACTGATCTGCTCACATGCGAAGGCACCACAAAGAGGATCCCATCGCATCCCTCTATGGCATCGGCCAGGGAGGAGGTCGCGACCAGGCTTCGGGGGAGGGACACGCCCTTGAGGAAGATTGGATTCTCGTGAGTGGCGTTAATGGCACGGACGACGTCGTGTTCGTAGGCCCAGAGGCGAATCTCCAGGCCTTTCCCGGCCAGATGCTTGGCCAACGCGGTTCCCCAGGCCCCGGCCCCGACGATGCCAATCTTCTTGATTGCCTGCATGTTGGGAGGTTTCACCTAGCGGGGAGAGCAGAAAGTGCACCGTTCTCAGGGTCAACGGATTATAGGAAGGCCTCGATCTCCTGTCAACGAATGGAACAAGGCAATGTAATTTGTCAAGTGCACCACACCTCAACGGAGACACAAGTCTTGAGGATGGCACATGCCTTGCTCATCCCTCGACAAGATTTGAAAAATGGCTTGGTCATGATGAGGATCACACCTAGTATGATTCATGGCTCTGAATATGTGCAAAGCTGCAGGGTTCTGGTGATGCGACGGCATGCAACATTGACTTTTGTAGGGGCCTGCGCAGCAGCGCTGCTTATATCTATAGTTCCGGCTGTTCCGAATGCGTATCCAGAAGCCTACATCGGAGGCCAAATCGGGACCACGATTGCAGGGAACTCACTCAGCAACGTCGAACTGACGGATTTTTCGCCGACGGGATCCATGTCGGATCGGGAACTTTCCCGTTCGGTCCTTGGAGGCGCGAAGCTCGGCTATTACTTTCCCAAGGCACGTTGGTTCGGCATAGAAACCGAATTCTTCTACACAACGCCCCACATCAAACAGCAGAACACCCGAATTACAATCCAGCCTGGGGCGGTCCTTAGTGGCTTTGGCCCGGTACCCGGCGGCACGACCGAGGGCATTCTTTCGGGCGACTATTTCCGTGTCATGACCTGGGTACCCGTGAATCTCATGTTTCGATACCACAAGACAAGGCTTCAGCCATACATTGGGGTCGGTCCGGGGATATTTTTTGCTCGAGTACACACCACGGTAACGGGGTTTGAAGGAATTCAAAATTCAACTAGGATTGGGC
>JBQTHY010000073.1:0-6572 GCA_052389395.1 Nitrospiraceae bacterium | reverse complement strand
AGCCTTCGGAAATTCCCTCGCAGACTCGGTCAGTTTCCGCCTTCCTTCCCGGCCAAGGCTAGGTGGGTCCCCGCTCGTCCGGCGAAGTCCGCTCCGGTTCCCGCCACACCCACGGGACCGCCGGCATACCCACACGAAAGTCGGAATAGCCACTTCTTGCGTTCTCGGCTTCACATGAGCCGCCTGGATTTTGGTTCGACCGGTTTCACCGGCTGACAGACATCGCACTGACACAATTTTCGCAACAACGAATAGGCGTAAATACCGGTGTCATGGCCGTCGCTCCATTTGAACTGTAACGCGTAGCGGCCGACCGGTTGGATATCCTGCAGCATGATGAGCAGCGGCACATCTTCCGCTTTGAGGCGGCGCTCCCCTGACCATTCATCCACGCAGGCTGCGCAAGGGCAGTGCTGCCGAAGATATCGAACCGGATAGACGCCCTTGTGGCCGTCATTCCACTGGATACCCAACACCCCCTTGTCGAGCCACTCCATATCTCGCGGCTCAAGCACAACGCCCACCATGGCATTACCTTAAAAAAGATCCTGGAAAGGGACTGTCGCCCTTCCGACCGGCGACTGTCCTTGTTTAAATAGCGGGACAGGCACCGGCAATGCCGGACTTCGGCGAGCTCAGTCGAGCCGAGCCAGTCCCCCTCAGTGCGGACGACAAGAAATCCACCGGCGGTAGCCGTTTGCCCGCAACGACTGTCACATATCCTTCAATAGCGTCCTCGACTTCACTTCGCACCTGACCGGTGGCTCTGAGCCGAGTAACGAGGGCGGGGGCCAGTCGAATGGCTCGTTGGAGAAACGAGAGGCTCCCTCTCGAGAGGGCCACACAACGGACGCGTTGATGCGCGGCACACGTCAGGCACACGAGCCCTCCGGCCATCGGCGAAAATTGAGGCTCTCCGACCAGCTTCGTTTTCCCGCACGAAGCGCAATGATCCGTCTGCGGACGAAATCCCGTCAACCCCAACAGCCTGATTTGAAACAGTAAGGCCGTAAACGCCGGGTCTTCGCTCTGGTCAAGCGACGCCAGTCCCTGCTCCAGCGTATCGAACAAGATCGGATCCGGATCTCCATCGGGAGTGACCGCATTCACCACGTTCACCATGCGAGCCGCCGAGGCCATCAAGTCCAGATTCTCGCGCAGCGCCTGGAACGACTTCACCGAATCGACATGCGAAATCCGAAACAGAGTGTCCCCTGCCTTTTCAAAAAGATTGAGCTGGCACAACGTGAAAGGCTCAAGCGCGGCGCCAAACCGGCTTTTCTGACGACGAGCTCCTCGGGCCACCCCACGAATCTTGCCTAAGTTCCTGGCATAGAACGTCACAATCCGGTCGGTGTCGCCCCACTTCCGACTTCGTAAGATGATCGCCGTCGTCTTTACGAGCGGCATGGCAAGAGCCCCTTTCGCAGCATCCGACGTAGTGATGATCTTACGCCGGCCTGCGTCACTGGAGATATTCCAAGAAGAATGTGGCCAAGGTGAGATAAATGGTGATGCCCGTGATGTCGTTGGCCGTCGTGACAAAAGGACCAGCCGCGACCGCCGGATCAATGCCCATCCGCTTGAGGACGATGGGCATCACGGTGGCCATGCTTGTCGAGACCAAGAACGCAATGATCAACGACGCTCCAACGACCATCCCCAAGAATCCCTGATGCCACGCCCAGCCCACTATGGTGAGGATCAACCCGCAGGCCAGGCCCATGACCAAACCAATCTTCACTTCTCGGAAGAAGACCGGCCAGACATCGGTGAGTTCAACCGTACCGGTCGCCAACCCTCGAATAATCAGCGTCGAGGACTGTAACCCTACGTTGCCGCCCATTGCCGCAATGACCGGAATGAAGCTGACGATCGCCACGACTTCCTGAATCGTATAGCGAAAATACCAGAGGATCGCACCGGACAACAGACTGCCGACTAAATTGGTGAAGAGCCAAGGCAACCGCAATCGCGCCGAGCCGAAGCTCGAAGATTTCAAAACCGTATCCTCTTCGATGGCGCCGGCCATCTTGAGCATGTCCTCGGTCGCTTCTTCCCGGATGACGTCCACCACATCGTCGACCGTGATGATGCCGACCAGCGTGCCGTCCTTTTCCACCACAGGGATGGCCAGCAAATTATAACTGGCCACCTGCCGCGCCACTTCTTCCTGGTCCATGTCAATCGCGACGCTCATCACCTCCCGCGTCATGATGTTCTTCAGCGGAGTCACCGGGGGGACCGTCAAGAGTTGCCGAAGTGAGAGGACGCCGACCAGATGGTCGTCTTTGTCCGTCACATAAATATAGAACACCATCTCCGCGTCGGTGGCTTGCTGCAGCCGACGGATCGCGTCCTGCGCCGTGGCATCTTCCGGCAGGGAAAAAAATTCGGTCGTCATGATCCCGCCGGCTGTATCCTTGGGATATTTGAGAATATCGGCGACTTCCGTCGAGTCCTCGGTCTTCATCAAGGCGAGAATTTCTTTGCCGCGCTCTTCCGGGAGGAACCCAAGAATGTACGCCACGTCGTCGGGACCGAGGTCTTTCAAGAGCCAGGCGACGTCGGAGTGCAGCAGATCCGCCAGGACTTGCTGAATGCTGTCGCCGTCGAGCTCGCTCAAGACCTGGCCTCGATTACTTTCGCCACGGACCAGCTCGAAGATTTCTCGCTTTTCTTTTTGAGAGGACAGGTGGGTGACGACTTTGGCGACGTCGGCCGGGTGCATCCGCCCCAGCATCTTGGTGAGATTCGTGATCGCCCCCCGTCTCAACAACTTCTGGACGGACTGGAGGACGATGTCGGACTTCGTCTGCCCGCGCTCGGATTGATCCCGCAGCGCTTCACGGAGCAGATCCTTCTCCGACACGCGCACGCGCTGCTCTGGCGGCCTCGGCTCTACTGGTCGTTCAGTCGGCTGCATCAGCGCCTCTTTAATAACCCAACTCTATCAAAACCTGCTCGTCCTCGCGCCACGCTTCTTTCACCGTCACCCAGACTTCGAGAAACACTTTCTTGCCGAACAACCGTTCCATATCCAGACGAGCTTGGGTGCCGATCCACTTCAAGCGCTTGCCTTGTTTCCCGATCAAAATGCCTTTCTGGTTTTCCCGCTCCACAAGAATCGTCGCGCGAATCCGCGCTAACTTGCCTACTTCAACAAATTCCTCGATGTCAACCGCGACAGAATAGGGCACCTCTTGTTCGGTCGATTGCAGGACTTTCTCGCGAATCATTTCAGCAGCCAGCGCCCGCATGGTCTGATCCGTCACCACATCTTCGCCGTAGGCCCCACCTCCTTCTTCAAGATAGGGAACCGTCACAGCCAGCAACCGATCGATATTGTCGTCGGCCTGCGCAGAGACCGGCACCACTTCGGTCCAGGCAAACAGCTTGGCATAACTCTCCAGCACCGGCAGCAACTTGTGCTTATTCACCAGATCGATCTTGGTGACGACAAGCATTACTGGACGGGGCCGCTTGGCGAGCGCCTCCTTCATGTGCTTGATCGCGGCCAAATCGCCGGGGCCCGGCAAGCTCGTGGCGTCCATGAGCATATACAGCACATCCGCTTCCTCCAACGTCTCAACTGCGGTGCGGATCATTCTCCGGTTCAGTAAGTGTTGAGGTTTATGCAGACCGGGTGTATCGAGAAACGCAATTTGCGTCCCCTGTACATGCACGACTCCCAAGATCCGAGTCCGCGTGGTCTGAGGCTTCTCCGATACGATCGCGATCTTTTCACCCAGCAGGCGATTGAGAAGTGTCGATTTGCCCACATTGGACCGCCCGATGATTGCGACCGTTCCGAACTTCATGGCTTCGCTGGATGCTCCTGTTGTTTTCTAGGATCGGGTGAAAGCTGGTACACCGTTTCCCCTTTCCGAACATAGCCCAGCCGCTCTCTGGCCAACTGCTCAATCTTCGCCGGATTGTGCTGCAGTTGAGTGATGTCATCCCGCAGCGAGACATTCGCCTCACGCAAGACCGAGAGCTCACGTTCCAGCTGCCCGGCATGATTGCGCATCGAGAGGTACCGAGGGAGACCCATTTCGCCGAAAAACAGCGCGAGAAGCAACCAGACACAGGCGCCTGCCCCGAGCACCTGGGCCACAATGACCATGCGCCGCTGCCAATCCAACCACTGCCGCCCACGATTTCGTTTAATGATCATTTCGCTATTGAGTTACAAAGTTAACAAGTCAGAAAGTTGCAAGTTCCAGGTTTCGCGAGACGCGCGTGAAACGCGCGACAGGCGCGACTCGGGCCCTTCGACAAGCTCAGAGTCCTGAAACCCATCGAAGGACGAGAGGCGCGTCACGCGGGACTCGCCGGCCAGTCCCGCTTTTCTCGCAAGTCTCGCGAGTCTCGCACGAAGACAGCTTGCTACGATCAGCTTCGTAGTGCCTCGCGGCCGCGATACACCGCCGCCTCACCAAGCTCTTCTTCGATCCGGAGCAACTGATTGTATTTCGCCACTCGATCCGTCCGCGACAATGAACCGGTCTTGATCAAACCGCTGTTCGTCGCCACCGCCACATCCGCAATCGTCGTGTCCTCAGTTTCACCGGACCGGTGAGAGATAATCGCCGTATAGCCGGACCGCTTGGCCAGTTCGATCGCGTCCAACGTCTCCGTCAACGTACCAATCTGATTCAGTTTGATGAGGATCGAATTGGCGATGCCCTCCTTGATGCCCTTGGCAAAGATCTCCACGTTGGTCACAAAGATGTCGTCGCCGACCAACTGGACCCTCTTGCCCAACTTCTCCGTGAGCATCTTCCAGCCCTTCCAATCCAATTCGCTCAGGCCGTCTTCGATCGAGAGAATCGGATAGCGGTCCAGAAGTCTCCCGTAATAGCTGATCATCTCTTCAGACGAGCGCTCAGGATTCTTCTCCGCTCGAAGCACGTAGCGGCCCCTCTCATAGAGCTCGCTGGCCGCGCAATCCAATGCCAGTGCAAAGTCCTGCCCGCTTCTATAGCCGGCCTCCTCGATCGCTTGCGAGATCAGAGTCAGCGCTTCTTCATTCGATTGCAGATCCGGCGCAAATCCGCCTTCATCGCCCACCGCCGTATTGAGACCCTTCTTTTTCAAGATCGCTTTCAATGAATGAAACACCTCTGCGGCCATGCGAAGCGCCTCGCTGAACTTGCTCGCTCCAACCGGCATGATCATGAATTCTTGGAGATCCAAACGATTGTCTGCATGGGCCCCGCCGTTGATGATATTCATGAGGGGCACCGGCAACACATGAGCATTGGCTCCGCCAAGATAGCGATAGAGCGGCTGACTCGTCTCTTGTGCCGCTGCCTTCGCCACCGCCAGAGATACGCCGAGGATCGCGTTCGCGCCCAACTTCCCTTTTGTCTTCGTGCCGTCGAGGGCAATCATCGTCTGATCGATACCAGCCTGATCGAACGCTTCCTTGCCCAGCAATGCTGGTGCGATCGCCTTAGTGATGTTCGCCACAGCCTTAGACACACCCTTGCCCATCCAGCGTTTCTTGTCGCCATCACGCAGCTCAATCGCTTCCTTTTCGCCGGTCGAGGCTCCCGACGGCACCGCCGCCCGGCCGACTGCGCCGCTTTCGAGCATCACTTCAGCCTCGACCGTCGGGTTCCCCCGCGAATCAACGATCTGCCGGCCTTTGATTTCTCGAATCGCGCTCATAATCAATTCGCTCCAGCTTACAAGTTGGCAAGTTTAATAGTTGCAAGTTAGCAAGTTCCAAGCTGACAAGTTCACAAGTTAAAAAGTTTGCAAGTTACTGGGACCAAGTTACCGTCTACGATAGATCTCTCGACGGTGGCCTACCGCATGAATGATGATCAGCTCTTCACCATGAAGAAGTTCATAGACGACACGGTAGTCACCTACCCGCAACTTGAATAATCCTTCAAACTCTCCTGTGAGCGCTTCGAGATTGGCATCCTCAAGGTTTTCTGTCAGCCAGTGAACCCGCTCAACGATTCGCCGAGCCACAGGCTTGTCCAGTTTAGCCAAGTCCTTTGAGGCAGTATCCAGAAGGCGAACACGATACATGAGCTCAGTTGAGCCCTAGCCGTTTGACGATCGCAGCCAATGGTTCTCCCCGCTCGCCTGCCGCCACAGCCTTTCGTTGGCGGAGCAACCGCTCTTTGAGCGATTTTCTCAGAACAAGCCCTTGATCCGGCTCACCTAAGAGTTCAAGAAGTTTCTTCTCGACCGTCAATTCGATGATTTCCTTCAGTTCATGCTTCGTCATCTTAGCTACCGTCGCTGCCATGTCATTCCTCCCACTCCGTCGTATTGCTCCGCGAATCAATGATTTGCCGGCCCTTGCTTGAAGGATACCAACGAAAGATGAAGCATCGCGACCGATTTATCCCCAATCCGAAGATAAGTCTAATCTCAATGGGCCCCATTTCGCGGGTCCTGTCGCGGCGAACAGCCCCACCGTGCTCACTCCACCCATCCCCCAGTGGGTCCCTTCCGTTGCGCGCGGTGGGGCGCCCAGTTCGCCGCGCCACCCGCGAAGAGCTTGTCCTCAATCGACCGAGAGGCGAGAAAGATGAAGAAAGTTTGCG
>JBQTHY010000072.1:0-2655 GCA_052389395.1 Nitrospiraceae bacterium | reverse complement strand
TCCTGTGCTGGGAGTCGTGCCCATGCTGCATGACCTTGTCATAGATCAAGAAGATAGTGTGGAGGTGGAGCGAGCCAGCGAGGCACCATTCGATTCCTCCCATGTGAATGTGGCGGTGATCCTATTGCCCCGGATGAGCAACTTCACCGACTTCAAGCAGTTGGCGGCAGAGGTTGACGTCCGTCTGCGCTATGCCGCTGATCCGCGGGACCTTACCGGTGCCGATGTCGTCATCATTCCTGGGAGTAAGAATACGATTGAAGACCTACGTACCCTTGAGCGAGCAGGTTTACCGGAGGCATTGCGGCGGCATGTGGATTCTGGTCGCGAGCTGATCGGAATCTGCGGCGGGTTTCAAATGCTGGGGTACGAGATCGCCGATCCAGATGGTGTGGAGACCAAGGGAGTGGTTGATGGGTTGGGACTACTCGACATCGCTACCAGACTGTTGCCAACCAAAGTAACGCAATTGGTTGAAGCGCAGGCGCTGCATATCGACGCCGGGACAGCGAGTGTATTACGAGGGTACTACATTCATATGGGCGATACGAAGCGAGGAATGGATCACCCATGTTTCAGGGTGCGCGCTGCGGATCCTACACCGGACTTACTCAACCCGTCAAAGACGGATCCATTAGATGGTGCCGCGAACCACGATGGCCTGATTTGGGGAACATATATCCACGGTGTATTCGATCAGCCAGGTTTTCGGCGTGCTTGGCTAAATCGAATACGTGATCGAAAGGGCTGGGAAGCTATCCGCCTCGAAATTTCAGAGCATGTAACCCAACGACTTGGCGGAGAACTTGATCGTTGGGCCGATCATATTGAAAGTCACCTCAATCTAAAGCCCATATTCAGCTGGATGGATTGTTCGCGCCAGTAATCCTAATCAGGGGCAGTGACGGGGTCGAATGCCGCTTCTTTTATGCCACTCTACGAATCCCTTCCTTGCTGCTAAAGCAGTGTCCACAGCAATTTCTATGTCTAGTTAGCGTAGGTCATAGATCTAGATAGTCTCTCCGAGTCCAGCCCGCACAAAAGTCTCCATCCTTTGGTTCAGTATGTTGCTCCTTGTTTCCGATTCCGATGCCCATTTCTCAACCGATGGTTGGGTGCGGGAGTGCTGGATGATGTTGATATTCATCGTTTTCTTGCTAACCACCAGCAAGTCGCTACACTTGCCTGAGAGCACGCACGAGTTGGTCGTGTTCAGGAGGAGGAGCGCGATTTGAAGGTGCGGATGTCATCGCTGGTCCTGGGAGCAGCCTGCTGTGCTTTGGTGGTAGGAATGCCTGCTCATGGCAGGGTGGGTGATGAAGCAGAAACTGCAGAATTGCTCATCGCTTTGATCAAGGCTGGTCGATCCGTGGTGTCTGAACACCAGGCCCTGATCAACGATCCATCCAAGGGTAATAAAGGGTTCACGGACGAGTTTGTGGGCCGCGAAATCATGAAGAAGTTCAAGGCCGCAACTCGAGTCGATTTGTCGCGTCCGAGCGGTATTCCTCAAAGCGGGCTCCTGCTCACGATGTTGGAATCCGAGCGCGAGGTGGTGCGGGAATCGCAGCTGGTCATCAACAAACGGGGAGTCGGTTTCAAAGGGTTCTCCCCTTCGGTGTTTGCCAGGAAAGCAGGGCAGAATTTTCAAAAGAAAACCGGTATCAAGGTGAAACTGACAGGAACGGATTATCGGTTCCCAGGCAATAAACCGGACGACTTTGAAGCCGAAGTGCTTCGCTTATTTGCCGACCCTCGCCATCCGAAAGGACAGCTATACACGAAGACGACCATGGTGAATGGTAAGCCGGTGATGCGCGTGATGGATCCCGAATATGCCGGTGTAACGTGCCTGCCTTGCCATGGAGGCCCAAAGGGGGAGCGGGATATTACGGGTATGAGGAAAGAAGGATGGAAAGAAGGCGAACTAGCCGGCGCGATCAGCGTTGTGATGCCGATGCGGTGAGGGCATTTGTAATTATGCCCGGAAGAGAGGAAAGGACCCATGAGCAAGATCGTCGTTGTTGATGACTCGTACGCGGAGGTACAGGTCATTGAGATGTATCTCAAGTCCGCCAATCATACGGTGGTGTCCTTCCCTAACACGGACAAGCTGGAGGACAAGCTTGCGGTCGAAAAGCCGGACCTTATCGTCATGGATGTTGTGATGCCGGGTCGAAATGGGTTTCAGGCATGCCGAGATTTGAAGAGCGACGACCGGTTTAAGGCGATCCCAATCGTGCTGTGCACATCGAAGGGGCAGGAGAGTGACAAATTCTGGGGCCAACAGCAGGGTGCCAATGGGCACGTGGTGAAACCCTTTAAGGCAGAAGACCTCCTGGCGGCAGTAAAGCGCGCCCTGAGCTAAGCGAAGCAATGAGACAGGGCCTCTCACCCGGCGTGAAATGATGGAACCATCACGTGAACAGCCTCAATCAGGAACCAACTCAGGACCTGATCACGTCAGATCGGCCGTTCCCTCGCGGATTTGTCTTATTGCGTTGGGAGGTGAATTTTTTGCCATTGATCTCCGCTACGTGCGAGAGGTGTTCGAGATCGAGGTGATTACTCCGGTGCCTGGCATGCCTGCATCGCTGGTGGGTGTTGCCAATCTCCGTGGGACCGTGATCCCGCTCGCGGATTTGCGGCCATCGT
>JBQTHY010000071.1:0-4266 GCA_052389395.1 Nitrospiraceae bacterium | reverse complement strand
CTTCGCAGTTCGGACAGGCGCCCAAGTGACGGCGGATCTCCTGGCAAATGTCGTCCGACAGCTCGTCGTCGATAAAAGCCGACAATGCGCGAAGAATACGGAGGCAGCGCCCCTTTCCATGTCGATGCGGCGCGGTTGCGGGGTGCGTTTTTGGTCGTGAGGCGGCACGCTTCGCCATGGTGCTTCTCCCTTCGCTACGCGAGTGGTTCGTGGTGGTGTGAGTGAGCAGCCTCGGTAATGCCTCGAGCGCTAAGTTCACGGCGTACAAACAGACGTGCGCGGTGAAGCCGGGATTTCACCGCTCGTTCGTTCAAGCCCATGATGGTGCCGACCTCCTTGGCGCTCAACCCTTCCATGTCGCGCAGGACGAGCACCATCTTGTACTTCTTGGGCAGCTTGTCGATGGCGGCATCGAGCGCCTGACGCAGTTCCTTGTTCTGGAAGGCTTCTTCCGGACTGAGCCCATCCACGGGGATCTGCAACCGGAATTCGCCCTCGGACGTGGGGATAAATTCCTCCAGCGAGAGTTCGCGTTCCGGCGCACCTTTTTGTCTGCGGCGCATACGCAGGCAGGCGCGCGACGCGATTGTGTAGAGCCAAGTTGAAACCTGCGCATCTCCGCGAAAGTCCTTGAACCCCCGGTAGGCATTCAAAAACGTCTCCTGTACAAGATCCTTCGCCGCTTCGCTCTCGCCGCAGAGCCGATTCGCGAAGCGATACATCAGATCCACATGGTCTCGGTATAGTTTATCAAAATTCTTTGGCGTCCGGGGAAGCATGGACCTATACCTGTGACGGTTGTGAGACGAGCGTGCAGGACTCATAAGCCAGTCTACGAAGGGATGGAAAAGAGAGTCAAGAAAGGCAGCGGGAAATCGTGAGGTTACTGAAGCCGGTGGTATTCTACTACAGTGCCTTCCCCGTTCAGTTCCACCGTAATCAGGCTGCCTTCTTTTAACCCGTCCAGCGTGGCTTTTCCTCGATCCGTCGGAAAGGTCTGTTCGCCATCGGGGGTCCAGAGTCTCACGCTGGCGTGATCCGGCGTGGCGAATTCCAACGGGCCGGTTACGAAACGCCGACCCGGGGACGACGCGCTGGGCGCTGAAAGATCCGCGACGACGTGGTGGCGATGCATGTGGATTGTGATCGTCTGTCCGACCTTCGCTTTCTTGATACCGATCTTGGTATTGACGTTGACGACGCCGACGGGTGTCCGAATGAAGATAAAGTTTGATTTGAGTTTGGATACCGTACCGGTCAGCAACAGATGCGCGTCGGACCCAGTGGCCGGCACCTGTCCAATTTGAAGATCGAACTGCAGGTCGTGCATGCCGATGACGGTATCGGACTCATCGACTTCCACAGTAACCGCATCGCCATCGCGCAGAGCATTGAGTGACTGTTCATGGGTGCCATAGTGAAAAAACTTCTCGCCTTCCGGGGTCCATAATAGCAATTGTTTTGCGTCGCCGTCGCTTCGTTTGAACGGCCCGCCGAGATAGCGATGGACCAGAGAGCCATCGGCTCGCTTGCGGATTTCGACGGCGAGATGGACCTCATGGATCCAGAAGGACACTTCTTGAGACGCCCGGAAATCCTTGAGCGTGGTCTTGGAACTGAGCGTCAGCGGCCCAATCGGAGTTTTCAGGAATACGATCCCGGGCTTGGTCCGCCAAACTGATCCTTTGAGCACGATCGATGGATTCACGTCGTCGAGGGCGGCGTCGGCGCTGGCATCGGATTGATCGAGCGTCTGATCGACAAGGGCCGGAAGCTGGTCGTCGGCCAAGCCCAACGTGGTTGGGCACAAAATGCCGACCACCGCCGTGAAGGCAAGGAGGTGAAATAACCATTGACTGCTCGATAATCGTTTCATCGGCATCGCGACCCTTTACGTCGGGTGTGATGATTTCTCTTACGATGGATGTCTCTCGTCGCTCGGTGAGCGTGCGCGCGACTCCTCGGCAGTACTTATGCGAATAGCATGAGCCTGAACGGTAGTCAACTTACTTTTTTCTCACGAGAAGGCGCAGGGGGGTGCCTGCAAAGCCATACGAGTCACGCAGCTGGTTCTCAAGATACCGCAAGTACGAAGGGGTAAGATCTTGTGGATGACCCACGAATAAGGCAAAGACCGGCGGCTTCGTGGCGACCTGCGTGATAAAGGCGGACTTGGTGACTTTCGATGGTTTGCCTTTGCGGACCGGCAAGGGATGCGACAGCAGGATTTCCTGCAGCCAGGTATTCAACGTCCCAGTGGGAATTCGCTTGGTAAACATCGTATGGACATTGTCGATCGTGGGAAACAGCCGACAGAGCGAGTCCGGTTTCAGCGCCGAACCGTAGAGCACCGGGGCCCACGTCAAAAAGGAAAAGCGGCGGCGAAGTTCGAGCTCATAGTCTTTCCGAGCCTCAGCATCTCCAGAGCGCAAGTCCCACTTGTTGACCAGCAGGATGCAGGCGCGGCCCTGCCTGAGGATGGCACCGGCAATTTTCGTGTCTTGTTCCGTGACTCCTTCAACTCCGTCCAATAGCAAGACGGCTATGTCGGATCGCCCGATGGCGCGGAGCGAGCGGATCACGCCATAGCTCTCAATCCCACGTCCGATCTTCCCGCGCCGCCTGATACCTGCCGTATCAGTGAACAGGTAGCGCTTGCCCTCGTGTGTCACGAGGGAGTCGATGGGATCACGGGTAGTGCCGGGGGTCTCGGTGACGACGACGCGCTCTTCGCCCAAGAGAGCGTTGACGAGCGTGGACTTACCCACATTCGGACGGCCCACCACGGCAATGCGGGGCGCTTGCAGCAGCTCACCGGCTTCATCGGTTGCCGGGAGCAGCGGATAGACAGCGTCCAGCAACTCGGCGACGCCGAGGCCATGTTCGGCAGAGACGGGGTAGAGATCGTCTTTCCCCAATTGATAAAAGTCGGAGATGAGAGGTTCGGCTTTGGGCGTATCGATCTTGTTCACGGCATAGAAGACCGGTTTGGTGATGCCGCGCAGCAGTCGCACCACTTCATGGTCCGACGGCGTCAAACCCGCTCGTCCATCCAGGATGAAAATGAGAATATCGGCTTCTGCAATGGCGATCTCAGCCTGCCGGCGAATCAACGCGAACATACCCTCCGACGCTGAGGGGTCGAGCCCGCCTGTGTCGACCAACCGGAACTTACGTTCCCGATAGGTTGCATCTGCGTAATTTCGATCACGGGTGACACCGGGGACGTCATCGACGATTGCCGTCTTGGTTCCCAAGATCTTGTTGAAGAGCGTGGACTTCCCCACGTTCGGTCGGCCGATGATGGCCACCAACGGAAGTGCTGAGGACGGAGTGCTGGGTGCTGGGTGTGAAGACATGGAGGCAACGGAGACGTGATTACCGGACCGTAACACAGGGATTTTCGTAAAGACAACCATCTCGTGTTCTCGCGCGACCTCCGATATACTTTCCCCATGACTCAGTCCTCAGCACTCAGTCCTCAGCACCACCTGGACTGGAGCCGGATCGACGACGTGCTGCTCGACATGGACGGCACGTTGCTCGACCGGCATTTCGACAACTTCTTTTTCGAAGAAGAGCTGCCGCGTCGCTATGCACAGCTCCAGGGTTTGCGGTTTGAGGAGGCTCGCGATCGCCTGATGGCAATGTATCGGTCTGTCGAAGGGGAGCTCGCTTGGACCGATCTACACTATTGGAGCGAGCGGGTGGGGATCGATGTCGTGGCAATGCACAAGGAATTAGATTACATGATCAGATTTCTGCCCGGGGCGGAAGATTTCTTGCGATATCTTCGGAAGCTCGGAAAGCGTGTGACGATCGTGACGAACGCGCATGAAGAAGGCGTGTCGGTGAAAGTTGCCAAGACCGGCCTCGACCGGCACGTGAATCGCATCCTCGATGCGTTCGAGGTCGGCTACCTGAAGATGCGGTGGGAGTATTGGCCCAGTTGCCAGCGTTTAGTGGGATTCGATCCGAGCCGATCCCTCTATATGGATGACGATGAGGGATGCCTGATTGCAGCTAAGCGATTCGGGGTGGCGCATCTCATTCACAGTGCCAAGTCCAGTTCTCGGTTGCCTGCTACCCCCCTTGCTCAGTTCATCTCCGTCACAGGTTTTTCTCTGCTAGTGACTAGTTGTCTAGTGTCACCAGGTTGTGAACGATCCGACTGGCTGCCGGAGAAAACGTGTGGGTGATTTCTGGTACCACTCGTGTGTCAATTGCGCGGGTGTTTTGCCACCCATGGCTTTGTAGGGCCGATGC
>JBQTHY010000070.1:0-3816 GCA_052389395.1 Nitrospiraceae bacterium | reverse complement strand
CCCTCATGGGATTCGCCACTTTCTTTATCGCCGGATGCGCCAGCCACTTGGAGTTTCCCCCCATGGGAGACCCATTGCCCTATACGGCCAAGCTGGAAATCCCGACTTCGATCAAGAAACTCGCGGCTGAGTATTCCGACTCCTGCAGTCATCTGATACAGGTCCCAGTGGGCTCCCGCCTCGAGGAAGCCTTGATCGAAGGAGCCTACCGGACTTTCAAGGCGGTGGCCTACGAAGGAGGCGGTAGCAAAGATTCTCCACCAGACTACGTCGTAAGAGTCGACCTTGTGAACTGGTCTTTCGAGCTGAATAAGGACTACCTCTACGACCGAGCCCCTGCAAGCATACAGTTGAGCGCGATGGCACGAGTCTACGACATGAAGGGCACCCTGCTGCGCGAATCGGAAATTAAGGTCGTCCGGCGCGAGCGCTTGCGGCTGGAACAGGTCGCCAAAAACTGCGATTACATCATCGATCCCTTCATTCAAGACACTGCCGTCGATTTTGCCACCAAAGTTTCTCTCGAGGTCCGACGGGCGTTTGGAGAACAGTCCTCCACACCCATAGCACAGAGTTCTGCGTCGACATCCTCTAGCCTACGGTTCAAGGCCATGGTGCTCGACGAGAACAGCAATCTGATTCTTGAAGGCGGCGAGCGTGTGCGCGTGCGCGTGGATGTGGTCAACACGGGCGCGGATCCTATTCTGAATGCCTCGGCTTCGCTCTCGGGAACCCCATCGATTATAGGGCAGTTCCCCGCGACGACCTTGTCGATACCGCCTCTACAGTCCGGCGAAACGAAATCTCTTGAGTTCGTCGCCACCTTGCCCCTGACTGTTCAGTCACAAAGAGCCGAGATCCAGGTCGTAGTGGATGAATCTGGGAGGGGAACCGCAGCACCTTCCCAAACGCTCTCGCTGACGATTCAGCCGACTGGGACCAGAACGGATGACGTCAATCAGGTTCCCGCGCCGGTATCGGGCTTTCAACGCCCCCATACGTATCTGGTTTCTATCGGAGTCGGTTCGTACCGTGATCCCCTGATCTCGCCTCGCAAACATGCGTCCCTGGATGCCGAGATGGTCGCCAACTATTTTCAGTCCCTCGGTGGCGTGCCGTCCTCCAACGTACGGCTTCTGCAAGATTGGAAGGCCCTCCGTCCTGATATAGACGAGGCACTTCTCGACTGGCTACCGTCCTACATGACCAAGGATGCAGTCGTAATCGTCTATTTTTCCGGTCAGGCGATGGTTGCGCCAACCGGAGACGTCCTGTTGGTTCCGTATGAAGGAAGCCCCACGGCAACAACGGGGCTTTACCCGCTCAAGGACCTCGAGTCAGCTCTCTCCCGGCTAAAGGCGAAACAGACCATTCTCTTGTTCGACGGGATGGTTTCCAAGCTCCATCGTGATCCCAAGGCGAAGGCCGTTGGCCCTCGCTGGGAACTCAGCGGAGGAAACACGATCCGGTTGATCGGAGGCGAGGGATTCGCGAAGGGGGTGGAAGATAACGAGCACCGCCACGGATTGTTCACCTACTACCTGTTGCGGGGACTTCGAGGAGACGCCGATACGAATCGGGATGGCGAGGTCACGCTCGGAGAAATCGCCGGCTATGTGCGCCAGAAAGTCGCATGGGCGGCGAAATCACAGTTCAACGTAGATCAACGCCCTCAGATCATTCCAATCCTTAAGCCAGGCGACCAAGCTTCGTCCCTCGTGCTCTCCAAACTTGCCTTTATCGCTGGCTCTGAACGACCCTAACCAGCACGATTCACGACCTCCGTCGGTGTTCACAAGTTTGCGCTGGCCGCTTTCCGTGCACATGGCACGAAGCAGTGACGCTTGTCGGGGAGGAGGGTCATGTGGAAACTGGTGCGAGATGCCATCCTATCGAAGCGTAGTATCCTCCAAAAACAGAAGAGGGTGCGGAGCAAGCTCCCACCCTCTTACCACCTGCGACGGTCTTCTCTCGAAAGTTACTCGCCCTTGCAGAAGCTCCGCTCGTAGTTAATGATGGTCCAGGCTTCTTCTTCGTTGACCGCGGCCGGGATTAACGAAACCATCCCCGTACCTGCGCTTCCGTTCTTGATCACCCAGAATAGCTCGCCGTCTTTCCGCTTCTTGTGGAACTTGCAGTTGGTGAAGTTCCGTGGGCTAGGATTCAGGATCGCACCGGCGGGACCATCACCCTTCCCTTCCTTGCCATGGCAGTTAAAACAGGTGCCCTTCCCCTCGAACAGCGCCTTGCCCTTAGCGAGGCTCTCCGGAGTGGTGGCCACAGGGTTCTTCAGGTTCCTGGCATCGGCCATCTGATCCGGAGGAACACGCGGCTTGAGTGGATCCTTCTCTTCGGCTCCCACCACCGAGACCGACAACATCATCAGCGCCGCACCGATTCCTAGAAACTTGGACAAATACCCCATCACACTTCCTCCTTTATGTTGAACCCACCCCACATGAATTCGGCTTCGGGAAGCCGGCATGTACGCATCCTCCTCAAGCGTCCGGCAAAACGGGCGGACTATATCAACGCCTTCTAATTCATGTCAAGAAATCATCCGCCCGTCACTCCGGCCCTTCACTGCAAGCAAGTAAAAAGACCAAACTTCATGCCGTTCATATCATACCAAAAGCGAGGCAAGCTAACTTGAGTACTTACAAGCTCAGATGATCTGCTCCTCATGTGCTCCTTTATTGTGACATCTTCGTGCCAAGCCACAGCTTCCCGGACGGTGAGCACAGTGGCCTTTTTGAACAACCTCCGGGGTGTTCCACGTAAATGAGTGACATCCCCTGTTCCAAGGGCGCAGAGGTGGGAAAATGTTCTTCAAGACCCTGCTATGAAAGATGCTGCACGGGGGTGGGCAGGAATGAAACTTGGGGTGAAGCTGAATTTCCTATCGCTTGAGAACGACGTCGCGTGCGACTTTCCCGCTGGGGCCGAAGGGTTTCTGTGGTTTGCCGTTGAGCTCGGCCTTCACACCACCGGCGTTACCTAGGGTCAAGATGAACTGGTCCCGCCCCTTCCAGTGCACTTTCTCTCCAGGTCGAAGCAGCGCCTCTTGCGGACTGCCATTGTCGATCTGCACGACAACCCAGCTCAATTCGGTGGCCTCCAGATCCAACACTAGCTGACTGTCAGTGGTGCTAGGACCGGTCCCCTCAAGAGAAATTCCGCCTAACGGCCCATCTGTTCCGGGTGACATCATCGATACAGTTTCGGTGTCTGGCTTGGATTCCACCGTAGGAGACACGTCCGACTCAAGATGACGATCATCCGTCGCAGCTTCTGGTATGACCGCAGGAATATCGTTCGGCTTGGGAGCCGTCGCGACAGGTTCGAGCTCCTGACGCGTGGCTGTATGCGGTGCATCCTTGGCTGTCTGCGCGCTACGTTGAATCGTTGAAATTTGTTCAAGATTCCCACGGCGAAGCACTGATGACTGTTCCCGGCTCAGAAGAAAAATCAAGGTGAGCACGGAGATGCTGATAGCGACCCCCACCGCTTTTCGATTGGCTCGACGCTTCCGCTCCTCTTCAGCCTGTCGAACCTTAAGACGTTCCCGTTCATCTTGCTTCTCGTAGAAGGCTCCCGCCGACTGGATGAACCGTTGAATTGCATCTTCCTCATCCAACCCAAGCGAGCGCGCATAGGAACGAACAAATCCGCGGGCGAACACTTGGTCTGGCAACTTAGCGAAATTCCCATCCTCAAGCGCCTTGATGAAGTCCGGCCGAATTCGGGTTTTTGATGCCACCTCGTCAACGGTCAACCCCTTTGTCTCTCGGACTTGCTTGAAGAATTCGCCGACTG
>JBQTHY010000069.1:0-13630 GCA_052389395.1 Nitrospiraceae bacterium | reverse complement strand
TCGACGCGGTTGAAATCCTGAACGAGGCGAAGACCCCGCCGTTTGTGATCGAGGACGAGGCCGAAGTCACGGAAGCGATCAGACTCAAGTATCGTTTCCTCGATTTGCGCCGCCCCAAAATGCAGCGGTTGCTTGAGTTGCGGCACGGCATTATGCAGGCGACCCGCAAATTTCTAAACGGGGAGGGTTTCCTGGAGATCGAAACGCCGGTCTTGACGAAAAGTACGCCTGAAGGCGCGCGGGACTATCTGGTGCCCAGCCGCGTGAACGCCGGGCAATTCTTCGCCTTGCCGCAGTCGCCCCAGCTCTTTAAGCAGGTCTTGATGGCGAGCGGCGTTGACCGCTACTACCAGATCGCCCGCTGTTTTCGGGACGAGGATCTTCGCAACGATCGTCAGCCGGAGTTCACGCAGATCGACTTGGAGATGTCGTTCGTCGATCGCGAGCAGGTCATGGGTTTGATGGAGCGGATGCTCGTCACCATCTTCCGCGAGGCAGGAGGTGTGCACCTGCCGACGCCGTTCCCGCGCATGACGTATGCGGAAGTGATGGGCCGCTACGGATCGGACAAGCCCGATCTTCGCTTCGACATGCAGCTTCACGATGTGACAGGGTTCGCTGCGACGAGCGAATTCAAGGTGTTCAAGGAAGCTGCCTCCAAAGTCGGTGTGGTGAAGGCCTTGATCGTCACGGGTGGCGCCGCGATCGCGCGAAGTCGCATCGATGCGTTGGGAGAAACGGCGAAAGGATTTGGGGCGAAAGGCCTGGCCTGGCTGAAAATCACGCCGGAGGGCCAGCTGGAATCCGTAATCGCGAAATTTCTCGATGCCAAAGCGTTCATCGCAGCGTTGCCCGAGGCGAAGCCGGGTGATTTGGTCTTGTTCGGCGCAGATAAGCCCGCTGTCGTGCATGACGTGCTCGGGCGCATCCGCCTATTGCTGGGCGAAGAACTGCATCTCATCGATAAGGCCGCGTGGAAGCCGCTCTGGGTCACGGAGTTTCCCCTGCTCGACTACTCGCCGGAAGAAAAACGCTACGTCTTCATGCATAATCCCTTCGCGGCGCCGATGGACGAGGACCTGCCTTATCTCGATTCAGAACCGTTGAAGGCGCGAGCCAAGGCCTATGATATGGTCTTGAACGGGAATGAGATCGGCGGAGGCAGCATCCGGAACCATCGGAGCGACATCCAGTTGAAAATTCTGGACCTGTTGGGGATTGGGAAGGACCAGGCCCATGTCAAGTTCGGATTCTTGCTCGACGCCCTTGAATACGGCGCACCGCCGCACGGTGGCATTGCCTTCGGTCTCGATCGCTTGATCATGGTGCTAGGTGGTGCCGAGTCGATCCGTGACGTCATTGCATTCCCCAAAACGCAGCGTGCGCAATGTCCACTGACGGATGCACCGTCCGCTGTGAGTTCCGATCAGCTAAAGGAGCTGCGTATCAAGCTGGATTTAGGCGACTAACTACCATGGCGGGCAATACGTTCGGGAGAATCTTTACGGTAACGTCGTTCGGAGAAAGCCACGGACCGGCGATCGGCTGCGTCGTCGACGGGTGCCCACCAGGACTCTCTCTGTCAGCTGATGATATTCAGAAAGATCTGGATCGCCGAAGACCTGGCACGTCCCGTCATGTGACCCAGCGGCAGGAATCTGACCGGGTGGAAATTTTGTCCGGTGTGTTCGAAGGGAACACCACCGGGACGCCGATTGCCCTCTTAATTCGTAACGAAGACGCCCGCGGCCGCGATTACAGCAATCTCATCGACACCTTTCGCCCCGGCCATGCGGACTACACCTACTGGCAGAAGTACGGCATCCGCGACTATCGAGGCGGTGGTCGCGCTTCGGCGCGCGAAACGGCGGTCCGCGTCGCGGCGGCGGCGATCGCGAGGAAGTGGCTCTCCGAAAAATACGGCGTCGTCATTCGTGGCTATCTCAGCCAACTAGGGCCTCACGAGGTGCCGTTCAAGAGTTGGGATGCGGTGAGCGGCAACCCTTTCTTTGCGGCTAACTCTGAGGTGGTGGCGCAACTCGAGTCCTTCTTGGACGAGTTGCGAAGGTCCGGCGATTCGGTCGGAGCCAAGATCACAACGGTCGCGGAACATGTGCCGGTGGGGTGGGGCGGACCGGTTTACGCGAAGCTGGACGCCGATCTTGCCGGCGCAATGATGAGCATCAATGCGGTGAAGGCGGTTGAGATCGGAGCCGGATTCGCTTCGGTGACTCAACGGGGTTCTGAACATGGCGACGAACTGACTCCGGACGGATTCCTCTCCAACAACGCGGGGGGGATTCTGGGCGGTATTTCGACGGGACAAGATATTGTCGTGACGATCGGCCTTAAGCCGACATCGAGCATCCGTCTGTCTCGCCGGTCGATCGACAAACGCGGAGAACCGGTGATGGTCGAAACGAACGGGCGCCATGATCCCTGCGTGGGTATCCGGGCCACGCCGATTGCCGAAGCGATGATGGCGTTGGTCTTGATGGACCACGCACTCCTACACCGCGCGCAGAACGCCGACGTGAAAACCTCGACGCCGAAAATTCCCGCCACGCCTGACAAAATGTCACGCATTGGTAAACCCTCTGGTCCCGTCAGGATTGATTCCGATCCAAATGAGGCCTAGCCCGCGGTCATCGAGATCGAACGAGCGACGGTCTAAGAGGAGCACCTGCGTCATTCAGCAGATGAGTGGCCGGCCAGCACCACCGTAAACGTCAGATCGGCGTCAACGCGCCGGACTTTGACCGCGGCCTTCTGTCCCGGCGTCGTCCGTTCAATCAGGTAATTCTTCAACTGCGCCGCATCCAAAATTTCTGTGTCGTCCACAGCCAGGATGATGTCGTGCTTTTGGATGCCGGCGCCTTTTGCCGGATCGGCCACGTCTTTCACGGCGATACGCCACTTGGTACCGTCCTTCACCGAAGTCATATGAATCCCGAGCTTGGAAAAGATGAGTGGCTTACCAGAGAGAGCCGCGTTCACAATCCGCTCGGCGAGAATTCCAGGGATGGCGAAGGCCATGCGGCTGCAGCGGGCCTCCGTCTCGTCTTTCTCCGTTTGAATGATCGCGTGCATGATTCCGACGATCTCGCCTTGGGTATTGAATAATCCACCACCGGAGTTGCCGCTGCAGGCAGAGAGGTCTGCTTGAAGCAAGCGTGTCTCGACGGTTTGAAGATAGGTATTGGTATTCCCGAGCCGACCGAATGCCATGGTCGGGCCCCAACCTAGCGGATAACCTACCGTGAAAACCTCCTGCCCCGGGGCGACATCGCCACGAGCAAACACGGTGCCCGATTGAAGCTTGGCCCGGTGCGGTTCCGCAACACGATAGATCACGACATCCATGAACGAACTATCTCCCACAAGGTCGGCGGGGAGTTCGTGAAGATCGGTGGTGAGAATGCGCGCCTGCTTCGGGATGATTGTGCCCATTGTAGAGCCATGTTTCTGCGCGGCGTGCCGTGCGGTGATGATATAACCGTCGCTCAAGTGGAAGCCGGTCCCACGGACGACGATTTTCCCAGGTTTCTCCGGCATGCGCTGGTCTTGGGTATCTTCCAAGATCCCAACGGTCGCCTGCCTGGCCTGTGTGAACGTATTTTGAGGGATTGTCGATGTTTCCCCCGCGTAGAGAGGGACACCCGTTACCAGAATGACCAAAATGGCAAGGCTGGAGATAAATTGCCTCGGTGGATGAAGGAACTCGCAACGATCAGGGTGCATAGAACATCCTTTTACGCCAGGGAGGCCGACAACCAGTATAATGATCTTCGTTCCTTTGGAAAAGGTGAGGGGAGCGACCGATCGTATGTTCGGCTTGAGTCTGTTTGACAAGGAGGCTAGCGCGTTGGCTCACCTTTTCTCTACCCTGCCCTTCAACGAGGCTTTTCGCATCAGTTGGGAAAATAAACCTTGCCCTCGCCATCTCGGTAGAGTGCAAGACGATAGAGTGAGGTTCCTGGTGGTGTCTTTCCGGACGTAACGGCGGGGAGGCACGACCTGTTGGTGTGTGCCTCCTCGTGGTCTGTTCTGCTAGTTCGATGCAGCTGTGCTGGTCTCGAGCTCGCCGGCAATCTGTTGCAGATCCTTCGGGTAGAGCACGATCTCAATTCGACGGTTGGACGATCGCCCCTCCTCGGAGTCGTTCGAAGCGACGGGATGGGTGTCCGCATATCCGACGGCGGAGAGATACTGGCGGTCCACCCCGCCATGATCGATCAGGTAACGCACCACGGTGGTCGCCCGCGCTGTCGAGAGTTCCCAATTGGTCTTAAAGCGTTCCTGCAGCTTGACGCTGATGGGCACGTTATCAGTGTGGCCCTCAATCCTGATCTGTTTGTCCGTGATCTTGTTCAGGACGTCGCCGACCTGTTTAAGCACTTTGATGCCGGACGGCTTGATCTGTGCCTGGCCCGAGTCGAACAGCACCCGATCCACCATGTTGATGGTGAGCCGGTCGCGCACTTGCTGGATCGTAATATTCCCTTTCGAGATTTCGTCCTGCAGCGAGCGTGACAGCTCTTCCTGTGTTTTGGTCAGACGTTTAATCTCCTCTTCCTTTGCCGCTCGTTCCCGTTCGAGTCGAGCTTTCTCCGTTTCTTCGGCCTTCAAGCGTTGACGCTCTTGTTCAAGGCTGGCGGTGAGCCGGGATTGTTCTTGTCGCAACTGCTCGCGCTCCTTCGCGAGGCGGGCGGCGTCGGCTTCCATTCCTGCGGCCTGCTTCTGCAGCTTGGCGATTTCATCCTGCGCGGAGGCGTTTCCGCTCGCCAGCTTCTGTTCGAGATCAGTGATCTGGCTGCGCACGTTGCCGAGTTCCTTGTTCAACTGGCCGTTCTCTTTCTCCAGGCCGTCGAGGCGGGACTGCAATTCGCTTGAGCGGGCTGCGAGTGCTTCGCGTTCTTTGGCCAGTGAGGCCGCTTGCTGTTCGGCGGCTATCCGCTGAGCGGATTCCTGATCGAGTGTCTGTCGTAGACCGACGAGTTCGTTGCCTTGCTCTTGCGACTGTTTCTTGAGTGCCTCCAGTTCTGCCGCCTGTTGGGCCGAGGTCTTCTTGGCGGCGTCGAGTTCAGTGAGCGTTTTCGTGTGTGTTTCTGTGCTGACGCATCCGATTGGGGCGAGCGCGCACAACACCACGAGGACGGGAGAATTGAAGGCGCGAATGAAGCGAACAATTGGTCGCATCATGGTTTCCTCCTTGGATTGATGATTGGTAAGCGTGATGAGAGCCTGTTGAGCAAACTCGATGCCCACTCGATTATTCCAATGACTGACAAAGAATATAACGATTCTCAATGGCTTGAGCAACGGGGATGGTGAGATCACTATGAGAGCGGCGCAGCGATTCACTCACACTGGCGGGCAAACTGCAGGGTGAACCCTACAGAAGGTAAAAGGATTGCTGAGCTGGAAACCAGGAGAGCTGTGAGAGCGGGGCGCACCGATCGCTGCGCCCCGGGAGCGGAATTACTTGCCGCCCATGTCCTTCTTGTCTTTCTTTTCTGCTGGGGCCGGGTCGCCGGCGAAAGACACCGGCATTCCGATGCCAAGAGTGAGGGCCATTACGAGCGCGATAAAGCTTGTGTAGCGAGTCATAGATACCTCCTGATGGTTAGTAAGGTAATGAAGCGGAGCCGCCTTAACTCACGATGCTGCGGTACCAAACAACACTCTGAGAAAGCGATGAGAGTGGCGAGGCACTCTCATCATGGACCAGTGCAAGCGGGATGCCCGATGTCCTCATTTGAAGCCATGCACAAAGGAAAGCGACGGAAAGGTGTGAGGGTGCACCAGTTTCAACGGCTTAAACCGAGGATCTCTGCTCGACTCAAGTTCTGAGTTGATTCTGAGTCCTCTGGTTGTGTGTAGGGATGAATCAATATGCCTACAGGCAAGCAGCCTCGACCCGGATCGTCCGGTTGTCGTGCAGGGAGGGCTCGGCTAGAATATTCACATGCGCGTACGGCATTTCATCTCTTCCTGGTTGGCCGCGATGATCCTGCTCGCAGGGTGCTCCTCTCAACGAATCGTTCCGGAGTCGCTGGAACCTCTTATTGATAGAACGGTCACGTTCCGGGAAGTGCTCGCCTCACCGGAGTCCTACAGAGGGCGTCTGCTCGTGCTTGGTGGTGAGGTGCTGAAAGCGAAGCGACTCCAAGAAGGCACGAGGATCGAACTCTTGCAACTTCCCCTTGAGGATGGAGAAGAACCGACCCTCGATCGTCAACAATCACAGGGACGGTTCCTTGCGTTGCGGCAGGAGTTTCTTGACCCGGCGATGGTCGTAGAAGGAACACGGGTGACGATTGTCGGAGAAGTCTCTGGTGCGAAGACCGATCACCTCGACGATGTGGAGTATCGATATCCCATGCTGATCGTAAAACATCTGCACGTCTGGGAAGTGCAATCCTATGTCCAACCGCGACCGGGATTTTCCATCGGGGTCTTTGGCGGCATGGGGGGTGGTACTGGGGCTCGCGGTGGCGGCGGATTCGGAATCGGGTTCTGATCGTTTTCCTGGGAACCTCCTGTCTCAAACAGGTGAGGGGAAGAACGTCCATCACATCTGACCGCGAAGAGCCCCCTTCGCACGATCACCTCGAATGACCCCACAGTGTGGGTAAGTCGAATGCCGGCCGAAGAAGCGGGAGAATCAGGCCATGGCTTTGGAAGCAATGATGTCTGGTGTGTGAACCGGCTTCATCCGGAGGAGGTATGCACCTGCGACCACGCACCAGATCGTGATGCCTATTCCAAGAACCCCGAGTTTCCCGGCGATCGCACCGGCCAATTCAAGCGTAATGTAATGCCCCAACGACAACGCCGCGGCCACGATAGCCAACCAACGTGCTGCGGACCGATGTGTCTCACAGAGTGCCCAAGGTAGAAAGAGCATCCCAGGAAGAAGAATGACAAAGTGGTGCCCCCAAGAGATCGGAGACAGAGGAAGTGACATAGCACAAGCAAGGCCGAACACCGCCACCTGAGCAGTACCCTCCGACTCCCAATGCCACCGCACGGCGACCACTATTAGAAGGAGAGCCAGCAATGCCAGTGGAACCGCAAGCATTGTTCTGACAATCGGTGCCTCTATCGGAAATCGCATCGGTGGCGCTGTTGGAAGGCTGGTGCCTCGATCATCCGGCCCCGCTGTCATTGTGTCGGCAAGCCAGTTGCCGAGTCGATACACGGCATTGTTGAGACTCTGGTTGCGGACACTGTGAGGGTCGAAGTTGTGGGTCTCACCGAGACGCTCATTCGCCACAACTCCTGTGTACCATGTCCGCAAATGGCGGATATTGTCATCCCAGCCGATCAGGATTGTTGGCACTAACAGCAAGAAGAGGATCATTCCGACCGCGAAACCGCTTACGCAATGGACGAAACGCCGAACTGCGATCGGTGAGCGTTCCGTACGGACTGCTGAGATGAACTGCTGGAGCAGGAGGATTGCGACCGGTAGGACAGGCGTGACCTTCATCACCACTGGAAACGCCAGAATCGTCCCTCCCAAGAACCACGAGAACGGCCCCTGCGCTTGCGAAATGACGCGAAATCCAATAAGGAGGGGTAACAGGACAGCAATTCCCACTTGCCCCCGTTGCAGAGTATCAAGGAGGGGGAAGAGAACGGCTGCCGCTGCGGCAATCACGATCCATCCGGGAAGCTCTCGACGGTCAGGCGGTTGCCTGCCTGCAAACGCTTCTTTTATTCCTTGTGCAATCTTCCGGCACTCAGAAAGACAGCCGGCAGCCATGAGCAGGTTCAGCAAGAACCACGTGACTCCCTGCCAGCTCGTGGGGAGCACATGGAGAGGGGCAATGAGGAGGGCGAAAAGTGGCGGATAGAGATAGTGCCAGCCTCGGGGATTCGTGACAGTGTAGGGGTCGCGGCCATCGTAGAAGGCAGCGCCCGCCTCGGTGTAGACGGTCAGATCAGTTTGATGCCTGCCGATGTTGTGAGGATCAAGGTCAGCGCGTCGGCGCACATCGGTGAATCCCCAGACGAGCAACACGGCGACAACGAGAACCCAGACCCAGCGACCCGATCGAGTCCCGATGAGCATTACTGCTTCCTCACAATTACCCCTTGTGGAGACTTTCCGCCCTCTACCGTATGGGTCGAGGTGACCAGAGTAGATGGTCTCTAGCTACGGGTCCTGATCATGCGGCCGATGATTCCGATGCCGACGCCGAGGAGCAGATATCCGATGAGCACATTCACAATCACCACACCTTGGCTGATGACATGGGAGGGTTGGTAATCGACCAGACCTAGGGCGGCGGTGACGTTCACGGAATAGTAGAGTCCTGACCAGAGAGGAATCCAGGAGGCAGCATCGGCGGTCTCCATCGGCTCCAGCCAGCGGAGGCGAAAGAAGATTTCGTACAGCACACTAAAGGTACTGATGGTGCCGGCCACCCAGACACCCCACCGTGCGAAGCTGGTGCCATAGTTGCTGGTCGCTTTCCAGGCCAATTGAGCCCAGGGATGTTTGCCTTGCATCTTGGCCCAGGTCACGCGGGCGTTGCGCTCGTTGAGGTATTCCGTTTCAGACCACTCCAGTTCACCGACTTCGGCAAAACAATGGTTCGCGCATGAATAGGAACGGACCGCCAAATGCTGGAGGTCATGTTTCGTGGATTCCGATGGGGCGATTTGAGCAGCGCGTTCGGCCAATCGTCCGGCGTTGGAATAGGTGCGTCCTGCCTGAGTGAATTGGTCTAATCGATCCAGTTGAGTACCGGCTTGATGATAGGCTTGCGCAGATTTAGCGAGATCTCGGCTCTCCAGGAAATGCGCGGCTGCGAGGTAGTAGAAGGCCGATTGCATAAGCTCCGCGCTGGTATCTTTTCGCCCCAACGCCTCGGCCTTTCGCAAGACCGCCTCGGCCGACTGAGTGGTTTCCAACTCAGTCGAGCCTTGCCTGTAGTATTCCTGGGCGATCGGATCAAGAAACTTTTCCTCGCTCATCCCTGGGCTCCGGGACCTCCGAGTACGTCCGTGGCGCGCGGCCCATGTTACCCCAAGGCCTAGCCCGCAAGAAAGCACTTTTGTGTCGTGTGAACAACTGCGCACGCCTCAGAGAGTGGCCGGCGGCTTCGCCGAGCGATCCCGCGTCCTCGTCCAGGGCGGATGAAAAGAAGCGAATGGCAGGTCCGGCCTCCCCCCACCGGTGAGTCAGGAAGGAGGAGCCTTTCTTGTGGACCAGAGATCGAGCTAAGATGAGAAGCCGCTATGATCACGTGACCAGGATGTTATCGGTGGGCCGAGGCTTTCTCCATGACTGACGCAGAATTCATACGACTCGCGATCCAAACGGCCTGGCAGGGAGTCGAAAGGGGCGAGATGCCCTTCGGGGCCTGCATTGTGAGAAGAGGACAGGTCGTCTCGGTCGCGCACAACAGTGCAAAGGCCAACATCGACACCACCGCCCATGCCGAAGTGCAGGCGATTCGGCAAGCCAGTCGCCGGTTACAAACGCTTGAACTGCCCGGCTGTGTCATCTATTCAACCTGCGAGCCATGTCCGATGTGTTTCACAGCCTGTGTGTGGGCGAAGGTAGGCAGGATCGTATATGCCTGCCGGATCGAAGACGCGGAGCGGGCGGGCATCCGACAAGTTCCTCTTTCGTCCGCTCGTATGAACCAGCTGGGGCAGAGCGGTATCGAACTCGTCGGAGATGTGCTTCGCGAGGAAAGTCTGAAGCTCTTCGAGGCCTGGCGCCAGGGCCAGACGCGTACAAGCAGATAAGTGTGTCTCAAGCAGGTCCTTGTCTGGGAAAAGGAGGGGTGTCATGGCGAACCAGCCAGTCACCGTTGTTGTTCGGCTCAAGGCCAAGGCGGGGAAAGAAGCGCAGGTCCGGCAGGAACTATTCAATCTGCTTGCGCCGACCCGCGCGGAACAGGGATGCATCAATTTCGACATGCATGAAGACCCGAATGATCCGGTGCTATTCTTGTTCCATGAAAATTGGACGAGCGAAGAACGCCTCAAACAGCATTTCGAAACTCCGCATATCAAACGGTGGATCAAGCTGGCTGAAACGTTACTAGCCGAGCCGCTTGACCTAACCAAATGGCGCAGGGTCTCGGTCGTTTGAAAGGGAGGCGTACAGCCTCTGTCGGAATTTAGCCGGCGTTCAGGCCCAGCTTGCAGGGAACCGAATCTCCCGACGCACTGGCGTCGATTACCGTGTCCAGCAGGAACACCCGCTCCGGCGCGATACCCCCTTGTGTGACAACGAAATCCTGGATCCGCTTCGCGCGGTCCTGCGCCAGAAGGCGGATCTGGCCTTCATCAACCTTGATGTCATTCAGGAGGCGTGCTTTGAGCTCGGCAACGGGAACTGTCCTGGGCTTTTCCGCCGTTGAAGGTGGCGAATCCGTCGGTACCGGCGGAGACGGCAGCGCCCCGAACTTCTTCGTATAGAGAGTCTCCACGAGTGAGGTCTCTTCGGACTCCGTGAAGCCGGCGACGTCCGCCCCTTCCGGACCAGGCTTGCCGGTCGTCTCGGCGCTTTGCCGTTTGAGGAGGAGCAATTCCTCACGCAGTTTGGCTTCAGCCAGGGCCGGACCGTCCGCTCCTGGAGCGCCTGCGCCTGTTATTTCCAGGTTCAGGCCTGGTCGATCGGCCAGCGCCTTGGCGATGCTATTCAGGTTGGCTTCGCTCGCGGCCGCCAGTTCGGAACTCCCGACGGGAAACGCCACGGTGTTCAGTTCTTCTCCGCTGCCTCCCACGAGGCCTGCAATCAGATTGAACGGCGCGGTCACCGCCTTCGTGATCAGGTTGCCCAGCACATGCCACACCAATTGTCCGTAGTGGAAGTCCGGATTGTTGAGATCTCCCCGGACCGGCAGGTCAATGTCAATCACCCCGTTACGGTCCTGTAACAAGGCAATGGCGAGCTTGACCGGCAGTGAGGTCGCGTCGGAACTGTCCACCTTCTCGCCCAGTGTGAGCTGGTTGATGACGACTTTGTTCTCCGCTTCAAGCACCTTTTGGGAGAGCTTGTACTGGAGGTCAAGTGAAATCTTGCCCTTGATGATCGGATAGCCCGCGAACTTCGTCGAGTAGGGCGATACCGTCGTCAACTCGACATTCTTGACGGACATGGCCACATCCGTAAACGCATCGCTCGTTAAAGGGTTGATTTGGCCTTTGATCAGGACGGGGGCATACTTGTCCACCGTGCCTTCGACTGAGACGTCGCCTTTAGTGAGCTCTTTCGAAGACAGGCCTTTGATGGTTCCGTTCAACCCGAAAATCCCTGTATCAATCACGGGCCTCAGGGAAAAATCGGCGAAATGCGTGGATCCGTCGATAATGCGAATCGCGCCGATCTGGACCGGGACGGCCTCAGCCGCGGATTGTTTCTTGACGGGCTCGGTCGGTGGCGGTGGGTTCTCAGCAGTCGCTTGGGCCGAATCTTGACGGATGAGTATGGCTTGAATATTGGTGGATCGATCTGGCCCGATGATGAAGCGAAGATACGGCTTCCTGGTCACGATCTCAGAGATCTTCACCCTCGTAGGTTCGACGTCAAGCTCCAGCCCGTTGACAGCCAGTTCATTCCACTTGAGGAAGTCTTTGTTCAGCAGCTTGTCCTGTGTCAGTAACTCCGTCACGCCGACCCGGCCTTTGAACCGGAGCCGCGGTTTCGTTGTGTCTGTTGCTCGATATGACGCACGACCCTTGAGGTCGGCGGCGCCACTGTGGAGTGTGAGCTGGGCGATCGGGTCTATATAAGGCTGGAACGGAGCAAGCGCGATCTTCGACACATCGAGGTCCAGATCTGCCGTGAACGGTTGCGGTGTGAAGCCTCCTGTAACGGCCACCTTGCCGGTGTCGTTGAACCGGACAAAGAGGTCGAGATCGACCTTGGCGTCGAGTTGACTGGACACATTGGCCAATTTGAGCGTCAGCGGATTGAACGTGAGTAGGACCGGTGTCGGCGGCTTCCGGTCCTCCAGAACGATCCCATAGTTCTCGATGCTCACCTGGTCGATCTTCGCTGCCCAGGGTGTCGAGGAAGAGGCATCTGTATCCTTAGATGCAGGGGGCTCGGCTGGTGTTGCGTTGGTGGCGTCACCGGCAAAGAGGGTCTGGAAAATGGTGCGTCTTTCACTATCCAGCCAACCGGTGATCCGCGCATCACGGGAACGGACCGCAGCGATGTGTGCTTGTCTTGCAACCAGATCGGCTTCGATGCCCTCGACACCGAATTCGGGGATCGTGATGAGCGGTTGCTGGGCGTTCTTTATTCCCAAGGCGAATTGCGTGAGCTTGACCGCCGCTTCCTTCACCGTCGCCTGGAAGCCCTCACGGTCGGACTTGGCTCGGTAACTCGCGGTCACGTCAATGGACCCATCCGTGATCTCGAACTTGACGCGATCCTGAATGTAGGTCCAGAGGGTACGAGCTTTGATTCCCGTGAGGTTCAAAGTGCCTTCCGATTGAAGTGGCTGGACATACAGGGTCCCATGCCACTCAATCTTCTCTCCCGGACCGATCTCGGCTGTGAAGCTCAGGGCATCTGGGCTGACCGGCTTGGTGCTGAAGTTCAGCAGCGTGAACGTGATCGGCACAATGTCGGCGGTAAAGGGAGTGGGCTTGGAGTCATCGTGAAACTCCACGATCCCTCGGTCAATGTGCAACAGCTCGATGATCACGCCGGGCAGGCCTTCTTCCTGAGCTTCTTCCGGTGGAACCGGCGAAGTCTGGTCCGACGGAGGGTGTGACGCAGATGCAGAGGGACGCAACTCCTGGAGATTCAGACGCCCATCCTTGCGTACCTCTGCGACCACATAGGGCTGCTGGAGCTCGATGGCGGAGAAGGTCAGCGCCTGGTTGACGAGAGATGCCAGCTCCACGTTGACGTACAACTCCTCAAAGCCAAGGAGCGGACTGTTGTCCTGTTCGTCGATTGTGAAGCCGCGCACAGTCAACGAGAGCGCGAACGGATTGAAGAGCACTTCCCTTATCGCAACCGGACGGTTGAGTTGCTCGGTCAGAATGGACTCAAGCTTGGAACGAAGGATGCTGGGGATGATGAGGAAGCCGATTACCGCATAGAGGCCCACACAGACTGCCAGGATGAGCGCCCACTTTGTTGTTTTGCCCATTCTCTTCCAAGGGGAACGGGGCGCCGCAATCTGATCTTCCATGTCTGGTTCCTCATGAGCCGGTGCCGGAGGGCCACAATAATGAAGGACTCCCGGCTGCTTGTGCAAGAGGGAGAACGATATCCCGACCGTATCGTAGGAAAAATGGGAAAATTGAGCACCTGTCAAGATTGACAGATGCGGCCTCCGGCCTTTCGTCTTGCTCTCCTGTTTCCATCTAAATAGGTCGTGGCCGTCATTCGCCAAGTTGTGGGGTCTCCTGAAGAAATCGTGCCTTATGAACGAACCGGCTCGGCCCGCACCAGGACAGGAAGGAGAGGGTAAAGCAGAAGCTCAGGGAGGGAAAGAAGTCCGCCGCAAAGCGGAAGTGAGGCGTACAGCGGATCCAATCGGCTTTAGCCTTGAGCGAGTGAGGTCAACTCGGATGGGTCTCCAGGCTTTCTACGTCGGCGATGATGGTGTGTAACCCGCTCGCCCCCGCCGGTTGCGGG
>JBQTHY010000068.1:0-3058 GCA_052389395.1 Nitrospiraceae bacterium | reverse complement strand
ACAGAGTGATGCAACAGGGGCGAGAAGTCGACATTGGGCGATATCGGATCGAGCAGGAGCCCTTCTACGCAGAAGTCCGCGGAGAGGTGGGGCTCTTTACGATCGCCGCACGCAGCAAGATGCCTGTGATGCTCAAGGGGCCAACCGGTTGCGGGAAGACACGTTTCGTCCGGCACATGGCGTACAAGTTAGGGCGTCCGTTGATCACCGTCGCCTGCCACGAAGATCTCACGGCTGCTGATCTTGTCGGGCGCTACCTGCTTAAGGGACAGGAGACGGTCTGGATGGATGGGCCGCTGACGATCGGCGTGAAGCACGGGGCGATCGTCTATCTCGATGAAGTGGTTGAAGCGCGCAAGGACACGACCGTCATCATTCATCCTCTCAGCGACGACCGTCGGCTGTTACCGATCGAGAAGAAGGGGCAGATTGTGGAATCAGCCGACGATTTCATGCTCGTGATCTCCTACAATCCTGGTTACCAGAGCGTCCTCAAAGATTTGAAGCAGAGCACGAAGCAGAGATTTATGGCGATCGAATTCGACTATCCGTCCCCTGACATAGAAACCACGGTGGTTGAACGAGAGGCGGGGGTGAGTCAGGCGATCGCTGCAAATCTCGTGAAGCTCGGGGGCAAAGTCCGGAACCTGAAGAACCACGGCCTGGACGAAGGCGTCAGCACCAGACTCCTTATCTATGCCGGTACGCTGATCAAGCAAGGCGTAACGCCGGAGCGAGCCTGCGATGCGGCCATTGCCCGTCCGATCACCGACGATCCAGACATGCAGCGCAGTATTCTCGACCTTGTCAAAGCCATATTCTGAGCCGCGTCGATTGTGGATTCCCCCTGCGTGATCGCACAGGACAGCAAGAACGGCGCGTTCCTCACCGTTCATGTCCAACCCAACGCCTCCCGTACCGAATGCGTTGGGATTCTTGGCGACACCTTGAAAATTCGCGTGGCTGCTCCCCCTCTTGACGGCGCCGCCAACGAGGAACTCATCCGATTCATTGCCCGCATTTGTGCCATTCCGCGTGCAAGTGTTCTGATTCGATCGGGGATGGGACGGCGACGCAAGCGACTGTACTTGAAGGGGATCAGAGCGGAGGTGGCCATAGCTCGATTGATGGCAAAAGGCGAGAAATGAGTGGTCAAGAAAGGAACGGGATGAGGATGGGCATCATCGGAGCGCTGCTTTTCACCGCCTGCTCCAGTGTGCACCCGGTGCTGTATCCGAATGCGCATCTGCAGTCAGTGGGTAGGGAGGTAGCAGAGCAGGATATCGAAGCGTGTATGCAGTCGGCCGAATCAGCCGGCGCGGACGAAGGCAGCGGCAAAGCTGGTCGTATTGCAACGAGCACGGCGGTCGGTACTGGAGTCGGCGCGGCAAGTGGTGCCGTCGGCGGCGCAATTTCCGGGGCCGCCGGAAAAGGGTCGCTGATTGGAGCGGCGAGTGGTGCCGTATGGGGTTTGCTCACTGGTTTATTCCATGCAGCCGGCGGTCCCTCACAACCGAATCAGGCTTACACGAATTTTGTGACGAGATGTTTGCAAGAGAAGGGGTATGAGGTGACGGGGTGGCAGTGAGGGGGCAGGGTGCATCAGTAGATGCTCCTTGCTCGCTGACCGCCCACGCGAGTCTCCATTGAAAGTACGATTGAGGGCCGTGGTCGGACAATGCGCGCAGTGGAGCATCCACCGATACACCTCGCTAGAGTGAAAACGAAAGAGGCTCGGCTAGAATTTGCAGTCAGGGGAAGGCATGAGGAAGAAGTAGCTCTCCGTGCTCGCGGTCCCCACACGATCTGAGTGCCTTCGGTCAATCCGCGAAGAAGAGTCCCCACCCATCCGCTCTGTGAGAGAAAGTGAAAAAGAGAGCGGAGCTTTTGAAAATAGGGTAGAAGATGGTGTTTGAGGTACCGGCGCGATGGAAGCCCTCATCGCGTACAGCCCGAAGGAGAAAGTGTGAAGAAAAGCAAAAGTGGCAACACAGTGGTCGCGCTGCTGCTGGCGTCGGTAGTGACGGCTTGTTTGGCGCCGGAGCCGATGTTGCGGTCCAACAAGCAGCTACAACTATATGGGAAGCAGATGGCCCAAGAGGAGATCGATACCTGTCGACAGAAGGTGGAACAAGCCGGGCTCACTCCCGGGGTGCATCAAAGCGGGAATGCCGCGACCGGCGCCCTTCTCGGTGGGCTGCTAGGCAGCGCCGTCGGGGCTTCGGCCGGCATCATCGGAGGCCTGCCAGGTGTGACGATCGGGGCGGCTGCCGGTGGAGGACTCGGATTGATCATCGGATTAGCCGGGGGCACCTATAAACCGCTAGTGCCGGACCCGCCTTATATCGATGCCTTCGAACGCTGCATGAAAGAGAAGGGCTACGAGGTCAACGGCTGGCAATAGGGTAGGGTTCCGATCTCCATCTTGGCGACCACAGGCTCGGGTAGCCACAGGGCACAATCAGTATGAATATGCTGAGCCGACGTGAGATGGCCGATGCCTCTAATGCACTGTAAATAGATCACCTCGTTCTCCCCTGTACCAACCGATGCTCTGTTTCTCCTGACACAGACCAGGCTCCTGAACCAGTTGGACAATTCGACAGGTTGAGCAGAGAAAGAAATTTGCCACTTGACTTGGTTCTAACTAGAACTATCATAATGAGCCTGAGGCGTTATCGAGGTGTGAGGTTCGGGGAACGAGGAGGAGACAACCGGGAGGTGTCTAATGCGACAACTGTTTCAAACCGATGACGGGTGGACGGGGCTGGTTCTGCGTCTCACGCTGGGGCTGGTGATGTTTCCCCATGGAGCCCAAAAACTGTTGGGCTGGTACGGCGGGTTCGGGTTCGACGGCACGATGGGTTTCTTCACACAACAGATGGGGATGCCATGGCTCGTCGCCTTTCTCGTGATCATCGGAGAATCATTCGGGAGCATCGCACTGCTGGCGGGGCTTCTGACGCGCTTTACAGCGGCGAGCTTCGAGATCATCATGCTGGGCGCGATCACGATGGTGCATCTGCCACACGGGTTCTTCATGAACTGGTCTGGTAAG
>JBQTHY010000067.1:0-15358 GCA_052389395.1 Nitrospiraceae bacterium | reverse complement strand
GAGTTGATCAGCCCGATCGCGATGGATCAGGGGCTGCGCTTCGCGGTGCGCGAGGGCGGCAAGACCGTCGGCTCCGGCGTCGTGACGGAAATCTTAGCCTAAAGCTGATAGCTGTCAGCTGACAGCTCGGGAGTTGTGAGATGCGAGAGATTTTTGACATGGCTTGTACACTGTGCAAGCAGCGGAACTATTCAACCAATAAGAACAAGAAGAACGATCCAGATCGGTTGGAACGAAACAAGTTCTGCAAATTCTGCCGGAAGCACACGCCTCATAAGGAAGTGAAATAACGTGCTGAGTGCTGGGTGACGAGTACTGAGTCGAGGCGCGTAGGGTTAAACCCACTCAGGACTCAGCACTCATATCTCAGCACTGAGCTGAGCGGAGGGGCATAGTGTTAATGGCAGCACGTCGGTCTCCAAAACCGAAAGTCTGGGTTCAAATCCTAGTGCCCCTGCCAGGCAGAGCTTGCTCGTGCCGCTGGCCTTCTCATAATCCGGCCGACGGAAAAAACCCGCAGGCCTGTCTGTGGCCGGTAATGGAGCCGAGCAGAGATCGAGAGGCGTAGCGGGTAAGCGTGTGACAGTGTAGGGGTAAGTAGGGGTAAGAAGGACTCGGGGCGGAGGTTCTGATGTTCAGACGCATGACAGAATCGATTCGACTATTTATTACGGACGTGCGAGGAGAATTGAAGAAGGTGTCCTTCCCAAGCCGTGCGGAAACCGTCGGTTCGACGACAGTGGTCATTGTCTTCTGCGTCCTGGTGTCGCTGTATCTGTCGGTCATCGACTCATTTCTTGTGTGGCTGGTTGGCAAGCTCATCTGATTGGCGGGTGGCCAGCTGAGCCTGGCGAGGGAACGTCGAGTATGGTTGTGAGCTGTAGACCTTAAAGGGTGGTGCATGACGAAGAACTGGTACGTCATTCATACATACGCGGGGTTTGAGGGGCGCGTGAAGACCAGCTTGATGGAGCGTGCGAACCAGATGGGGCTCATTGAGAAGCTTGGGCAGGTGTTAGTGCCGACGGAGGATGTGATCGAAATCAAGGATGGCAAGCGACGGACCTCCCGGCGAAAGTTTTTCCCCGGCTATGTGTTGGTGGAGCTGGAATCGCCGCTGGGCGATGAAACCTTGCAGATGATCAAGGAGACCCCGAAGGTCACCGGGTTTGTCGGTGGTGGGGCGGTGCCAATGCCGCTGACCAACGAGGAAGTTGAGTCGTTGCTCAAACAAGTCGATGCGGGGCAATCAGGGCCGCGTGAGCAGGTCAAGTTCATCAAGGGGGACAATGTTCGGATCGTCGACGGTCCGTTCCTTGGGTTTAACGGCTTGGTCGATGAAGTTGATCAAGACCACAACCGATTGAAACTTATGGTGAGCATCTTTGGTCGGTCGACACCGGTCGAATTGGGATTTTTGCAAGTAGAACGGATTTAGCCATGTTTAATGTTGAATTGTGAATTTTCAATTTCGGCATTGAGCATTGAACATTCAAGATTGAGCATTTGGAACGGAGTGAATCATGGCCAGGGAAGTTTCAGCGCAAATTAAATTGCAGATTCCAGCTGGGAAAGCCAATCCGGCTCCTCCCGTAGGTCCCTCGCTCGGACAGCACGGGGTCAACATTATGGAGTTCTGCAAACAGTTCAATGCCAAGACCCAGAAAGAGGGCGACAGCATCATCCCTGTCATCATCACGGTTTATAAAGATCGAACGTTCACCTTTATCATGAAGACACCGCCGGCATCGGACCTGTTGAAGAAAGCTGCCGGTATCATCAAGGGCTCTGGTACGCCGCAGAAGGATAAAGTCGGCAAGATCACCAGGAAGCAATTGAACGAGATCGCCCAAAAGAAAATGGCCGACCTGAATGCTGCCGATTTGGGAGGGGCCGTCAAAATCATCGAAGGAACCGCCCGCAGTATGGGTGTGGTCATTCAAGGGTAACATCGCGAGAGGGAGGGAGTTGGAGGCATGGGAAAGAAAATGAAGGCCGCGTCGGCGAAAGTTGAGCCGCGTGTCTACGGGCTACGCGAGGCGGTCGAAGTCATGAAGAAGGCGGCGTTCGCGAAGTTCGACGAATCGGTCGATCTGGCCCTCCGCCTTGGGATCGATCCCAAACGGTCCGATCAAATGGTTCGTGGGATGACATCGCTTCCCCACGGCACCGGCAAGAAGGTGCGTGTCCTGGTGTTCGCCAAGGGGGAGAAGGAGATGGAGGCGCGACAAGCCGGGGCCGATTATGTGGGATCGGACGATCTGATGGAGAAAATTAAGGGAGGGTGGATGGATTTCGATTGCGCGATTGCCACGCCGGACCTGATGGCGGCCGTCGGAAAGCTTGGGAAGGTGCTTGGTCCCCGTGGGCTGATGCCGAATCCCAAGACCGGCACCGTCACTTTCGAAGTGGGGAAAGCCGTCGCGGACATTCGCAAGGGACGCGTGGAGTTCAAGGTGGAAAAGGCGGGTATCGTGCATGTGCCTGTCGGGAAAGTGTCGTTCGATCCCGCGAAGCTCTATGACAATGCGTCGGCCGTCATCGAATCCGTCATCAAAGCCAAGCCGGCTTCATGCAAAGGGCGCTACCTCAGGAGTGCCACGCTTTCCAGTACGATGGGTCCCGGCGTGAAACTGGATACCGTCGCGCTGGCGAAGCAGTGGAGCTAGTGAAAGACGTTCAAGGTGAATCGTTATCGTGACTCGCTGAGTGAGTCCGCCGTTGTCGAAACGGTTAACGTTTAACGAATAACGATTAACGGTCAGCGAGGGACAAGATGAAGAAGGAAGAGAAAGCCACCGCGGTGGCAGACCTGGCCGAGAAATTCGGTCGAGCGCGACTGGCCATCTTGACGGAATGTGTTGGCCTTCCGGTCAATCAAGTGACGGAGCTGCGCAAACAGCTCCGCGGCGCGAAGGCGGAATATAAGATCGTCAAGAACACGCTCGCGGCTCGTGCAGCCGAGGGGACCATCTTGGCCGGTCTGAAAGCGCATCTCAAGGGCCCAACCGGGGTTGTGATTGGGTATGACGATCCTGTCTTGCCAACAAAGGTGCTCCGGGATTTCATCAGCGCGGAGAAGCGAGAAGAGAAGATCCGGATGACGGTCGGAGTGCTGGAAGGCAAGGTCGTCCAGCCGGCTGAGTTGGCGGCAGTGGCAAAGCTGCCGAAGAGAGAGATCTTGATTGCGATGCTGCTCTCGGCCATGCAAGGGCCGATCCGCGGCCTCGTCCATACGCTCAGCGCAGTGTTTTCGAAATTGGTGAGGGTTATTGCCGCTATTCAGGACAAGAAGAAAGGGGAAGGAGACATGTCAGCAACAGCATCAAAATTATCTCAAGAAGAAATGATCAAGGCGATCGAGGGAATGAGCGTACTCGACTTGGCGGAACTCGTGAAGGGATTGGAGGCCCGTTTCGGCGTCACGGCAGCCGCGCCGGTCGCCGTGGCTGCGGCACCGGTCGCCGGTGGCGGCGCGGGCGCCGCGGTCGAGGAGAAGACGGCATTCGACGTCATTCTCGCGTCTGCGCCGGCCGACAAGAAGATTCAAGTCATCAAGGTGGTGCGTGAGTTGACCAGTCTAGGCCTGAAGGAGGCGAAAGATCTCGTCGAAGGCGTGCCGAAGCCGGTGAAGACCGGCGTCGCCAAGGAAGAAGCCGACGCGATGAAGAAGAAGCTCGAAGATAGCGGCGCCAAGGTCGAAGTGAAGTAAGTCGCGGCGTCCGAATGTGTGTGGGCGCCGCGCCGATCGCGGCGCCTAACCCCAACCATTTCGCGTGGAGGAGTGAGAATGCCGGAAACGACTCTGCAAGAGTTCGTCGAACGGAAGGATTTTTCTCGCATTCGAACCAACATCGATATTCCTGATCTCATCGAGATCCAGAAACGCTCATACGAAGAGTTCCTGCAAATGGAAGTCGAGCCGGAACGCCGAAAGGATCATGGATTGCAAGCGGCGTTGGCGAGCGTGTTTCCGATCCCCGACTACAACAATACGGCGATGCTCGAGTTTTCGAGCTACAGCCTGGGTACGCCAAAATATGACGAGTGGGAATGTCTTGAACAAGGCATGACGTTCGCGGTGCCGTTGAAGCTACGGGTCCGTCTGGTGGTATTCGACAAGGAAGACAAAGGGCCCCGGAAGAAAGTGCTCGATGTCCGCGAGCAAGAAGTCTACGTCGGTGAATTACCGTTGATGACGGACCGCGGGACTTTCATCGTCAACGGAACTGAGCGAGTGGTTGTCAGCCAGCTCCATCGTTCGCCAGGCGCCTCCTTTACTCATGACAAGGGACGCACCCATGCGAGCGGCAAGGTGCTCTATTCGGCGCGCATTATTCCCTACCGAGGCTCCTGGCTCGATTTCGAGTTCGATGCGCGGGACATTCTCTATGTCCGGATCGACCGCCGTCGGAAAATGCAGGCCACCATTTTGTTGAAGGCCTTTGGTTATTCGAGTGACGATTTACTGAAGATGTACTATCCGGTCGAGGAAATTCGGGTGGTGAAGGGTAAGTTCTTCCGGAAGTTGGATGCGGAGATCCATCAGGGGCTCCGGTGCTCGGCGGAAGTCCCGGAGAAGGGCAGTAAGGAACCGCTTGTGCGGGAAGGCGCCAGGCTGACCAAGGGCGTGATCGCCAAACTGAAGGCCTCCGGGGTGAAGGAAATCCCTCTCCTCCCGACGGAGTTGGTGGGCCGCGCCGTTCTCACGGAATTGGTCGATTCCAAGAAGAACAAGTTGGCCGAGAAAAATCAGCGGCTGACCACAGAGATCGTGGAGGCGATCGTCGAGAGCGATGTCGAGGAGTTCAAGGTCATCTACTTAGACATGGCGACGGCGACGCCGGTGATCCTCGACACCTTAGAGATGGAGAAGATTGGATCGAAGGAAGAAGCGATGGTGGAGATCTATCGTCGTCTTCGCCCTGGCGAAACCCCATCCGTGGATACTGCACGGGCGCTGTTCGACAATCTGTTCCTGAATTCCAAGCGCTACGATCTGTCTCCCGTGGGTCGCCTCAAGCTGAACAAGAAACTGGGATTGGACCTGCCGCTCGAGCAGCGCACGCTCACAGCTCAGGACATCGTCGAAGTAATCCGGTATCTCATCAATCTCAAGATGGGTAAGGGAGAGATCGACGACATTGACCATTTGGGAAATCGTCGTGTGCGATCGGTTGGCGAGCTGCTTGAGAATCAGTTCCGGTTGGGGCTGGTCAGGATGGAACGGAGTATCAAGGAGCGCATGAATCTCCTCGATATGGAAACCGTGCTGCCCCACGATCTGATCAATGCCAAGCCGGTTGTGGCCGCGGTGAAGGAGTTCTTCAGCAGCAGCCAACTCTCGCAATTCATGGACCAGACGAACCCGCTCGCTGAAATCACGCATAAGCGACGTCTGTCTGCCCTCGGTCCTGGTGGATTGACGAGAGAACGGGCCGGCTTCGAAGTCCGCGACGTGCATCCGTCGCACTACAGCCGTATTTGCCCGATCGAAACGCCGGAAGGTCCGAACATTGGTTTGATCACATCACTCGCCACCTATGCGCGAATTAATCAGTTTGGATTCATCGAGGCGCCTTATCGAAAAGTCGTGAAGGGACGCGTGACGGATGAGATCGAATTTCTCTCCGCCATCGAAGGTGACAAATACATTATTGCCCAGGCTAACTCCAAAGTGGATGGTGCGGGTCGGCTGGTTTCAGAGACTATCTCGTGTCGTCACGGCGGCGACTTCGTGATGGCGACGCCGGACAAGATCGAGTACATGGACGTGTCCCCGAAGCAAGTGGTCAGCGTTGCAACGGCCCTCGTGCCGTTCTTGGAACATGACGACGCCAACCGGGCGCTCATGGGTTCCAACATGCAACGCCAGGCGGTTCCCTTGATGACCTCAGAGGCTCCCTTGGTCGGGACCGGGATGGAAGCGGTGGTGGCGCGAGATTCAGGATACGTCATCCAATCCCGTCGAGCCGGCGTCGTGGAGAGTGTCGATGCGACTCGCATCGTGGTGCGGGCTGATTCGAAGGATGGGAAAAAAGGAAAAGACTCCGGCTTGGATGTCTATGATCTCATTAAATTCCAACGATCGAATCAAAACACCTGCATCACCCAAACTCCAGTGGTTCGGATCGGTCAACCGGTGAAGAAAGGGCAAGTGCTCGGCGATGGGCCAGCGATCGATCATGGGGAGCTCGCATTGGGGAAAAACGTCCTGGTGGCCTTCATGCCGTGGGGCGGATACAACTTCGAAGATGCCATTCTGCTCAGCGAAAAATTAGTCCGCGAAGACGCCTTCACGTCGATTCATATCGAAGAGTTTGAAGTGGAGGCTCGCGACACGAAACTTGGCAAGGAAGACGTGACTCGCGATATCCCGAATGTCGGGGAGGAAGCGCTCCGGAATCTTGATGAGAGCGGAATCATCCGCATCGGTGCCGAAGTGAAGCCTGGTGACATTCTGGTCGGCAAAGTGACGCCAAAGGGCGAAACCCAGCTCACGCCGGAAGAGAAGTTGCTCAGGGCCATCTTCGGTGAGAAAGCTGGCGATGTGAAGGATACCTCGTTGACCGTGCCTCCAGGAGTGGAAGGCATCGTGGTCGACGTGAAGATCTTCTCTCGCAAAGGCCTCGACAAGGACGAACGGTCGAAGAGCATCGAGACCGACGATCAAATGAAGTTACAGCGTGACCACCACGAAGAGCTGAGGATCATCGAGGAAGAAAAGACGAAGAAGATTCGGAAGCTCTTGCTCGGCAAGGTAGTGGGTCGCGATCTGATGGACCCGGACTCGGGCGACGTCATTTTGAAGAAGAAGGGCAAGCTGACGGCGGAGATTCTCAGACGGCTGCCCGATGACACGGTGCGCCACATTATCCTCAGCGATCCAGATGAGCAAAAAGAATTGGAAGACGTGGAGCGACGGGCGAAGGAGCAGATCGAGATTCTCCAGACGCTCTACGATGAGAAGGTCGGTCGCTTGAAACGGGGGGACGAGCTGCCTCCCGGCGTGATCAAGCTGGTCAAAGTCTATATCGCCATGAAGCGCAAGATTCAAGTCGGCGATAAGATGGCTGGTCGCCACGGCAACAAGGGTGTTGTGTCTCGGGTGTTGCCTGAAGAAGACATGCCCTATTTACCTGATGGGACGCCGGTCGAAATCGTGCTGAATCCCCTCGGCGTGCCGTCGCGTATGAACGTGGGCCAGATTCTGGAAACCCACCTCGGCTGGGCAGCCAAAGCCTTGGGCGTCAAGGTGGCCAGCCCGGTGTTCGATGGGGCATCGGAAAAAGAAATCAAGGACCTGCTCAAGAGGTCGAAATTGCCACCGAGCGGACAAAGTCAGCTGGTCGATGGCAGAACGGGTGAGCCCTTCGGCAACCCGGTCACTGTCGGATATATGTATGTGCTCAAGCTCCACCACTTGGTGGATGACAAGATCCACGCAAGGTCCATCGGTCCGTATTCTCTCGTGACGCAGCAGCCGCTGGGCGGGAAGGCCCAGTTTGGCGGTCAGCGCTTGGGGGAGATGGAAGTCTGGGCGTTGCAGGCCTACGGCGCGGCCTCGACACTGCAGGAGTTCCTCACGGTCAAGTCCGATGACGTGCCGGGTCGGTCGCGCATGTATGAAGCAGTTGTGAAAGGCGAACCTTTCCTGGAACCAGGGTTGCCCGAGTCGTTTAACGTCTTGGTCAAAGAGTTACAGAGCTTGGGGCTCGACGTTGAGCTGGTCAAGACGCAAGACTAACTACTTGTATTCCGGTTAAAGGCCGGTATCAGAGGAGGTCACCACCTTGGAAGGCGTATACACATTGTTTGAAAAGCAGCGGGATTCGGTGTCGTTCGATTCAATGCGTATTCGCATTGCGTCGCCCGAGAAAATCCGGTCCTGGTCGTACGGCGAAGTGAAGAAACCGGAGACGATCAACTATCGGTCATTCAAGCCGGAAAAAGACGGACTGTTCTGTGCCAAGATTTTCGGTCCGATCAAGGACTGGGAATGTAATTGCGGCAAGTACAAGCGCATGAAGCACCGCGGCATCGTCTGCGATAAGTGCGGCGTCGAAGTGATTCAATCGAAAGTGCGTCGCGAGCGTATGGGGCATATCGAGTTAGCCGCGCCCGTCGCACACATTTGGTTTCTGAAAGGGGTGCCGAGTCGGATCGGTACCTTGCTCGACATGAGCCTCAAGCAATTGGAGAAGATTCTCTACTTTGAGAGCTACGTCTGCGTGGATCCGGGCTCAACGGATCTGTCGGAAAAGGAACTAGTTCCTGAGGACAAACTGCGCACCCTGCTCTCCGAATTCGGCTCCAGCGGATTCAAGGTCGGAATCGGCGCAGAGGCCATCCGTGACTTACTGCGGAAGATCGATATCAATGCGCTGTGGGATGAGCTTCAAGCGAAGGCGAAAGTGTCGACCTCGACGGCGATGAAGAAAAAATACGCCAAGCGCTTGAAGGTGCTCGAGGCGTTTCGCAAGTCCGGGAACAAGCCGGAGTGGATGATTATGGATGTGATCCCGGTGCTACCACCGGAGTTGCGTCCCTTGGTCCCTCTCGATGGCGGTCGGTTTGCGACATCCGACTTGAACGATCTCTATCGGCGTGTGATCAACCGGAACAATCGGTTGAAGCGATTGATGGAACTGAAGGCGCCGGGCGTTATCATTCGGAACGAGATGCGGATGTTGCAAGAGGCGGTCGATGCCCTCTTCGACAACGGTCGCCGAGGCCGTGCCATTCGTGGACCCAACAAGCGTCCGCTCAAGTCTTTGAGTGACATGCTGAAGGGGAAGCAGGGCCGGTTCCGTCAAAATCTACTCGGCAAGCGTGTGGACTACTCTGGCCGGACGGTAATCGTCGTCGGACCCGAGCTGCGCCTTCACCAGTGTGGGTTGCCCAAGAAGATGGCGTTGGAATTGTTCAAACCGTTCATCTTCCATAAACTGGAAGCGCGCGGGGCGGCTACCACCATTAAGAGCGCCAAGCGTCTGGTCGAAAAAGAGCGGCCGGAGGTCTGGGATGTGCTCGACGAAGTGATCCGTGAGCATCCGGTGTTGCTCAATCGTGCTCCGACACTTCACCGTTTGGGTATCCAAGCGTTTGATCCGGTGCTGGTCGAGGGGAAAGCGATTCGATTGCATCCGCTCGTGTGCGCCGCATTCAACGCGGACTTTGATGGAGACCAAATGGCGGTTCACGTGCCGTTGTCCATCGAAGCGCAAGTCGAGGCGCGGGTGTTGATGATGTCCATCAATAACATTCTCTCACCGGCCAATGGAAAACCGATTGCCGTGCCGTCGCAGGACATGGTGTTGGGGTGCTACTGGCTTACGAAAGAACGGTTGGGCGCGAAGGGCGAGGGTAAGGTGTTTGGTTCTCCTGAAGAAGTGCGGATCGCGTTTGATGCACGTGAAGTGGAGGAACATGCGCGAATCAAGGTCCGCCTCGGGGGGGCATTGGTGCAAACCACTGTCGGTCGCGTATTGCTATCCGAAATCCTTCCTTCAGGACTGCCGTTCGCCAATGCGAACAAGCTCATGACCAAGAAGGAAATGACGAAGCTGATCGACTCGGTCTATAGGCAGACCGGCCATCGAGACACCGTCGAATTCCTGGACAAGATCAAAAACATCGGATTTGCCTATGCGACGCGGGCAGGCGTCTCGATCTGCGTCGACAATATGCACATCCCGAGCAAGAAGGAGGACTTAATCGGGAAGGCGCAGCGCGAAGTGAACGAGATCGAGAAACAGTATTCCGAAGGTCTCATCACGAACGGCGAGCGGTACAACAAGGTTATCGATATCTGGGCGCATGTGACCGAGCAAGTCGCCAATGAGATGATGAAGGAGCTGGGGGCCGGAGGAGACCCAGGCAGGGCAGAATCCTTCAACCCGATCTTCATGATGGCCGACTCCGGTGCGCGAGGCAGTTCGCAGCAAATTCGTCAATTGGGCGGCATGCGCGGGCTGATGGCCAAACCATCCGGCGAAATCATCGAGACTCCGATCACGGCCAACTTCCGCGAAGGGTTGACGGTGTTGCAATACTTCATTTCCACTCATGGCGCGCGAAAGGGTCTCGCCGACACCGCGTTAAAAACGGCGAATTCCGGCTACCTGACCCGGCGGCTCGTCGATATCGCCCAGGATGTGATCATCAACGAACTTGATTGTGGGACGCACGACGGGATTATCGTCAGCGCGCTGGTGGAAGGTGGAGAAATTATTCAGCCGCTGGAAGAGCGTGTCCTCGGTCGCTTGGCGGCAGAGGATATTCGAGATCCTGTGACCGGAGAGATCATCGTGTCGCGGAACGAGGAAATCAACGAAGAGCTGACCAAGTCGATTGTGGAAGCCGGAGTGGACCGTGTCAAGATTCGATCCGTGCTGACTTGTCAATCGCTGCGTGGTGTCTGTCGCGGCTGCTATGGCCGTGACCTGGCGCGTGGCCGCCTGGTTGAAAAGGGTGAGCCGGTCGGCGTGATTGCCGCGCAGTCGATCGGCGAGCCCGGAACGCAGCTGACGATGCGGACCTTCCACATCGGCGGTACGGCCAGCAAAGTCGTCGAGCAGACCGTTCTCGAAGCCAAACATGCCGGTCGAATCAAGTTCATGAGTTTCGACGCCAAGAAGAACGCGGATGTGCACAACGCCGGTATCGCGGTGCAGAATAAGGAAGGTGAATGGGTTGTTATGAATCGCAATACGAAGATTGCGATTGTCGATGACAGCGGCCGCGAACGTGAGAAGTACCCGGTCGTCTATGGGGCAAAAATCAAGATCAAGGACGGAGACCCGGTCGCCCTTGGACAAAAATTGGTCGAGTGGGATCCATACTCGCTCACCATCTTAACCGAAGTGGGCGGCAAGGTGGCCTACGGTGACATCGTGGAAGGGGTCACCATGAAGGAAGAGTTCGATGAGGTGACCGGCTTATCACGCAAAGTTATCATCGAGCACACGGGTGCGACCCTCCGTCCACGCGTGTCGATCAAGGACGAAGGAGGCAGGACGGCGAAGGTGTCCGGCGGTTCCAATACCGTCGCACGGTATTTGTTACCGGTGGGAGCCCACATCTTCGTTGAGAAGGGAGCCATGGTGCATCCCGGCGACGTGCTGGCCAAGATTCCTCGCGAGACGACGAAGACCAAGGACATCACCGGAGGTCTTCCGCGAGTCGTGGAACTGTTCGAGGCACGGAAACCCAAGGAGCAGGCGGTTATCACTGAGATCGACGGGGAGGTGTCCTACGGCGGCTTTGTGAAGGGCCAGCGTAAGGTCCTCGTCGACAACAAGATGGGCGACGCCAAGGAATACTTCATCCCGAAAGGCAAGCACGTCAACGTGCACGAGGGTGATTGGGTGCGCGCTGGTGAACCGTTGATGGATGGGTCGGCCAATCCGCACGACATTCTCGATGTGCTTGGTCCGAATGAATTGCAGAAATACCTGGTGGATGAAGTGCAGGACGTCTACCGCCTGCAAGGTGTCTCGATCAACGACAAACACATCGAGATCATCGTGCGGCAAATGCTCAGGAAGGTTCGGATCGAAGATCCGGGCGATACGCAGTTCTTGCCGGCCAGTCAAGTCAGCAAGAGCGTGTTCGAGACGGAAAACGAACGGATCCTTGCAAAGGATGGCAAGCCTGCCTTGGGCAAGCCGGTGCTGCTCGGTATCACGAAGGCGGCCTTGACGACCGACAGCTTTATCTCAGCGGCATCCTTCCAGGAAACAACTCGAGTACTCACGGAAGCTGCCATCAATGGGCGCGAGGATAATTTGTTGGGCCTGAAAGAAAACGTCATTGTAGGACGGTTGATTCCAGCCGGGTCTGGCTTTGAAGAATACAGAGACACGTTCGTTTTGAGTGATAAACCAGAAGTGGCAACGGTACAAGCGGCTCCAGAAGCCGCTGCCGTCACTTCTGATGCCGCTACGGCCACGGATGACGTCTTGCGATCGTAGATTCGCGAACCGCGTTCTCCTCACTTGACAGCGTGTAGGGGCGTCATTATAATCCGACGGCTTTGCTCTAGAGAGCAAGGTTATGTGCTCTTTGGGAAGGTTCGACCACGATGCCGACCATCAATCAGCTGGTAAGAAAAGGCCGAACCCTCATTAAAGCGAAAACGAAGAGCCCGGCCCTGAAATCCTGTCCGCAGAAGCGAGGGGTCTGTCTTCGCGTCTACACCACGACGCCGAAGAAGCCGAACTCGGCGTTGCGGAAAGTCGCGCGTGTGCGTCTGACGAATGGCATGGAGGTCACAACCTATATCCCTGGTGTCGGGCACAATCTGCAGGAACACTCGATCGTGCTTGTACGCGGCGGGCGCGTGAAGGACCTTCCCGGCGTCCGCTACCACTTGATTCGCGGCACGTTGGACGCAGTCGGCGTTGCCGATCGCAAACAGAGTCGATCGAAGTACGGAGCCAAGCGGCCCAAGTAGAATCGTATCGATTCACGATTGAATCATTGACTCAATGATTCAATGGAACAATAAGCCGATAGGTAGAAGATGCCACGCAGTAGATTTATCGGTCAACGCGAAGTGCTTCCAGATGTGCGGTATCGCGACAAGCTTGTCGGAAAATTTATCAATACGCTGATGAGCCGTGGAAAGAAGAGTACGACTGAGCGGATCTGCTACGGGGCATTCGATCTCATTCAAGAAAAAACCGGTGGCGATCCGCTGAAGGTCTTTAAGACAGCTATCGATAATGTGAAGCCGATCGTCGAGGTGAAGTCTCGCCGCGTGGGAGGGGCATCGTATCAGGTTCCAGTCGAAATCAGGCCTCCACGTCGAGTGTCATTGGCGCTTCGTTGGTTGTCGGAATTTGCCCGTGCTCGCGGTGGCAAGAGTATGCGAGAGAAGCTCGCGGCTGAGCTGCTGGATGCGTCGAACAACACAGGGGCCGCGGTGAAAAAACGGGAGGACGTGCATCGGATGGCGGAAGCGAATAAAGCGTTCGCCCATTATCGCTGGTAACCTCGTTCTGTGCTGCAGTTGGGCCGTGCTGCGATCCGCAGACGTGGGTGCCCGTGAATCGCAGCAGTGTAGTTCGGCTTGACCTGCAGCATATGTGTTTTTAGAGGTATAAAGTGGCCCGTCAAACATCATTGGAACATACGCGAAACATCGGCATCATGGCCCACATTGATGCCGGGAAGACGACGACAACTGAGCGGATCTTGTACTACACCGGCATGACGCACAAGATGGGTGAGGTCCACGAAGGCGCGGCGACGATGGACTGGATGGAGCAGGAGCGTGAACGCGGTATCACCATCACGGCGGCGGCGACGACCTGTTTTTGGAAAGACCATCGCATCAACATTATTGATACCCCCGGTCACGTCGATTTTACGATTGAAGTCGAGCGGTCCTTGCGTGTGCTGGATGGGGCCGTCGCGGTGTTCGACTCGGTCCAGGGTGTGGAGCCGCAATCTGAAACTGTCTGGCGGCAGGCTGACAAGTATCAGGTCCCCCGCATTGCGTTCATGAACAAGATGGATCGGACCGGTGCCGACTTCTATTTCAGTGTTCAGACCATCATCGATCGTTTAGGCGCAAACCCCATCCCGATCCAGATTCCGATCGGCAGAGAGTCGGAGTTTCGTGGTTCCATCGATCTCATCACGATGAAAGCGTATGTGTACGATGATGAAACGCTCGGCGCCAAGTATATGATTGAAGAGATCCCTGCGGATTTGAGGGACAAGGCCAAGGAATATCGGGAAAAAATGCTCGAGGCGGTCGCAGAATTCGATGATCGGGTCATGGAGAAGTATCTCAACGGCCAGTTATTGACGGAAGAGGACATTCGCCGTGTCATTCGGGCCGGTACGATCGCGATGAAGGTGACGCCGGTGCTCTGCGGGTCGGCGTTCAAGAACAAGGGCGTGCAGCAATTACTCGACGGGGTCGTCGACTTCCTGCCCTCTCCTCTCGATATTCCATCCGTCAAAGGCGTAGACCCGGAGACCAACAAAGAGGTTGAGCGTAAGGCTTCGGACAGCGAGCCCTTTGCCGCGCTGGCGTTCAAGATCATGTCTGATCCCTTTGCCGGCCAGTTGACGTATTTCCGAGTGTACTCCGGCACGCTGAAAACGGGAACACCGGTTCTCAACGTGACGAGGGGAACCAAAGATCGTATCGGCCGCCTCCTGAAAATGCATGCGAACAAGCGCGAGGAGATCGGCGCGGCTTACGCAGGAGATATCGTGGCAGCCGTCGGTCTCAAAGGAGCGACAACCGGCGATACGTTGGCGAGTGAGAAACAGCCTGTCCTGCTCGAAGTCATGAAGTTTCCGGAGCCGGTTATCGCTATGGCGATCGAACCGAAGACAAAACAGGATCAGGAGAAGATGGGGTTTGCCTTGCAGAAATTGGCGCAAGAGGATCCTTCGTTTCGTGTGCGAACCGATGAGGAAACGGCGCAGGTCATTATTGCGGGCATGGGCGAGCTGCACCTCGAGATCATTGTCGATCGCCTGTTGAGAGAGTTCAAGGTTGAGGCGAATGTCGGTAAGCCGGAAGTCGCCTTCAGGGAAACCATCAGACGAAAGGCCGAAGCCGAATCTAAATACATCAAACAAACGGGCGGCCGCGGGCAATACGGCCACGTACTGCTGACGGTCGAGCCGGCCGAGGTGGGTAAGGGATTGGAGTTCGTCAACAAGATTGTCGGTGGCGCGATTCCGAAAGAATACATTCCGGCGGTGGAAAAAGGCGTCCGCGAGCGCATGGAAACGGGCGTCATCGCAGGCTATCCGCTACGCGATATCCGGGTGACCTTGACGGACGGTTCGTACCATGATGTCGACTCAAACGAAATGGCCTTCAGAATTGCCGCGTCGATGGGCTTCGCCGACGCTTGCAAGAAGGCTGATCCAGTGCTGCTCGAGCCGATTATGAAAGTCGAAGTCCTGGTCCCCCAGGAATTCATGGGTGACGTGATCGGCAATCTGAACGGTCGTCGCGGAAAAATACAGGGCATGAAGGTTCGCGCCGGCGCGCAGGCGATTGAAGCGTCAGTACCTCTCAGCGAAATGTTCGGCTATGCCACCGACCTTCGCTCGCGCACACAGGGACGAGCAACCTACAGCATGGAATTTGATCGATATGACCAAACCCCTCGACAAATTTCCGAAGCCATTATTGCCAAGTATCGTGGTGAATAGCGACGGACAAGTGAAGCGTCGATAGCGGGGAGGAACCGATATGGCGAAGGCGAAATTTGAGCGGAAGAAGCCGCACGTGAACATTGGGACGATCGGGCACGTGGACCACGGGAAGACGACGCTGACGAGTGCCTTGACGAAGATCTGCGCGGAGAAGGGGCTGGCG
>JBQTHY010000066.1:0-3303 GCA_052389395.1 Nitrospiraceae bacterium | reverse complement strand
TGCCAAGAGAATAGCGCTTACAGCGTCATGGGTCGTACTGAAGCATCCAGAAACTGGAATCACTTTAATAGGCACTTGAGTCAAACTCCCACATACTCTTCTCCTCGTGTCCTCGTGACACAGACTTCCCAGTAGCCACCGTTACCTTCTGTGATTTTAATAAAGCAGAATAGATCTCCTAGTCTGTTTGAATAGGTCTTCCGGCAAGGCTGCAGCGAGTCCGGCGACTGAGGAGTACACTTTTCGGTGCATCGAAGGGAGATGAACGGCCGAGAGCGATGCTCGAGACCTTTTTCGACATCCTGTCATGGTAATCAGCGGCGCGCACCATACCAGACAACCCTTTTCGACCACAACCAAGGCACGATGCGGTAACCACCCCTTGTGACGGGCAAAAAAACCTTACCATTCAGCCGGTCGCTTGCATAAGTCGATCGTGAAGGTCAGAATGGGGTCGAACTAGCGAGGCGTTCAACTTGCGAGGATACACCATGATGCCGACTCGGCTGATCAAACCCCATACCCTCTCGCTCGCGCTGTTACTCGTACTGGTCGTAGGACAGCCGATCGCCAACGCTTCCGAGGAGGCCGAGCTGAAAGACCTGGTTGAGAGGTCCAGGACAACGCTGGACAACTTCCTGGCCGACTCGAATATGGCCTGGTTTCGCGACCACATCAAAGATGCGAATGGGATCTTCATCGTGCCGCGACTGTGGAAGGGCGCCTTCTTTTTTGGAGGAGAGGGGGGGACCGGAGTCTTTCTCGTGAAAGACGACAAGACCGGTCAATGGAGCGAGCCGGCTTTCTACACGATGGGGGCTGGCAGTTTCGGGTTTCAATTCGGCCTGCAGGCTTCGGAGATCGTCCTGTTGGCGATGTCGCAACGCGGCGTCGAATCCATGCTCTCCAACACTTTCAAGCTCGGTGCTGACGTCTCGGTCGCTGCTGGGCCGGTCGGCGCCGGGATCGAGGGTGCCACCGCGGTTCTGAGCGCGGATATGGTCACGTTCGCCAGGGCGAAAGGTTTATTCGGCGGGATCTCACTTGAAGGCGCCGTGATTGCCGTGCGGGATGAGTCGAATCGGAACTACTATGGCAAAGACGTCAGGCCGACCGATATTCTCGTCAAACGGACTGTGTCCAATCCTCATTCGGCCGGCTTGCGGGTCGGCTTGGCCCGTGCCGTGGCAGGAAAGTCCTCAACCCGTCGGATAACCACGCCGGATCCCAAATAGCAATCCCCTTCGTTCCCTATCCCCATCGTGTCCGCCGTCGCCTTACGCTGGTTCCACCGCAATTCGCCGAAATGTTTCGACATGCTCCGGACCGCTCGTGTGTTCATGATTTCGCCAGAACTCTTCGGAGAAAAACGCTCAGGGCTCTCAGCCCACACTCAGGAATCTCATGCCCGCCGGGGAAGCTGTGCCATTCGACAGCGAGACCGGAGTCCTTCAGCGCGTCTCGCAGACGTTCCGCTCCGATATAGGGCAGCAGGTCATCCTGCGTGCCGTGGCTTTGAAAGACCGGCAGACCTTTGCGCCTGGGCATGAGGGGACCCCAGACCGGTTGGGCCAGTAGATTTCCTGAGAGCTGGATGAGTCCGGCAAACGGATAGTCGGTGTGCAACGCCGCGTCGCACGTGAGCATCGCGCCCTGTGAGAATCCACCCATGACGGTTCTTTCGTAGTCCATCAGCAGATCGCGCGGGAGTTCTTTCAAAAACGCGAGCAGGCGTTCGCGCGCCAAGGCCAGTCCCTTCGGAATCTCCATCGACATGTCTCGAACAACGCCGGCGGCGCGATCTGCTTGAATACGGTTCATGTCGATAATCCACCAGGCGCGCGACTCGCCGAATCCCATATTGAGGGACAGCGGCGCCTCAGGAAACACCCAGCGCGTGCCTGACGGCACATCAAGCACATCGGCTAATGGGACGAGATCGTCTCCCGGCGCCCCGAAGCCATGGAGGAGCATGACGGTCGGGCCGTTGCCGCCGCCTTTCCCATCGGTGCCGCCCGTGAGGCGAACAGTGAGACCTCCGATTTGAGCGATGCGCATGGGATTATGATGAGCAACTGACCGCTAAGTGCTTGCCCCAGTTCGGAGGGGGGGCTGCATAGGCGTCCATTCCGGCCTGGTCGCTGTAGGGGTCTTGCAGCAGGGTGAGCAGCCGGTCGATTTCGGTGAAATCCTTCTGCTGAGCCTTTTCGATGGCAGTCTGGGCCAAGTAGTTGCGCAGGATGTATTTGGGATTGACGAGATTCATGCGCTCGTGGCGTTCGGCTTCGGCGCCGGCGTTCTCGCGGAGACGGGCACGATATCGCGCAGCCCAGCGGTCAAACCTGCCACGATCGACAAAATAGTCACGCAGGGTTTTGTTCTGCTCTCCTTCCTGTGAATGAAAATTACCCAATGTACGGAACACATTCGTGTAGTCCGCATGGCTCTCGGCCAAGAGCGAAAGTAGATCGGTCACGAGCGACTCGTCCTCAGATCTGGCACCATCGAGGCCGAGCTTCAGGCGCATGAGGTGCAGATACTGTTCCTGATGAACCGACGTGTAGCGGTCCAGCGCCGCCTTCAGCTCGTCTTTCGGGACAATGGGTAAGAGGGCCTGCGCCAGACAGCTGAGATTCCAGAGACCGATATAGGGCTGTTGATCAAAGGCATAACGCCCGTTGTGGTCCGAATGGTTGCAAATGAAGCCGGCATCGTAGTCTTCCACAAAACCGAAGGGTCCGTAGTCGAGCGTCAGACCAAGAATCGACATATTGTCGGTATTCATCACCCCATGAGCCCACCCGACTGCCTGCCATTGGGCAATCAGCTTTGCGGTGCGCTCCACCACCTCGGCGAAGAAACGCGCGTACTTGTCTGTGGCATCTCGCAGATGGGGGAAATGCTGATCGATGACGTAGTCGGCCAATACCTTCAGCTGTTCGTGCTGGTTTCGGTAATAGAGCACCTCAAACGTGCCAAACCGGACGTGCGAGGAGGCCATGCGAGTCAGCACCGCGCCGGTTTCGATCTCTTCGCGGTAGACCTTGTGGTCACTCCCGACAATGCAGAGCGCGCGCGTGGTCGGAATGCCCAACCCATGCATCGCTTCGCTGCCAAGGTATTCGCGGATAGTCGAGCGCAACACGGCTCGCCCGTCCCCATCTCGAGAGAATGGCGTGAGGCCCGCACCTTTCAGCTGCAGATCCCATCGTTCCCCTCGCTCGTTGCGGATTTCGCCTAACAGGATGGCACGCCCATCCCCAAGTTGCGGGACATAGACGCCAAATTGATGACCCGAATAGA
>JBQTHY010000065.1:0-6850 GCA_052389395.1 Nitrospiraceae bacterium | reverse complement strand
TCGGTCTGTAAGCTCTGTAAAGTGGTCTGGAGCCCATCGAATCGCCCTTTTAACTGGTCAGGAGCCATACCGAGAAACTTGGGCGATGTGAGGTCTGTCTTGAGTCCCTCAACGGCCTGGAGGGATTGCACCACGTCGTTTCTGACGGCGGCTACTTGATCGCTCATCTGAGCGCGTAAGATATTGAGATCTTTGGTGGTCGCGCAGCCTGATGCAGTCAGAATAACCGCAGCGACCATGCCGAGCCTGCTCAGGTAGTAATAGTGGGTTGTACGAAGTGATCCCTCGGTTGTCCATGACAAAACCTCCTGCGGTTGAAGCGGCTTGTCGGCGAGGGAATGTTGGCTAAACCAGTGTTGAGCAAAGATGGGGCCATAGTCTCCGCGCAATATCCTTGCCACATTTGAGTGGAATTGCACAGGTTTTCTCTGAGGAGGAGATAGAGGGACATCGTCAATTGGGGAACATTGCTACAACGTCGATATTTAGTCTGTAGCGAAAGGGCGCAGGTCGTGCATGGCGACGGCGACATCCAGGAGCTTCCCTCCACAGGGCTCGAAGAATGCTGGAGACCGATCTCATCGAGATTGTTCGGTAAAGGTCTAACAGCCAAGCCATAGATCGAAAGGTTCTTGGATCGGCACTCCGATTGCTCCTGCACAGTGAGTGAACAGCCGGAGTCGTAGGGCCCCGGCTCGCGCGATTCCCGCTTCATGAGGCAGGTGTCATGACAACAGCGATAGGTCGACCGATCTTTACCGTTCAGAAACATCAGGCGTCCCATCTGCATTACGATTTTCGATTGGAGATCGGCGGGGTCTTGAAATCATGGGCAATTCCAAAAGGGCCGTCACTTAGTCCACGGGTGAAGCGACTGGCGATCGAAGTGGAGGATCATGATGTGGCCTATGCCGATTTCGAGGGTGTGATCGAAGAAGGACATTATGGCGCGGGGCCGGTTCTTGTTTGGGACACCGGTTGGCTTGAACCGGTCGGAGGAGCACGTTCACTCGCGACAATGTGGGAGGCGGGCGCCTTAGATTTTATCTTGCATGGCCAGCGGCTTCGGGGACGATTTGCTCTGATCAGGATAAAGAGACGTCCCCGGCAATGGCTTCTGATTAAACAGCGTGATGAGGAGACTCGCCCTGTCCGCCAGATGGAGAGGGAATGGAATACGTCGGTCTTGACTGGTCGGACAATTGAGGACCTCAAACGGGCGGCCAAGGCTGGACAGCTCAAACCGTTTCGATGCGGAACATGACGACGATAGAGGATATGGCTCGCGAATCCCGCTCGAACCAACAGGTAGTCATGGGTTGGAATGTGCTGGCGACGGCCAAGAATCACGAGCAGGGACACTTGGCCAGGCTTTTCAAACGGTTCGGCGATTTCGGATGGGCACCCTATCTTGGGGTGTTGCTCGGTCGAGTGGAGGATCATCAAGCGTTTTTCGAGCAACTGCGTCGCGGCGAGGAAAGCGCACCAGGATTTCTCCGGCCGCTTGCCAGGCTCGTGCCGCTTGATCGGACGTTTCTCTTCACGACAGACACATTGATCCCGCTGCTGAAGGAGGAATTAGTGGGTCATATCGATCAAATCGGGAGCGGCTCGTTCCATGTGCGGCTCGAACGGAGGGGCCACAAGGGCGTGATTCACAGCCAGCAGATCGAGCAGGAACTCGCTCGTATAGTGGCTGACGTGCAGGCTCAACGGGGCCATTTCCATCGCGTCGACTTCAAGGATCCGGATGTGATCATCGCGATTGAAATCGTCGGCAACGAGTGCGGTGTCGGTCTGATCACGAGACAGCTGCGTGAACGGTACCCCTTCGTGAAAGTGCCGTGAGGCTGAGAAAGGAGGCTCCATGACGGTGTCTCGTCATGTGGAAGAAGCTGCGGGCAAACTGAAAGAGGCCCAGAGGCAGATCGCATTGGCGCGCGAAGGCCCCGCCACCTGTGAGAATCAGAAGGTCTGGCTGGAAGCGCTCACGGCATTCTGCGAGGCCCTCGCGGACATCCAGACCTATAACAATGAGTCGATTCACGAGAAGCTGCACGAGTTGGCTGGACGGATCGGATTGCGGAAGTTTCCATCCTCGACATAGGTCGCACGAAAAGCGAGGAAAGCAGCCAAGGCATTTCCATTCCAATGAGGGCATGGCCTTCGACCAATTAGGATCACGCGGAGAAGGATCGAGGCCCGGTAGAGCAAGAAGTGGACGGTGACGAAGGTGAAGATCGCGTTGACCGGCGATGTGATGCTCGGACGGTTGGTGGATCAGTATGTGATCCGGAATCGGTCCGTACGTCCCGAAGCCCTGTGGGGCGATGTGCTTCCCGTCATGCTGGGAGCCGACTGCCGGCTCATCAACCTGGAATGCGTCATCAGCAATCAGGGAGAGGAATGGCATCCGACCACCAAAGCGTTTCATTTTCGTGCGAGTCCCCGTGCGCTCGAATTTCTCCAGGCGGCCAGGATCGATGGTGTCACCTTGGCGAACAATCACGTGCTGGATTACGGACCCGAAGCATTACGGGATTGTCTGAATCTGCTCGACCGGGCCGGAATCAAACAGACAGGCGCCGGCGCAACGTTGGAGGAGGCGCTTGTCCCTGCTCTGTTCCGGTTGCATGATGGGGGTGTGGCCGTCGTTTCGATCACGGACAATGAGCCGGAGTGGGAAGCGACGGGAACGAAGCCGGGCGTGAACTACGTGGCTTATGGGGAGCGCGGGTTGAAGGAACCTTACCGGTCGCGGATGGCCCAGGTGCTGTGCTCAGCACGGCGGCAAGCGGACCTGGTGGTTGTCAGCGCACACGTTGGCCCCAATTGGGGCGAGCCGTCACGGGGAATGCAAGCGCTGGCCCACGACCTCATCGACACGGGCGCGGATCTTTACTGGGGACATTCCAACCATACCCCGCAAGGGATAGAATGCTACAAAGGGAAGGCCATCCTCTATTCGACCGGCGATTTCATAGACGACTATATGGTCGACAAAGATGAGCGCAACGATCTCTCATTTCTGTTCATGCTCGAAGTGGAGCGAGGCCGGATCGCACGTATCCGACTCCATCCGACTTGCATTGAGGATCTTGGAGTGCGTCTAGCGAATGAACGGGAAGCATCGTTCCTCAAAAAGACGATGCACGTGAAATGCGCGGCGTTCGGGGTGAAGCTAGAGTTCGAGAATCACGTCGGGATGGTCACGATCGAGTGAGGGAAAAACGAGACGAGCGATGAGCCGTCAGGTCCACGACGGGCGGAGCCCTATGGGTGGGCCATCCGGGATTGCCGAACCTCGGAGGCAGAGGATCGACCATGCAGCCCCCTCGTTCCGAGACCATACACGAAAAAAGATGGGAGCATTTCCCACACCAGGCCGACATCGGTGTTCGGGGGATCGGCTCGACCAAAGAGGCGGCCTTCGAAAGTGCGGCGTGTGCATTGACCGCCGTGATCACCGACCTCGCATCGGTTGCTCCGACGCAAGCGGTGCCCATCGTCTGCGAGGCGCCTGATGATGAGCTCTTGCTGGTTGAGTGGTTGAATTCGCTTGTCTATGAAATGGCCACGAGGAAGATGCTCTTCAGCTGCTTCGCCGTGCGTTTCAACAATCGTTCGTTGCACGCGACGGCCTGGGGAGAACCGGTTGAGGTGACCCGACATCAACCGGCCGTCGAAGTGAAAGGCGCGACCTATACCGAACTGTCAGTGAAGCGAGACGAAGACGGTCGCTGGATAGCCCAGTGCGTCGTGGATGTATAGATCACATTCGGAAATGGAGCAGCGATGGACCTCAACCTATTGAAACAGCGAGGGCGGGACGAATGGCACATTTCTCCTCGCGGCAAGATGCAGGTGCCGGCTGTGATCTATGCGACCGAAGCGTTGATTCGCGAGATGGACGAGAAGGTCTATGAGCAAGTCACCAACGTCGCGACGTTGCCCGGAATCGTCCGAGCTTCCTATGCGATGCCCGATGCCCATTGGGGCTACGGCTTTCCCATCGGCGGGGTCGCCGCCTTCGATCCTGATCTAGGTGGGGTCGTGTCTGCCGGTGGTGTGGGCTTCGACATTTCTTGTGGAGTCCGAACGCTTCGCACAGGACTTGGGGTCGAGGATCTTCAGCCAGTGAAAGAACAACTGGCCGAGGCCTTGTTTCATCGCATTCCCGCAGGCGTGGGGAGCACCGGGAAGGTGCACTTGGACCGGCCCCAGATGGATGCCATGCTCGCCGGAGGCGCGAGTTGGGCAGTGGGAAAGGGCTATGGGACGCAGGAGGATCTTGAATTCACCGAGGAGCACGGCCGCATGTCCGGCGCTCAACCTGAGTGCGTCTCGGATCATGCCAAGAAGCGGCAGCAGGATGAGATGGGGACGCTTGGCTCAGGGAACCATTACCTCGAAGTGCAACAGGTCGTGAAGGTGTTCGATGCGGAGGTTGGCGCGACTTTCGGAGTCCGTGAAGGTGATCTGGTCGTGAGCATTCACTGCGGCTCGCGTGGGCTGGGACATCAGATCGGCACTGAGTTTCTCAAGAGCATGGCCATCAGCGCGGCGCGATACCACATCGAACTGCCCGATCGTGAATTGGCATGCGCTCCTATCAACTCTGAGGTAGGGCAGCAATATCTCGGCGCGATGCGAGCTGCGATCAACTGCGCGCTCGCCAATCGCCAGATCATTACGCATCTGGTCAGGCAGGTCTTCGCCGACATATTGCCGCAGGCCACGCTTTCGTTGCTCTACGACGTCTCCCATAACACCTGCAAGATCGAGGAGCATGTTATCGACGGAACGCGCACTCGCCTCTTCGTCCATCGCAAGGGTGCAACGCGGGCCTTCGGCCCAGGCCATCCCGATGTTCCCCCATCCCTGCGAGCGGTAGGGCAGCCGGTTCTGATCGGGGGAACGATGGGAACGGCCTCGTATGTACTGGTGGGAACAATGGGGAGCATGTCGCTGGCGTTTGGGTCCGCCTGTCACGGAGCCGGTCGCAGCATGAGCCGACATCACGCGCTGCGACAGTGGCATGGTCGAGACGTCGTGAAGGAATTAGCCGCACGCGGTATTCTGATTCGCAGTCCGTCGATGCGTGGCGTTGCCGAGGAAGCACCAGGCGCGTACAAAGATGTCAGCGAGGTGGTCGATGCGGCGGATGAAGCAAACCTGGCGCGGAAAGTGGCCAGGTTGGAACCACTCGTGTGCGTCAAAGGGTAGCGAGGCGCCGTTCGCTGCGAGACGGAGAGAGAGTTTCTCAGAGACATAGCCGCAACCAAGCACCGGAAGGGGCTTGCAGGAGGAGGCATCCTGGACAGGGCTATACATGGCGCCATCACGTGGCGAGTCTGCCTGGCGGTGGCGACAGTTTGGCTCTCCCTCTGGACCCTGTCGGCTCTGTCTGGCTGTGCCACGAATCCCTACACGCAGCGTTGGCAGTTTCTGATCTTGTCCCAGAGCTATGAACAGGAGCTTGGCGCCCAGGCCTATCAACAGGTCCTTCAGGATCCCAAGATACAGATCTCGCGCGATGCACATGAGATCGAGCCGGTTCAACGGGTTGCGAATCGGATCATCGCCGCGGCGAAACAGTCTCGTTATGCGGACATCGCCCGGCAGTTTCATTGGGAAATCTCCGTCATCAAGGATGACAAGACCATAAACGCCTTTGCCCTCCCGGGAGGCAAGGTCGCCGTGTATACGGGGATCTTCCCCGTCGCGAAAAACGAAGCCGGTCTCGCTGCTATCTTGGGTCATGAAGTCACGCACGCGCTCGCCCGTCATGGTGCGGAGCGGATGAGCCAGGGACTTATCGCGCAGCTTCTCCTCATCGGGGCCGATGTCGCCTTGGCCGGTGGCGGGGCAGGGGCTGGAACAAGACAAGCCGTGATGCAGGCCCTTGGCCTCGGGGCGCAAGTCGGCGTCCTGCTCCCATTCAGTCGTGAGCACGAGTCGGAGGCTGATTACATCGGACTGTTACTGGCCGCACAAGCAGGCTACGATCCTCGTGAAGCCGTGCACGTGTGGGAGCGGATGGAGCAAGCAGGCGGGGCTCAACCGCCGGAATTCCTTTCCACCCATCCGAGCCATGGGACCAGGATTGCCAACTTGCGGTCCTGGATGCATGAAGCTCTGGACCTGTATGCGAAGGTACCGCCGGCCCCAGTTGCCCCTGAACTCCCTCGTCGAGCCATCTGAGCGCGGATCGGCTAGCAAGGCATTTCGCCAGATCTGACGCCTAGAACCACACAAATGTTGAAATAGGCCGCCGGCCTGCGTGCGAGCTCCAGTTAAGGCTCAGGCTGAGGTGAAGCAAGTCGGAAGCTCACTTGACCCTGACCTGGGCCTGATTGGTGAAGTCGCGGACACCGCGAAGCCGGCGCCACAGCAGGTACAGCGGCGTTCCGGCTAAGACGGTCGCAATCCCCAAACCTCCTTCGACCGGACGCTCATAGAGCGCGCTCACGACAATCAAGATTGAGATGAGAAGATAGAATCCCGGAACCAGGGGATAGAAGGGCGTGCGATAGGGGCGAGGAAGATCCGGCTCTTTCCACCGCAGGATCGGGACGGCTCCCACCGCAAGGGCGCTGAAGATTGTGAGCACGGTGCCGCTGTAGATCACCAGTCGCTCGAATGTCCCGGACAGAATTAGGACTGAAGCCCACAGGCTCTGCAGGAGGATAGCGTTGACAGGGGAGCGTTGCACGCCGGGGGTTTGCGCGAAGAGGGAAGGAATCAACCCGTCTTGTGCCATGGCGTAGTAGACGCGGGGTCCAGCCCACACCATCGCGCTCACGGCTCCCGCGATTGAAAGGCAGAGCAAAGCTGTCACGAACCGGCT
>JBQTHY010000064.1:0-3225 GCA_052389395.1 Nitrospiraceae bacterium | reverse complement strand
GGTTTGCTGGGCACTGTGATGGGGATCATCGATTCGTTCCGAGAAATCGGCTTGCAAGGCACGGCCAGTATTTCCGCCGTGGCACCAGGCGTCTCTGAGGCCTTGATTGCGACTGCGGCGGGATTGTTTGCGGCGATTCCCGCCGTCATTGCCTACAACTATTTCCTGACGCGTATCCGGCACACGGCATTTCGCATGGATTCTGTGGTCGTCGAACTCCTCGCGTTGCTTACCGTGAAAGCCGAGCCGATTCCCGTCGGAGCGAAGGGATGATTCTCGAAAGCAGGCAACGGCGTTTTTTGGCGGAGATCAATGTGATCCCGCTCGTCGACGTCGTCCTGGTGCTGCTGGTGATCTTTATGGTGACGGCTCCGATGCTCTATCGCGGGATGGACATCAAGTTGCCGACTTCCGCCTCCAACACGATCAAGCCGGAAATCCGTGCGGTGCTCACTATCGAAAAAGATCAGCGGCTGTACCTGGACAAAGATCAGGTCAGTGTCGCTCAGTTGGAGCGAAAGCTGCGCGTGCTCAAAGAAGAGCATGCGGATGTGTCGCTGTATCTCCGGGCCGACCGCGACGTGCCGTATGGGGTGGTTGTCCAAGTCATGGATGGAGTGAAAAAAGCCGGCATCGAAAAAATGGGGATGGTGACCGATCCAACTGGACCGGAACGCCTCACAGATATGGCGACGTCCCAGAGAATTAATTAGGGCGCAAAGGGATCATGGTTCAGGCGTCCGCATCAGCCGGCATATGGTTGGATGACGAGTGGAGAGCGCATCTCACTCGCCGCCTGGGGCAGGCGGTGGCGGTTTCGCTTGCGTTGCACCTCGGAGGGCTGCTCGTGGTGGCGTGGGTTCGGTTGCCTCAGCATGGAGAACGGCCCTTGGCATCCATCGAGATTACTCTCGCGAGTATGCCGACTCCACCGGTGAAGGTGACCAAACCGCAGACGAGCCGACCAGTGGAGCCGATCAAACCTCCGAAGAGCCAACCGGTGGAGGTGATCAAACCGCAGAAGAGCCAGCCAAAGGTGGTGGATCTGCCCAACGTTCCTGCGCCCGCGAAAATGGCTCCAGTGCCTCCCCCGGTGGCACCGGTGAAGCCGTCTAACGACGTCACGCGCGATGTCCTGAAGGGCATTGAGCTGCCGCCTGATGCTCCCAAATTTGGAGACTATGCCCCAACGGAGGAGCCAAAGAAGGCCCAACTGAAGCTGCCGGAGGTACCGGTTTTCTCCGAGCCGGAGCAGCTGATAAAGAAAGAGCAGGATCTCAAGCCACAACCTTTACTGACCGAGGATTTGAATAAGGAACTGGCTGAGGAACTCAAGAAGTTTAAAAAGTTCGACCTCCCTAAGCCAACGCAAGCAGAAGTCTCGCCAAAGCCTGTGCCGCAGGTCGAGACGAAGGCTCCGAGTGTAAAGGCGGTCGACGCCACGCTCAAAATACCAGGGATGGCTCCTGGGTCAAATGCCTATTTGGGGCTTGTGCGGCAACGAATCAGTAGTTTCTGGTCTGCCCCTCCAGTGGACGTGACCGGCCAGACCTATGCCGTGGTTGTGCAATTCAGACTTCATCGAAACGGGTCGGTGACGGGGGTCGCGATCGAACGATCGTCTGGGAATGAGTACTACGATTTGGCGGGAAAACGGGCGGTTCTCAGCGCGATCCCATTGCCCGCGTTTCCTCCCGACTTGACGGAGCCCTATTTTGATGCCCATTTCACGTTCACCGTTGGAATGCAGCAAGGGTAGATGATGGATGTTCGTGCCGCCATGATCATGGGCCTCTGTTTGTCGGTTGGACTTGCCTGGATCATCGAATCCGGCGCGGCCGATGTGTTTCTGGAGGCGACCAGGCCGGACTTCCAGAAGATTCCTCTGGGAGTGGCGGGCATTGAGAACTCTGGGGGGGCAAATTCGCTTGAAGGGCGGATTCAACTGGGCAGCCGTATCGAAGAAGTGCTCAAGGCGGACTTGCGCCGTTCCCTGGTTTTTTCTCTCGTCGATTTGCCCAGCGTCGGAATTAAGGTCAGTAATTTGGGGAAGGCGCCCGATCCCGTGTTTAAACAGGCGGCTGACCAGGGGGTGTCCGTCATCGTGTGGGGCATGGCGGGAATGAGAAACGGGGACAAGGACCCGGACGTGACCATGGACGGGTATGTGTATGATGCCGGAAGCGACGAGCTTGTCGGTGGCAAGCGTTACGCCGGGTCCCCTTCCGTGGTTCGGCTGATGGCGCATCGGTTTGCCGATGAACTCGTGTTTCGCTATACGGGAGAACCAGGTATCGCTCGGACGAAGATCGCCTATGTCTCGGAGCAGGAGTCGGCCCGTGAATTGTTTGTGATGGACTACGACGGACATGAGCCTCGACAGTTGACGGCCGATGGATTTCTGAATCTTATGCCGCGATGGTCGCCAGACCGCAGGTTTTTGGTGTTCACAGCATACCGAAATCGCAACACGCAAGATATCGACATGATTGAATTGGCCACGGGGAAACGTTGGACTCTCGTGTCGTGGGGGGGATTGAATATCACACCGGCTTTGTCTCCCGACGGGAATTTCCTGGCGTTTGCCTCCAGTCATGAAGGAAATTCAGAGCTCTACCGCCTGGATACCAGGACAAAGGCCGTGCAGCGACTGACCGTGCATGCCGCTGGAGATCTCTCTCCCTCCTGGTCTCCTTCTGGCCGCGAACTTGCATATACTTCTGATAGGAGCGGGGGGCCGCAGATCTTTCTTATGAGCATGGATGGCTCCAATGTGCGCCGGCTGACGTTTCAAGAAGACTACAACGCCGCGCCCGCCTGGTCTCCTCGTGGGAATTGGATTGCCTACGTGTGCCGGACTCCGAAGAAGGATTACAAACTGTGTTTGATTACCCCGGATGGCCAAAAGCGCGTGCAATTGACCACGGGGCCTGGGATAGACGATTCTCCCTCTTGGTCTCCGGATGGACGGCATATTGTCTTTAGCTCCACGGCTGACGGGAAGAGCCATATCTACATGATCAATGCCGATGGCAGAGATCTCGAGCGCATCACGTTTACGGGAACACACAACAGCGCGCCGGCCTGGTCGCCTGCGTCGTAATTCTAGGGACGAAGCATTGAATAGCGATGGTCCCCACTGTATGAAAGAGGGGACATCTTTACAGGAGGGAGTCGACGATATGAAGAAGTTACAAGCAACAATCTGTTTGGTCTTGACTCTCG
>JBQTHY010000063.1:0-8127 GCA_052389395.1 Nitrospiraceae bacterium | reverse complement strand
TGAGGAGGAGATCCTGAGGAGGAACTTCCGCACGATGGGTATACAATCGGCTAGTCGTCGAGGCGGCGCGGAGGAGCAGAGATAATGAAGCAGTGTCTTCCGAACATATGGTCTGACAATCTAAACTAGTATCAAGTTCACCACCTGATTGGACGCTGAGAGTCTTAAAGGCATCGCAAAACTGGCGAACAGGTTGTTCATGAGGTAATACACAACCGTTTTCACTCCATGAGGAGGCCGGCGTTCCAAAGGCCGGCACGAGACAGGCATACGCATTGAAACTCAGACCGGTAAACAGCAGTACCAAGACAAAAATTAGGATGTGGTGTATGTGTCGCATGGATTTTTGTGCTTGTTCACTTTATCCGGCACCTTTACTTTGACGCTATGGCCTGCTGGACGGGATCACAATTGCCCAAAGGATTGATTTCATCTCCACCATTCAGGTGAAACAGGCCAGAGTCATCGAGACGTGAGTTCCAAATACGCAATAATTTCTTTGGCCTCCCGGTCAGCGATCTCCCGTCGTCCCATAGCAACCATATTCTGACGCATCCGTTCCACGACAGCTTGCCACTCTGAGGCCGCATGTTGTTCCGGATCAGGAAGGGCATGGCATTGTGCACAGGTCTGCTGAAAGAGAGCAGCGCCTGGTGAATCGGGCGCGGGAACTGGCCCCGGAGCCAATGCTCTCATGGCGTGGGTCTGAAGATAATGCAACATCCCCTCCTCCTCCTTGGACGTCGGGGCTTTCACCCGCATCATCATCCCGCGCATGCCCGCCATCATCCGTTCTCGAGTCAGCATCCGACTGGCCACGCGAGTCCAGTCTTCCGCTGTATGCATCCGGGGGCTGGGAAGATTGTGGCATTGAGCGCAGTAGGTGCTCAGGTCTTTCGCACCTTGGCTTTCCGGGTCGGGAAGGTCTTGAGGTGTAATGCCCGGCGGCAATATCCCGCCCATCATCTGTTGCATCATCTCTTTCATGTGGCCCTGGTCCATCATGCCCTGATCATTCTTGTCGTCCATGCTCATCATCCCCATCATGGGTATCATGCAGGACACAAAGGAACCCAGCACAAACAAACCTGCACCACCGAGGGCCAAAGCAATCGTTCTGAATAAGCGGCTACTGTTCTCATTCATAGTGCCCTCCCCGAAAACATCGGCAGGAACCCCACGCATCGCGCTTCATCGGGGTACAGGTATCGAGGTGTCTTCCTGCTCTTCGCGCGCTAAGTCGGCATTCGCCCATAGCGGCCGTTCTCCTCGCCGTACAGATCGGCCGCGCCACAGAGCATAGAGCACCGGTATCACCAACAGGGTTAACAGAGTGGCAGAAACCATGCCGCCGATCATCGGCGCGGCAATCCGCTTCATTACATCGGCGCCGGTGCCGCTGGTCCACATGATGGGGAGCAAGCCGCCCATGATCGCGGCCACCGTCATCATTACAGGCCGCACTCGCTGAACCGCTCCCTCCATGATGGCTTCGTGAAGGTCGTGCGACGTTCTCATCCGACCTTCGCCTACTCGCCGCTCGTAGGCTCCATCGAGATACACCAGCATGACGACCCCGATCTCCGCCGCAACCCCGGCCAGCGCAATGATCCCGACCCAGACCGCCACGCTGAGGTTATAGCCCAGCACAGAGAGGAACCAGACCGCCCCGATCATCGCAAAGGGGACCGACAGCAGCACAATGAGGGATTTTGTCAACGACCGGAAATTGAGATAGAAGAGCAAAAGGATCAAGGCGAGCGTCACTGGCACCACCAGCTTTAACCGCTCCTCGGCGCGGACAAGATGCTCATACTGCCCGGTCCACCGCAAGGTGTAACCGGCGGGGAGCTTCACCCGCTGGCTGACTGCCCGCTGCGCCTCCTCCACATAGCCACGCAGATCGCGCCCGCTGACAGCCACGGAGACCAAACCAGCCAGAGATCCCCCCTCATCCGCGATCGATGTCGGGCCTTTCGAAAGAACGATGTCTGCCACCTGCCCGAGAGGTACCTGCGCGCCAGTCGGTGTGGGGATCAGCACCCGCTTGAGCCGTTCCGGATCGTCTCGCAGCTCGCGCTTATAGCGCACATTCACTGGATAGCGCTCGCGCCCCTCCACGGTCATCGTGACATTTTCACCGCCGATGCCTGAGGTCATCAGAGCCTGCACATCCCCCACGGTCAGCCCGTAGCGGGCGGCTTCCTGCCGGTTCACGAAGAGATCGAGGTAATACCCCTCATTGAGCCGTTCGGCAAAGGCGCTCCTGGTCCCGGGGACTTCGTTCAGCACCTGTTCGATCTGTTTACCGATGACTTCGATCTGTTTGAGGTCCGGTCCCAGAACCCTGATCGCCACGGGGCTACGCACCCCGGTCGTGATCATCTCAGTGCGGGTCTGGATCGGCATCCACCAGATGTTCGGGAAACCCGGGATGCGCAGCTTGGCATCCATCTCATCCAGCAACCGGTCCCAAATCATGCCAGGTCGCCACTCTGATTCCGGCTTCAGGCTCACCGTAATCTCGGCCATTCCGGTGAAGGCTGGATCAGTGGCTGTCGGCGCCTTCCCCATCTTCCCGAATACCCGCTCCACTTCCGGGAACGTCTTCAATAACTGATCCTGAACCTGCAAGATCTTGACGCTCTCGGGGATCGAGAGGCCTGGGACCGTGGTCGGCATGTAGAGGATGGTGCCCTCGTTCAGAGGCGGCATGAATTCTGCACCGAGTCGCGTGAATACCGGCACCGTGACCGCCACCGCCGCTACTGCCAGCCCCACCGTCAGCCACCGGACTCGCAATGCGCCTGAGAGGATGGGCCGATAGAGAGCGATCAGCAACCAGTTCAAGGGGTTTTTGGTTTCCGCTCGGATGCGGCCACGGATCAGAGTCACCATCAGTACGGGAGCCAGCGTGACCGAAAGCCCTGTGGCAAAGAGCATGGCAAAGGTCTTGGTATAGGCCAAGGGCGTGAAGAGTCGTCCTTCCTGCGCTTCCAACGCGAAGATCGGCAGGAATGAGACGGCGATCACCAGCAACGAGAAGAACAACGGACGGCCGACTTCTTTGGCAGCAGCGATGATCACGTCGGTCCGGTTCGGCGTGGAGGGGAATCCTTCCGCTCCGATTGCTACATGCTCCAGTCGCTTGTGGGCGTTCTCAACCATGACCATGGCGGCATCCACCATGGCCCCAATCGCGATGGCGATCCCACCGAGAGACATGATGTTAGAGGTGACCTTCAGATACGCCATAGGGATGAAGGACAAGAGGATAGCAATCGGAAGGATTAGAATCACCACGAGAGCGCTGCGCAGATGAAAGAGGAATATGATCGCAATCAGGCTTACGATGATGCTCTCCTCCAGAAGCTTTTCCCGGAGCACTGCGATCGCACGGTGGATTAGGTCCGACCGGTCATAGACGGGAACGACCTGCACACCCGGGGGCAGCGATGGCTTCACCTCTTCAAGCTTGGCCTTGATCCGCTCGATCAGCGCCAGGGCATTCTCACCGACCCGCATAATCACAATGCCCCCGACCGTCTGGCCCTTGCCGTCCAGTTCGGCGATCCCTCGCCTCTGGTCCGGTCCCAGTTGCACCCGAGCGATGTCCCGAACCCGGATGGGAGTGCCCCGCGCATCCGTGCCGACTCTCACAAGCTCGATATCTTCGACTGAACGGAAGTAGCCCTGTCCCCGGATGATATACTCGGCGCCGGTCATTTCCAGGACACGGCCGCTTACCTCCGCATTGCTGTTGCGGACCGCTTCGATGACGGTCTGAATCGGCAACCGATATGCCACTAATGTGTTCGGGTCCACCTCAATTTGGTACTGCTTGACGAACCCGCCGATCGGCGAGACCTCAGCAACCCCAGGAACGCTCTCCAGCTTGTAACGAAGGTACCAGTCCTGAAGGCTCCGGAGCTGGGCCAGGTCGTGCCGGCCGGATTCATCCACCAAGGCATACTGATAGACCCACCCCACGCCAGTGGCATCTGGGCCCAGCGTCGGCGCGACCCCGGCCGGAAGCTTGCCCGTAAGCTTCTGCATGTATTCCAGTACACGGCTTCTAGCCCAATAGAGGTTGATGTGGTCCTGAAAGATCACGTACACGTAAGAGAAACTGTACTCTGACACGCCCCGAACCAGTTTGACGCCCGGCGCGGCAAGCATTGACGTGACGATCGGATACGTGACCTGGTCTTCGATAAGCGTGGGACTCCGGCCGGGCCACTCTGTGTAGATGATCACCTGGACATCAGACAGGTCCGGAATCGCATCCAGCGGGACTGCAAACATCGCCCACACCCCGCCGGCCGCTAGCAAAAGCACCCCGAGGATCACCAGAACCGGGTTCCGGGCGCTCCTTTCGATGAGCTGCGTAATCATCTTTTCTCACCTCCCGCCTTGCGGGCTGTTGCACCCTCCCACCCCCAGCCTGCCCAGACAGGCTGTTTTCCTGTGGGACGCCCGCTTTTCCCCGGTTACATGCCTCCTCCGGCAACCATGAATTGAAACTTTTCGGCGACCAGTGGTTTGCCCGGTATGGCCACGTTGGCGGCCACCACCCAGGTGCCGCCCATGCCGAACATCACCTTGCCTTCGTAAAGCCCATCCTTGGTATGGCGCGCCGTCACCTTGGACTCGGTCATGCCTGGCATCGGCATGGTATAAATAAAGATCACTTGAGCATTAGTGATCGCGTTGCCGGCTTGATCGGTCACTTTGAGCTTGAGCAACAGGTCGCCGGCCTTAGGTTGTTCGGGCACCGTCGTCAGCGCCAAAGTCAAACCGGCAGCCTGGCGGGTTTCGGCGGCGACGACTGCTTTCTTGTCATCCATGCCCTTCATCCCCTCCATGCCTTTCATCCCTTCCATCCCCTTCATGCCGGCCATGCCCTCCATCCCTTCCATCTTGGCTTCATAGGCACCGCGCATCTGCCAGTCAGCCATGCCAATTTGGCCCATCATGGCCTGCATACTCCCGGCCGAGGCCAGCTTGCTCTCGGCGTCCAGCAAGAAATTGGCCGAGGTTACAACGCGATCTCCTTCTTTGATACCCTCGAGAACTTCTACGCGATCCTGGCTCCGCCGGCCCAGTTTGACTGAAGCAGGCTCGTAACGCCCCGCTCCCCGATCCATAAACACAAGTTGACGAAGCCCGGTATCCAGCACAGCTTCCTTTGGCACCACCAAGGTCTCGACGGCAGCCGTCTGCAAGGTCACGTTTCCAAACATCCCGGGCTTCAGCTTCAGTCCAGGATTCGGCAACTCCACCCGCACCCGCACTGTGCGGGCTTCGGTATTCAGCGTCGGGTACACATAGGCCACTTTGCCGCGGAACGTTTCTCCCGGATAGGCGGCGAAGGTGACCGTTGCCGGCTGGCCGAGTTTTGTTGCCGCCACTTCTGATTCATAAATATCGGCATAGATCCAGACCGTCGAGAGATCCGCGATCTCGTACAGTGTCGTGCCTGGCTCGACATATTTCCCCGGTAAGGCCTCTCGTTTCAATACGATCCCGGGGGAAGGGGCATAGACCGTGAGCACCGGCTCTGCTTTGCCACGACGCTCTAGAGCCGCGATTTGCCCATCGGTCACATCCCAGAGGCGGAGCCGCTCGCGCGCGCTCGCCACAAGGGCGGCCGCATTCGCCTTTGCGTCGGCCAGAGGACTGGCCTCCAATTGAGCCTGGGTCTTGACCGCCAACAGGTATTCATCCTGGCTGGTAAGGAGATCTGGCGAGTAGATGGTGAAGAGTTGTTCGCCCTTGCGCACCTGTCTGCCAATCGAATTCACAAAGACCTCTCTCACCCATCCAGGTATTTTCAGCGTGACTTGGCTGAACCCACGCTCATCATAGTCAACCGTCCCGACCGTGCGAATCTCTTGCTCCAACGCCGCGTGGGTGACCGAGGCACTGCGGATACCGATCAATTGTCGCGCCACAGCCGGAATCGCGACAGCCCCGGACGGCGCAGCAGACATGCCTGCCATCGGCTCCATTTCTTTCATGGGCACCGTGCCCTCCATCGGCATCCCTTGCATGTCCATCTGCTTCATGTCTCTCATCGCGTCTGTCCGCTCTGCAGATCCCGAGGCACCACTCTTTTCCATGGTCATCCCGGGCATCTCGCCCATCATCCGATGGGCGGCAAAGAACCCGGCGATCACTCCCCCAAAAAGGCTCAGAACGGCAACACTCACAACAAAACCCTTTCTTTGCGACTTGTGATTCATGGCTATGACTCCTTTCTCACCACTTCTAGCTCATTCCATTCAGATCAGCACCGATCACCTGCTCGAGTTCGGCCAAGCGGTGCTCCCTCTCAACGAGTGCCCGGTAGTATTCAAGCTGAAATCCTCGCCAGGCCCGGTCGGCCTCGATGAGATCCAAAAAGCTGCTTCTCCCCGCACGATAGCCGGCCCGCGCAGCAGCTACACCTTGTTCCGCTTGCGGCAACACGGTGGTCCGGTACAGCACGGCCACCTCCCACCTGGCGCGCACCTTGGCCAGCAGATCCCGAATCTGGAAGCGGGTCATATTTTCAAACGCATGGCGATCCGCTCGCGCGGCCGCAATCGCCGCCGCGGCTTCCTCTACAGCGGCGTCATATTTCGGCTTGGTCCAGAACGCGAAAGGGATATTCATCGTCAGCATCGCGCCGAAACCGTCTCTGATCTCAAAATTCTGGAAACGCCGAAAGGCCACGTCGAAGTCAGGATAGTACTGGCGCTGGGCCCGCGCCTGAAACTGCTCGTTCCGTTGAATCTCCAGGTCGGCGGCCTTGAGCTCGGGTCTGGCAGTTGTCGCGACTTGATAGAGGTCCTCAAGGTCCTGGTCGAACCGACCCTCACGCGGCGGCTGGGGGGCCGCTAAGGGAAACCGTGGATCCCGATCCAGTAGCTGGTTCAGCTTGGCTTGGGCTGTGTCACGCTGTTGTTCCAGGACGGGAAGCTGCTGATGCAGGGTGGACAGCTCAACCTGGGCTTTCAGCACATCAACCTGGCTGCCTGTTCCGGCCCGGAACTTTGCGGTGGCGATCTCTACAAACTGTTTGAGCAGATCGATCTGCTCGTGGTGGATCTGGATGTCCTTGTGCGCCAGGAACAGGTCGTAATAGGCCTGCTTGAGACGGGCGATTAGGTCCCGTTCCTTGGCCCGCAACGCCTGTTCGGTCACCCCGGCCGAACGGCTGGCAACCTCTTTCTTCAGGGCGAGTTTCCCAGGAAAGGGGAATTTTTGGGACAACGAAATGATGGTGTGCTGTGTTCGCCCAAGATTGAATGATTCAGGGAAGTTCCACCATTCGACCGACACCATCGGATCGTCCAGCGACTGAACTTGAGCAATCCGGTTTGTTGCGGCCTCCCATTGCTTGCGCGCCGCCACGATTTCCGGATTCCGAGCCAACGCCTCCTGGATCAGCTCCGATAAAGTTAATGTTTGACCTGGGGAGAGATTTTCCGCGTTGGTATGTGAAGGTATGCCTATGGCGATTGTCAGCATCGCTCCAACGGCCAGATGCCGAATTCTTGCGTGTCTCTTCATGTGAAAGTCCTCCTCGGCCGCCCCACGGTTCGGTGCCGATTCGACGATGAATGCAATAGCTCCGTGTGAAAAACAGGAGCGACCGGACCGTTACGAATCAGCCGGAAACAGGTTGAGCTATGACCAAACGGGTAAGAACCGGTGGGATCAGATACGAAGCACCGTGGTTGCGAGAGACTGATGTGGGGGAGAGCCTATCTCGAGAGGATGATCGAGATGGAAGAAACATTGGAAGCTGTGGATCACGGGTGGAAGCGCAGCCAGCGTGTGGTCAGCCAGCAGATGATGGTCCACGAGCAATGTAGACGACAGGGAGCCGGACTCAACTCCCAGAGTTTTGAAGGCGTCGCACAATTGGCGAGCCGATTGCTCAATGGGGGTTGAACACCCGTTCATCATCGAGGCATCAGAGATTCCGGGCAGCGGCACGAGACAGGCATGCGCATTGAAGCCGAACGCTAGCACGAACACCACGATGATTACGGCAAGAAACGTCCGGAAACGATGGGGACGTTTTTCCATGCCTAGAGTCTATGCCCACTCGATTTCATGCGTCAAGGGGATTTCTAA
>JBQTHY010000062.1:0-2328 GCA_052389395.1 Nitrospiraceae bacterium | reverse complement strand
TTAGTATAGCTTGATGGGTGTCCCAACTAGCCCAAGCTGATAGACACTTTTCAGATCGTCGTCGTTGAGTCTGATGCACCCGTGTGTGACGTTCTTTCCGAGGAGGCGTGTATACAGCGTCCCATGGATAAAATAGCCTTTGCCGAAACCCAGAGCATATTCTCCCAGAACACCCTGCTCCACGCGGTCTGCCGGGTTCTTGGGAACCATCAGGCCTTCCTCGAGGAAGGCCCAATCGGGCTTCACCCATACCGGCTTGGTGAGTTTCGACTGCACCACAAATTCACCGCGGGGGGTGTCGAAAACCCATTGGCCGTTGCCGTCGCCCGGTTTAGTGAGAATCGTGCCGCTACCAGTCGAAGCGATTGCGTCGAGCACTACTACGTCCTGCCTTTTGACGTAGAGATGGTTGCGGGCCGTGTCGACCAGGATATACGTCTGATGGGGCGACAGCTGCGAAAGCTGCTTTGCCAGATTCTTGTACCGAGTTTGCAAGCGATACACCTGAGGCCGATCCACCGCCGACAATGGTGGAACCGAGGCAACAGAAGTCTGCAGATTGCTGCTTTGCGGTACCGTGAGTGCCAGTACGCCGATTGCTGCCGCAGAGAAGGCGAGAAGCATCCGTGCCATGGAGCCAAGCTCACGTTTCTTCTTCTCGATGACCTAACTGTGCCAGCGCGAGTGCAAGGGAGTTCTGCACCGTGAGGGCCCCGACGATCGTGACGGGGGTACCCGATTCCACCCGTTCATAGAGCGCCACCATCCGAGAGTTGTCGAGCAAAATGCAGCCGAGCGTCTGCGCCATCAGTTCGTTTTCGTTATTGACGCCGTGGATTTCGATCTGCCCTCCGATGCTTTTCACGGAAGGAATCCGTCCTGCCTTCTTGGCCAACTTGAATCGCCGGCGATCCTCTGCGTTGGGATAATCCAACACCAGGGCGCGATAGTATTGGGTCTGCCCCTCCCCGCGCCTCACAGTCACGCGATACCGCCCTTCAGGCGTTGCCCCGTCACCCTGGTACTGCTTTTCACGGATGCCGTTGAACCCCAACCGGACAGCGTATGATAGCATCTTACGCCCGTTCTTGTAGAGGGTCAAAACCCGTTCCGCCTTGCTGACGACGATGGCCGTCGACTGGTGAGTGCGGGACCACTCGACCGTTTGATTGGCAAGGAGTTGCCAGCGGGCGATTCGCTTTTCATCCGCGTATCGTCCGAGCTCATGTCTCAGGACGGCTGCCTGGGCGCCGAGTGCTTGCCCTGCTTGCTCAGCGGCCTGAATGGACCGATCATAGTCCTTCTGCTCGTAGAACGACTTGGCCTGCTTGATCAGCAGGTCGGTCTGGACAGATTTCTCGCCGAGCACGATGCGGCCTTCAATGGCTTCCACCTGGGATGCGACCAGCTGCAGGCGTTCCTCGACGCGTGCTAGCTTGGCTGCTGCCACGTGGCGTTGCGCTTCACGTCGCTCGTTCAGCCGGGCGACGGTTCGCCCGCCCTCCGCCTGCAAGCGACGAAGTTCTGTTTCGAGGTCATTGGATTCCCATGGCCATCGGATCAGATCGTCTTCGGATTGCACGCGCGCCTTTAGAGGGACCCACTGTTGCACGAACTGCATGTAGTCGTCCGACGCCACTTCCGGTGCACGCAAGGCGATCAGATCGTGGTCGATCGCATCAATCGCATCGATCAAGTCCTGAGGAACCGCCTCGACGCACCCCGCCACAATCCCGGTCAGGAGCAAAGCATACAAGCCCCCCCTCCAAGGCTGGATTCGGTACCGTCTGAGGGTCATAATGATAAGTGTACTCTACTTTTTCTTTGGCGCAGAGGGTTTTCCTTTTCCCACCTTCGCGAGAGCCTGCTGAATTTCTGCTGAGATTGCCTGGCTCTTTTCGTGGATGGCCTTCGCTTGGGCCTGGGCAGCTGGATAATCTTCCTTGTCAAGCGCGTTCTGAACCTGGTTCAGTAACGCCTTGAGGGCTTCAGCATCGTTCTTGATGGCTTCAAGCGCAGCACGATCTTTTCCGGCCGGCGCTTTGGCAACTAGGTCAAGGGTGGAGTTGACTGCCTCTTGGGCAACCTGTTGGGCTTGCAGGGCCGCAGTCTTGGCCTCCTCTTTCTTATTGATCGCTTCGGTCTTGACGCGTTCGCCATCAGCTTTGGCGGTGGCTGCGAGTTGTTCGGCCTTGCCATAGTCTCGAAAGAGGGCGAACTTTCCATCTTGGTCTCCGACTTCTTTCTTCAAGGCAGCGAGGGCACCCTCAAGCTTGGCATATTCTTCAGCGCTGTAGGTGGCGGCACCGCTTTCCTGTGCTTCCTTGA
>JBQTHY010000061.1:0-13084 GCA_052389395.1 Nitrospiraceae bacterium | reverse complement strand
GTGCCTCCAAGCGCTGCGCTCGGCCACAGTTGAATTTGTAGTACTTGTACCGGATGGGATTCTTCTTATAGAAGTCCTGGTTATACTCCTCAGCCTCGTATAACGTCTAAGCCTTGACCAGCTGAGTCACAATGGGGTCGGAGAATCGTTTGGATCGCTCAATCGCGCTCTTGGATTCTTCCGAAAGCCGCTTCTCCTCATCGGTTCCGTAGAAAATTGCTGACCGATATTGATTCCCATGATCGCAGAATTGAGCATTCGGCGTCACCGGATCGACATTGCGCCAGAACGATTCGAGCAATTTCTGGTAGCTGACCTTCGCCGGATCGTAACTGACTTCGACGGATTCCGCGTGGCCGGTCTGTCCGGACGAAACTTGCTCATAGGTCGGATCGGCCACCTTCCCGCCCATGTACCCGGACACCACCGCGATTACGCCATCCACTTTCTCGAAGACCTCTTCCATGCACCAGAAGCAGCCTCCCGCAAAATAGGCCTTGGCAGGGGTCGCGGCTTCAAGCGCCACACTCGGGGACAAGATTGCGATTCCTCCGAGCGCAACAAGACCAACCGTGAGGCCTGTGATATGTCGAATTGAAATCATGTCTACGTCCTTCCCATGAAACGTCGTCCGAGCAAGACAACTCTTACATTCCACTACGGCCTTCGCAATCGCTCAGATGTTTCTGAATCGAGCCTCCGGGCGATCGGTGGCCAGACTGCTCTCAATCTTCTTTCCCCTTGACAGCCTCGTTCGACGGTGTGTCGGGTTCATCAGAGGAGAACCAGCGGCGGTCTGGTCGAGAAAGGCGAGATCTCCGGCCTCCTGAATTCCCCCTTATTTTACATCGAGAGCTCGTCGTACTCTCTCTGCTCCGCCGGCCGCACAGGGCGACCGCGCCCTTCCATCTGTTTCATGATGAGCGCGATCGCCTCTTCCGGCGACGAAGCGGCAGAGATCAGTCGCTTCCCGAGCTTGCGAAAAAACGCCACTTCCGCAGCGGAGGCTTCCACAAGAATGACTGGCTTCCCCGCCTTGACGGCCAGCGCGACCTCTGACACCGTGCCCGACCCGCTCAACCCGCAGGCCACGACGACATGGCTGCTTAGCACATTAATATTGTTGCGGCCGCTGCCCATTTCCGTAATGATCGGTACATCGACATGGCGCGACACTTTGTCCTTTGCGGTGGGTAAGACACCGATGGTCAGACTTCCTCCGACCCGCTTGGCTCCTTCGCATGCGGCATCCATTACCCCAACATCACGGCCTCCCGTCAGCACAACCCATCCACGCCGCGCGATGAACTCTCCCAGGATCCTGGCGTTTTCGAGATCCTTCTTCTTCGCTTTCGCCGGCCCCATCACTCCCACCACAAATCGCATCAATCCTCCCAAATGTCGCGCAGTGTTTCAGAACCGAGAGGCCGTTAAGGTCACGTCCGCATATGTCCAGGCCGTTTTGAATTGCTTCTCTACGGTCTCCGCTTCGCCGCTTTTCTCCTGAGCAAGGAGGCTCTGCGTCACTCCGAAGAACGCCCAGCCGTTATTCGGATTCCTGGCAAGATCAGCTCGGTACACGGCCTCCGCATCGCCTGGTTGACCCGCCATCAACAGCGTGGCGCCGAGAAAATGACGAACCGGAATCGGCCAGAAAGGAGGTTCTGAATATGGCAGGGCATCTTCCAACTTGATAGCCTCCTCCAGGAGCTTGATCGCGTCCTCGTATTTCTGTCGCCGGGCGGCGATCTCGCCCGCCAACAGACGCTCCGCAATCTTGAGTAATGCCCGCTCCGTCTTTTCCTCCGATGTCCGACTGCGTCCCAAACGTTTTGCCATGCCGGACAGGACGATGTGTTCGGCTTCGGCGCCCGGAAGGCGTCCGGCCGCCGCTAATGCCAACCCTCGACCCAGTCGCCACATGCTGTGTTGCACGCGCAGGACCTTGGTGGGAGCCGGCTCTCGAAGCAACTCATCCCATTGTCCAAACCGAATCATCGACCAGAGGGGTGTTGGAAGGTACAGCTCTTTCCACTTTTCTTTCCTCGCCTCTTCTTCGACCACCGTTCCCGTCAACTCGCGCGCAACTCTCAACGCCTCGGCGCTCCGCCCCTCCATCGCTAAAGAGGCCCACAGGAAGTGGAGATTGTGCGCGTAGAAGCCGTCGGCATAGTCGCCGTTCAAGTTCCGCTGGGCAAGATATTTCTCGTCGACGTGAGCCGCATGCGCATTACGTTCGGCCGCCTCGTGGTACTTGCCCAGCCGGATGTAGATGTGGGCCGGCATGTGCACCAAGTGACCGGCGCCCGGCATAAGCCCGGGCAGTCTCTCCGCACAGGGGAGCGCACGATCCGGCGCAGGGGAGGCTTCAACTGCATGGATGTAGTAGTGACAGGCCCCAGGGTGGTCGGGATACCGTGCAAGGATCGACTCCAAGGTGGAGACGATCTCCTCAGTACCAGGCTTCGGCCGGCCATCCGCTGTCCACAAGTCCCAGGGCCGCAAGTCCATCAAGGCCTCGGCGAACAACACACCGGCATCCGGATCATCGGGAAACTGCTCCCACAGTGATCGCATGGCATCTGCATAGGCCTTGTCGAGGGCCGCGCGCGTGCGATTCTTGGGACTGTACCGCTTGCTCAGGGCCTCGATGTACCCCCGTTCGGCTTTGCTTACATGGACACTGTGTGCCCTCGCTTGTTGCACCGCATCCCAGGCCCGGCGCTCACTCGGCCGTTCCATCGCCGCGTTGATGTTGGGGCCCAGCGCGAGGGCAGCCCCCCAGTAGGCCATCGCAGCCGAAGGATCGAGACGGGCGGCTTCTTCAAATGCATGAACGGCCTCTTCATGGTTGAAGGCATAGACCAGTCGCAAGCCTTGATCGAAATACTGTTGGGCCTCTGTAGACGTCGTCGTGATGGGGTGGTGCAGCGTGCCGAGATTGTCAAACAACGGAACAGATGGGCGCCCATCTGAAAAAGGCGCCGCGTGGACCTGATCTGGGGAGTATCCGATGAAACAGGCTGCTCCGCACAACAAGGATCCACTGAGCAACCGGACTGTCAGCATTAAACACGGTGTCATGAAGAGCGACGACTCGCTGATACGGCGGGGCGAGATGAGGTACTCACAAATCCGATCGGCTCGCTGGTCGAGACTAAGAGCTGAGCAATGACGGTTTGGGAACGTCTTACTGCGCCACTGCCTTGTCTTTCATGCCCGACTTCTGGCGGACGGGTCTATTCCGCTTTGTTGGAGCGGAGCCCAGTCCCGCCGCCATAGAAGACAATGAACTGACTTCCAATTCCCTGCCGAGGTAGATGAGCACCTGTTGCTGTGAGACGACCAGGGATTTCAGTTCCTGAATTTGAGCCGAAAGACGGGCAATGTCTTGCTGCTGCTTGAGGAGGTAGGCTCTGATCTCAGCCACTTCCTCCGGTTGAACGCTATCGGGCATTGCAGCTGGCTGCAGCGGTGTCACTCCTTCCTTGCAGGAGAGGGCAGCATCTGTCTGCTTCTTCGGCCGAACAACACCCGATGTTTCCAAGCCCTCGGAGAGGTACGCGAGCGTGCCGGCGATCGGCTCGTTCCTGTGCTCCTCCAGACCGCATCGGAAGGCGCTTTTCCTACCGACCATCGTCTTCGCCATCCGCCCCCATCGCTTGAGTTGCGCAAACAGGTCCGCGACCGCGCGCCCGCAGGTCGCCCCAGCTGCGACGATCATCTGCCCCAACGACCGCTCCGACGGTCTGGCCGAGGACAGTTGTTCCGGCGAGGGAATGCGATGGATCAGATTAATCGGCTCATCACTATATCTGCGGGACATCGTGGACCTCTACTACTGGACGGCACGTAAACCAACTGGTGCGAACACAAATTGGACTGCCTTGCCGATCCCTGTTGGAGGGATCGGAGCGCGCCGTGCGTTGGAATCCAAAAAGCTCTTCGAAACAAACTCCTGTCTACTCCTGCCAGAGGGAGGAGTCAATGCTTTTCATCTACAGAGGGGAGGGCGGTGCAATCGATTAAACGTAACCCACCTGGGTGGCTAGAATCGAGTCACGCTTGAAAAATTGAACTTGGGAAGGACCAGTGCCGGCACCAGCATCTTGCTGGTCTCTGACGTCACGGCTTCCATCGGCACCGTCCATGCATCGATGCGTCGAAATGCCTGGAGCGGACTCTCATGGAATCGGAAGTTCTTGACCGCGGACACGATCTCTCCCTTTTCCACGAGAAACGTCCCGTCGCGGGTCATGCCGGTCAGGGTGAGGTCGCTAGGGTTGACAGGTCGAATGTACCAAAAGTTCGTCACCAAGATGGCGCGTTCAGTCCGTTTGATGAGGTCCTGGATTGTTCCGGCGGCGGCGCTTTCGGCGGACAAGACAGGAGCTTCAACCGTCGGAATCGCCTTCACACCGTGGGTCTTCGCAGTGAATCGGTCGTATGAGAGTTGTTTTAAGACTCCATGATCGATCCACACCGACGACTCACTGGGCATTCCCTCGTGGGTAAACCCCACCCCGAGGAGATCGGCATGATCGGGCGAGTTCTGCAGCGTCAACCGTTCGTCCACGATCTGCTTTCCCAGCTTGTGGGCAAAGGGGCTAGTGCCCTTCTCGTAAGATTTCGCGTCAAGCGACCACAGCAGCCATGTCCAGAGACCAGCCACGGCGGCGGGTTCTAAAATCACGGGGTACCGCCCAGGTGGGAGCTCGCTGAGATCACGACCACGCTTTGCCTTGATGATGGCCGCCAAGGTCCGTTCTTGAATCTTCAAATGATCGACCGAGCGGTGAGCCGCTGCACTCCACCCTGTGGCATCGCCCGCCTGAACCGTGAGGCTGAACCGTGCGTCGGCCCGGGCTTCGTACCCGAAGAGTCCGTTGCCGGCCGCTATCCCTACCGACGACACCGACGACGAAATGATCCCGGCCGCCATCAGATTCTCCATGCGGCATTGCCCGATGGCTTCGTTGACATATTCAAGACGTCGCATCGGTCCGGCACCTACCGTCTCCGGTCTTGCGGTCTGACGAACGGCAAACACTCGCGACTCAGGAGGCGGAAGGTATTCCGGATCTTCCGGCGAGACTCGGGCAATTCGCTCCGCGCGCACGAGCGTCTCCTGAATCGACCCGGCCGTAAAATCCGTCGTGGTGGCGGTGCCATGCTGGCCGGCGAATGCGACCGTAACCGCCAACGTGCCGCAGCGCGCATCGACATTCTGGATCACCTGATTGTTGGCAAACCTGGTGGTTCCGCTGTGGTGATCGTGGAGGGTCACCATCGTATCATCGCCGGAGGAGCGAGCGAGGACCAGATCGGCAAGGAAGCGAAACTCTTCGCGACTGGTCATCTTGGGCCAGGGCTTCGCGCCTGCGACAGTCATGATCGTCCCTCGCCTCTGATGACCTGGACGTTCCGAAACCGCGCGGGTGACGCCGCATGGGTCATCCAGCCGGACTGACCCGGCTGCCCCTTTCCACACGTAATAAACCCATAGCGCCGGCGTGAAGACAGATCCGCTACCCCATCACAGCTGCTCCAGAACTCTGGCGTAATGCCGTGATAAATCACGTCGCGCAGCATGTGAGTGCGCTTGCCGTTCTCGATCAGCCAGAACGCATCACCGCCGAACTGGAAGTTGTAGCGTCGCTGATCGATGCTGTACGAGCCGTGGCCTTCGATATAGATTCCTTGCTTCACGTCGGCGATGAGCTGATCGAGCGTCGCGGAGCCTGGTTCCAGTCCAATATTGGCAATGCGGACGATGGGGACACTCCCCCAGCTGTCGGCCCGATTGGATCCACGAGAGCGCGTCTCGCCGATTTTCGGCCCGACTTCGCGGTTCGTACAGTACCCCACGAAGATCCCGTCACGGACTATGTCCCACGTCTGACAGGCCACCCCATCGTCGTCGTAGCCGGTCGCGGCGAGAGTCTCCGGTTCCCGGTTATCCGCCACGAGATTGACATGCGGGGATCCGTAGCGAAAGGTGCCGCGTTTCTCCGGCGTGAGAAAACTCGTGCCGGCATAGTTCGCTTCGTAGCCGAGCGCCCGATCGAGTTCGCTGGGATGGCCGCAGGACTCGTGTATCGTCAGCGAGAGATGCTCCGGGTCGAGGACCAAATCATAGCTTCCGGGATCCACGGGGGGCGCATTCACTTTCTCAACCGCTTCATCCGCGACTCGCGGAGCTTCTCGAAGAATATCGGCCTCCTCAATCAACTCATAGCCCACCCGCAGATGTGGAGTATTGAAACATCGCGAGGCAAATCGGCCATGATGAAGCGCCGTGGCAGTACAGTCACCCTGGCTAGCCAGCAGATCAAATTCAAGATGCGAGCCCTCCGTCGAGGCAAAGAGTTTCCGGTCGTTCCTCGCCCACAGACTGGCGCCGCTGCGGGCAATCCACCCGTGTCGATGCAGAGCCTCCATGGTGCTGAGCAAGAGATCCGCCTTCTTTTCGAGCGGGATGGTGAAGGGATCAATTCGCGCGCGCGTGACGAACCGGTCACGATGAATCGGTTCCTCGGCCAAGCGTACTTTTTCAATCGCGAGCGAGGCCGACCCTTTTGCAATCTCGACAGCGAGATCCGCCACACGAGGGACTTCTTCGGACGAGAGGATGGAACTTGCCGCGAATCCCCAGGCTCCGTGATAGAGCACGCGGACACCGAACCCCCGGTCCTCCACATCACGAATAGACGCGATGCGGCGGTCTTCACCGATGATCGTCTGGCTGGAGCTGTGGAGGATACGAATGTCGCCGTACTCGGCGCCCGAGGCGGCGATGTTTTTCAACGCAAGTTCGGCAAGTTCGGCCCAGTCTGGAGTGCTCATCATCGCAAGGCAGAGTCGACCATTCCGGCAGCATCAGTATACCAGGGCGCAGGAGGCTTAGGGTCCAGGCAGCAGAGCGGCTAGAGACTGCTCCCCATGCGGGTGGTTTCGATGAACTGCTCGGTCGAGTCGTCGAGGGCACGTCCTCGTCGTCCTTTTGGCGGGAGGATATAGAGGAGTTTCGAGTCCACATGTTCCCGCGGGGGCGGCGGGAGAGCCATGTGGTACGACACCGGGCGCTGGTGGTCGGCTATCTGGAGCTTCGGGTTGTAGACACTGTTGAACTTCCACAGCATCTTCACGAAGTTGGTCTGCCCGCGCATGAGATGCCCGGCCGCGAGTTTTGCCGTGGATTTCAACGCGGCCCAACCGAGATGCTTCTTGTTGAGAATCTGTTGAGTCCTGACCAGCTCCTCGTAAAATTCAGGAAGCGGCAGCTTTGTCGGCAACACGGCATGTTGGATATCGAAGAGGCGGTAATCCCTCGTCTGGAACTTGCGCGATTCCGTGACCCAGCTCTCGGTTCCGGGGTAGGGAGTGTTCACGCTAATGTTCACGATCTCAGGAATTTCCAAGCACCATTGCCGAACCACCTCGAATCGCTTCCGGTCCCAGTCAGGGTCGGCGATCAAATTGATGGCCACGGTGATGCCAAGGGAGCGGGCAAATTCAAGCGCTTCAAAATTTCTCCCCAGCGAGATGCGCTTTCGATGCATCCGGAGCCCTTCTTCATCAATCGCCTCCACCCCCAAAAACATGTACTGGAGTCCCAGCGTCTTCCAGAACTTGAACACCTCCTTGTTGCGCAACAAAACATCGCCGCGTGTCTCCATGTAGTAGTGTTTCTTGATCCCTCGCCGCGCAATGGCTTCACCGATCTCGAATCCCTGCTTCCCCTGGATGAAGGCGACGTCGTCGACCAGGAAGATCCCCGGTTCACGAACCTGTTGCAGCTCTTCTACAGCCTTCTCCGGGCTGGCCATCCGATAGCTGCGCCCATAGAAGGTCCAGGCGCTGCAAAACGAACAATCCCAGGGACAGCCTCGCGCAAACTCGATCGAGGCGCAGGGATCCAGGACCCCGATGAAGTACTTGCGCCGGTGCCGGAGCAGATCGCGCGCAGGGAGCAAGTCGTCGAGGCTCTCGACAAATTGCGCCGGAGGTCCATCACCGTCGGGGGTCACGACTCCCGGCACTTTCGTGATCGCCTTGCGATCATGCTCTACGGCCAGCAGCAGCTTGGGGACAGAAATCTCCCCTTCGCCTTTGAGCACGCAATCAATCGAGCCTTCCGCGTGCTCCAGAAACTCTCGTGCCACAAAGGAGGCGCTGTGCCCCCCGACAAAGATGAAGGCGTTCGGTAAAGCCTTCTTGGTCATCTTCGCGAGATCCACGATCTCCGGCACATTCGCCAGATAGTTGCAGGAGAACGCAACGACGTCGGGTTTCCAGGTCTTGGCGAACGCCAGATAGTCTTTCCAGGTCTCTACCTGCAAGTCGATCAGGCGAACCTCATGTCCCGATTGGCGGACAGCTTGGGCCACCAACTCGAGCCCGAGCGGTTCCAGGCGGAGATAAATCTTGGTGTACATGAGCGGACCGGGATGGACTGCGAGGAATTTCATTTCCTCAGACCTCCTCTTTCGAAGACGCTCAGCGTTATTCTGGGCCGTAGCTGATGACCCGTCAGCGGTGCTGGTCCGGCCGACATGGCTGGTCCTGACCCGACAACCGATGAGGCGACGGATTCTGACAGAAAGGCAGATTAGGTTCAACTACTAAGAGGCAAACACAACCTTTAGGGACCATGGTTCTGAGGCTTGGCTTTTCATCGCCCGCTCGCCTACCATGACGCCATGCTGCCTCCCGAGCGCACTCAACGGCAGCGCATCATCGAGCTGTTGAGCGGCACGCGACTCTCGTCTCATCAACTGGCGCAGATGCTGGGGATAGCTGAGCGACAGGTCGAGGACCACCTGACCCATGTAGTGAAAACCCTCCTACGGGACCGTTCGCAACGATTCATCCTCGAACCGTCCACCTGTCCGGACTGCGGCTACGTCTTTCGGGACAGGATCAAGCTCACCAGGCCCAGCCGTTGCCCCGAGTGCCGGAGCGAAGGCATCACCGCCCCGCGTTACGGCATCGAGTCGGTCCGATCACGATCTCGTCGGGTGGACAGCAGCGCGTCAAGCCGGTAGGATTCCTCCGGATAGGACAACCATGACGACCGCGCGACTCATGCTCTGTGCTCTTTGCTGTGGTCTTCTGCTGAGCTGTTCCGGCGACAAGGCGAAGGAGATGCTGGAGACGGCGCAGTTCGAAGAACGGCAGATGAATCTGCCTCACGCAAAGCAGTTGTACGAAGACATCGTGCGTCTCTATCCGACCAGTAAAGAGGCTGAGACCGCGAGAGTCCGATTAGCGGCATTGAGCCAGTAATTCATTGTTTCTTGGGAAACCACGGCACGAACTCGCTCGTTGTCTGTTGATATTGTCGGTACGCTTCCCCACGAGTCCGCAACGCCTGGTCTTCCGCCGGTGGAATTCCCGTCACCTTGAGCAGCGCCCATCCCATCCCAACCGGCCCGATCCAGGTGAGCAACCAGTCGGGTGTCCCGATTGCCATCACAACGTAGGCCCACCAGTGGAGCCACTCGAAAAAATAATTCGGATGCCGTGAATACCGCCAGAGTCCCTCGCGACAGACTCGATCGTGATTCTGCGGATTGGCGCGGAAATGTGCGAGTTGCCGGTCAGCCCTGGCTTCCCCAATGACAGCGACTGTCCAGATCAACAACCCGACCAACTCGATCAGCGAAAATGAGGGTTGTGGATTGTGGATAAGGACCAGAGAGGGAAGTGAGAACGCCGCCACGGCCAGCGCTTGCAGTTGAAAGTATCCGAACATCCTGAGCCTCTCGGATGCGCCCCATTGCTCCCGCTGGCGGCGATAGCGAGCATCCTCCTGCTTCCCGATGACACGATTGAAGAGAATGTGGAATCCCAGACGTCCCGCATAGAGCGAGACCAGCAGCGCCACAAGCATTTTCCGCTGGCCCTCCCCGTTCACCTGCGTGATGTACCACAAGACGACTACGATGAGACCCACGCACCACCCGACATCCGCGATCGAGGCATTCCGCACGCGTTGCTCGATCACCCACAGCGCAGCCATGACGACAACCATGGCCAGATACGCCGTCAGCACGAGAGACCAAGGAACTGGCTCAGTCATTCCGTCCTCTGACCACGCTACTGTCGTCTTTCACGGCTCGATAGCAGGTTGCCGTTCGTGTCCGTGTCGAGGAACGCTTCACGCTTCACGAAATACGAGACTCATAGTCCCACAGATCGGCTCCTCGGCGCGTCCGACCGGCCAGCCAACCGCGGAATCCGGGAAGGGGAAACGACAAGAGACTCTGGATCTTCTCGCATTTCAGCGAAAGGTCTGCCGGACGCGGGGTACCTAGGTGGTCGTGTGAAGATGCCTTGACAAGACGCCCGTTCAATTCTGGATACCAGGGCAGCACCGCCTGTCCGATCTCCCAGCGTGAGAGCCGTTCGCTCCCGCCTAAGTGATAGAGACCGGGTTTGTCTTGGTCGAGCAACCCCCAAATCGCCCGGGAAATCACTCCCGCCGGCAGCGGACAGCGAAACTCGTCGCCAAACAGGGTCACGCGACCACCTGATTTCGCCTCGCGGCACATCTCTTCAACGAAACCGCGAACGCCGCTCTGCGGCGTTCCGGCAGTCAGGACGATCCGCACCACGGTGTGCCGGGGGTTCCTCAGAACGATCTGTTCGGCCTCCAACTTCGTCTTGCCGTAGACATTAATCGGATGTGGCACATCCGATTCGCAATACCAGCCGGTCTTACCGTCAAAGACCTCCCCGCTGGACAGGAAATAAAATGGGACGTCCTTCGCAAGCGCCGCCAGACGACCGGTGGCGGTCACATTGACGAGCCGTGCCTGGTCCGGGTGTTGCTCGCAGTCTCTTGTCCGGCTGAGAGCCGCGCAATGAATCACGGCGCTGGGCTTCATGGACTCCCACCTGCGCTCGACGGTTGTGTAATCGGTGAGATCAAGGTCGGCACGGGTTAGTCCCCGCACCTCCCAATGCGGAGCCCATCGCGAAGCCGTTTTGATGAGATACTGCCCGATCAATCCCGCGGCCCCTGTAATCATCACGCGAGGTGCCATGGCTGGGGCTTACTGGCGTGTCAGCTTCCGGTATCTGATCCGATGCGGCCGGTCGGCTTCTTTCCCCAGACGCTTCTTCCGGTCCGCTTCGTACTCGCTGTAGTTCCCTTCGAACCAGACCACCTTGCTGTCGCCTTCGAAGGCCAAAATGTGCGTGGCGATGCGGTCGAGAAACCAGCGGTCATGGCTGCTGATGACGGCGCAGCCGGCAAAACTTTCAAGCCCCTCTTCGAGGGCACGCAAGGTGTTCACATCCAGGTCGTTCGTCGGTTCGTCGAGAATGATGAGGTTCGCCCCTTCCTTGAGCATGCGCGCGAGATGCACGCGATTGCGTTCGCCGCCCGAGAGATCTTTCACCTTCTTCTGTTGATCCGTGCCGGAAAAGTTGAAGCGGGCGCAATAGCCGCGGGCATTCACTTCGGCTTTGCCGAGCTTGACGGTGTCGTGGCCTTCGGAGATCATGTCGTACACGGACCTGGTTGGATCGAGACTTCGATCCTGATCGACGTAGCCGAGCCTGACCGTTTCACCGATCGTGATCGAACCGGCATCCGGCTTTTCTTTGCCCGTGATCATCTTGAACATGGTCGTCTTGCCGGCGCCGTTCGGTCCGATCACACCGACGATGCCGCCCTTCGGCAGAGTGAAGTTTACGTTCTCATAGAGTACCTTGTCGCCATACGCCTTGCTGATTCCCTTGGCTTCCACCACCACATCGCCCAACCGTGGTCCAGGCGGAATATAAATTTCCAGATCTTCGGCCACCTTGTCCTGCTTTTGGTTGACCAGTTCCTCATAGCGATTCAAGCGCGCTTTTCCCTTCGACTGCCGGGCCTTCGGCGACATCCTGATCCACTCCAATTCGTGCTGGAGCGTTTTCTTCCGCTTCGATTCCACTTTCTCTTCCTTCTCCAATCGATCCCTTTTTTGCTCTAACCAGGAGGTGTAATTACCCTGGAAGGGAATCCCGTGGCCGCGATCCAGCTCCAAGATCCACCCAGCCACGTTGTCGAGGAAGTAGCGGTCGTGCGTGACGGCGATGACGGTACCCTTGTACTGTTGCAGATGTTGTTCGAGCCATTGGACCGATTCGGCATCAAGATGATTCGTCGGCTCATCAAGCAACAGGATGTCCGGCTCTTGAATCAGGAGACGGCAAAGTGCCACACGCCGTTTCTCGCCGCCGGACAACGTGCCGACCTGTTGATCTGAGGGTGGGCACCGGAGCGCGTCCATCGCGATCCCGAGCTCGTTCTCCAATTCCCAGCCGTTGGCGGCTTCGATTTTCTCCTGAAGCTGAGCCTGCCGATCCAGGAGTTTTTCCATCTCGTCGGGACCAACTTCGCCGATTCTATTGCTCACCGTTTCGTACTCATGCAGCAGCGCCACCAGTTCGGCCTTACCTTCTTCGACCACTTCCTTGACCGTCTTGTTCGGATCAAGCTGCGGCTCCTGTTCGAGCAAACCAACGCTATAGCCCTTGGACCTCGTGACCTCACCCGTGTAGTTTTGATCCACTCCCGCGATGATCTTGAGCAGCGAACTCTTGCCAGAGCCGTTCAATCCCAGCACGCCGATCTTCGCGCCGTAGTAGAAGCCAAGGTAGATCTCCCTCAGCACCTGGCGCTTCGGGGGATAAACTTTCCCGACATTGACGAGCGAAAAAATAACCTGTTTATCGTTCGTTGCCATGGGTCTTTCCACCCTCCTTATTCCTTGCGGTGTACGGTGTGTGAGGGCGCACCATACCAGACAACCCTTTTCGACCACAACCAAGGCACGATGTGGTAACCACCCCTTGTGACGGGCAAAAAAACCTTACCAGTCAGCCGGTCGCTTGCATAAGTCGATCGTGAAGGTCAGAATGGGGTCGAACTAGCGAGGCGGTCAACTTGCGAGGATACACCATGATGCCGACTCGGCTGATCAAACCCCTTACCCTCTCGCTCGCGCTGTTACTCGTACTGGTCGTAGGACAGCCGATCGCCAACGCTTCCGAGGAGGCCGAGCTGAAAGACCTGGTTGAGAGGTCC
>JBQTHY010000060.1:0-4339 GCA_052389395.1 Nitrospiraceae bacterium | reverse complement strand
TCGTGGATGATGGCAAGACGACTTCAACGTCTATTTCGATCAGCCACACATTAGCCACAGGCTTTGAGCCCAGCTCAAGAAAACAATGTCTTGTGGAAGGGGAGCGGATGGCAAGTCCCTTTGGTCTAAGACCTGCCTCGTGTGAGACCATAGCTCAACACATGGATCAATCATGGTGCAATCATGTGGCTCAATTGTGGCAGAACCATTGAGGAGAGAGAGGAACTATTGAGACTCTGCGCTAGTACTGTTCCTCCCGATCATTGTGATATTCCACAGATTCATGTAGATAACTCTCAATTAGTCTCTGGGTCAGTGCCGAGCGTAAAATCCCCCGGGCTCACAAGGCCCGTACCGGTTCGATCTCGGTCTCCGGCACTAATTTCGATAAGTCAATCTCTGTCAGAAATGGCCCCCGACCCCTTCATCCGACGCACCTGTCTCCAGCGAACCAGGTAGAAGCCGTGACGGTTTTGGTAAGAAAGTAGTTCAACCCAAAGAGGGGAGCCATGAACACCAAGCGAAGAATTGTGCTCATTGTGAGCCTGCCTCTGTGTATGAGCGTCCTGGGGCTTGGGTTCTGGCTCATGACTGAGCCTCAGCACGATGCAGGGTCCTGGGAAGCGAAGCAATGCCGCGAATACCTGGAGCAGTTAGACATGGTTAATAGGTATAAGCTGTTTTGGACCTTCATTCAAAGGCGAATGGCGTATAGCAACTGCATAACAAGGCTGGTCGAGCGTCACAACCAACCAGAGGAGGAGCATCCCAAATCAAATTAACGGGGTCAGACCCAGTGGGTTCACCCTAGAATACGCTCCGTTGCCAGGCGGATCATGGCGGCGTGGTCTATCTCTGGTGTTCCGGCCAGGTTGAGGACGAGCAATCCGCTCCAGGGCTCAATTCGAAACTTGAGTTCGCCCACAACGATTCCCTACCATAACAGCACGGCTTGAGAAGAACAGGTCGATTTGGGTGCCGAGCAGGGATATTGTCCTGAAGTCCTCCGGCTCTGAGATCCTCCGTGAACAGACCGGCAACAACCGCGAGAGGCGGCGCTATGCCTCGATCCGACAACCGTCTAGCCGACGCCCTCCGCTCGCTCACGGTCACATCGACCGTCGAACGCGAAATCAAGCTCAGCGTCGATCCGGAGTTCCGCCTGCCTCATATTCCCGGCACTCCGCTCCCCCGACGGCTGCTCATCTCCACCTACTATGACACTGTGTCGCATGATCTGGCTCACGCGGGGATCACACTCCGCCATCGAGTCGAAAGGCAGAAAAAGGCCTGGCAGCTCAAAGTTCCGTTGGGCAACGACCGGCAGGAAGTCGAGGTTGTCAATGGGCGCCCGTTTCCGCCGCCGGCGTTTCGGGATCTGCTCGTTCTCCATCTGGGCCCGCGGAAACTGGCACCGGTTGCGACTCTGCGGGTCTGGCGCACGGGCGTTCTGGTACGGCGTCATCATGCCCCTGTTGCCGAAATCGCGCTCGACAGTGTGTCGGTCGTGAAGAACGGTTGTGTGATCCAACGATTTCGGGAGCTCGAAATCGAGCGGCTCGGCGCGGATGACGACCCGCTGCAGGAGTTGGAACACCTGCTCCGCCGAGCGGGAGCCCGCGACCATGACGGGCGACCGACGGTGTTTCGCGCGCTCTCACTGCCGGTTGCCGCCCCCGAGGCACCGCCGGCTCGCGACGCGCCGGTGGTCGACCATGTGAAGTGGGCGCTCACCCAGCATGTCCACTGGTTCCTGGCGCACGACCCCGGCACCAGGCTCGGTGCGGAAAGCGAGAGCCTGCATCATATGCGCGTGGCAACGAGACGTTTGCGCGCGGTGCTTCGCGCAGCCCGGCCTATTCTCGTGTCTGAATGGGCAAGTTCGCTGCAGAGCGAATTGACGTGGCTCAGCCATTTGCTGGGGCCGGCCCGCGATCTCGATGTCCAAATCGCGTACTTCAGTGAGGAGGCTGCCGGCTCGGATGCGCGAGACCGCAAGCCCTTGGCGCAATTCGTGACTCATTTGCAGGCGCAGCGGGCCCGCGTGCAGCAGGTTGTGCTCAGTGAACTGAAGAGTGCCCGCTATCTCGATGTCGTGCGGCGACTCCAACAGGCCGCCCAGAATCCGTCCATCATGGAATCGCCGGTGACGTTGTACGAGATTGCGAAGCGAGAATTCAAGAAGCTGCGGAAGGCGATTCGGCGTTTGGGCTCTTCACCTAGTCACGCGAAGCTCCATGAGGTCCGTATCAAGACGAAACGCGCACGTTACGCCGCGGAACTGGCGGTCTGGTCGGTCGGCAAGCCGGCCTCACGTTTCATGAAGCAGGCAATGGCGGTCCAAGACCTCTTGGGAGTGTACCAAGATGCCCTTCAGGCGGAAACGCACATTCGCACGTTCCTCAAGCAGTCGACGAGCGTCCGCGCAGGCTTTGTGGCGGGCCGACTGGTCGAACGCCAGCGTCAGCGTCGCGAAACCGTGCGTAAAACCATGAAGCCGCCGCTGAAAAGGTTGTTGAGGCGAGGCAAGAGCGCCTGGAACTAAGCCTCGTTTCCCCATGAGGCCCCCCCTCCTCTCGAACATTCGGATCCGATATAGCTAAATTCAAGGCAGGTGTTAAAGCATCCCGAGCAAATCCGCTGATGAATGCCGTGATGAAAAAGGAAATATGGTGGAATTCGAGGCAGCTGTAGAAGGGATTCCGCCGATAGGGTTAACTCTCTCCATACTGTGATCTGCCCCTTGCGCCTCCGAATAACCCCCTTCTAGAATAACAACGTAGTAATTAGGACTCCCTCCGAGGCCCCCATGGCTTTCACGATTCGTCCCACCTGGCGTTTCCCTGCGCATGACGCCGCTTCCTCCAATGCTGACCCCTTCCTCAAACGGCCTCTGGCCTACGGTTTTGGGTTCGGGTCGCTGATGGCGTTCCTGCTACTGAGTAGTGGATCCCTGTACGCAGAATGGGTGGCGATTGACGAAAAACATCAATCGCCTGGACTACAGACAGTGTACGTTGAGCCGGATACCATTCGCCGGGAAGGGAATCTGGTGACGATGGTGATTTTAGTTGACTGGAAGTCGATGCAGGGGAATGGGAGAGGAGCCCACCGATTTATGTCCACGAAGACCTATAAGCAATTCGACTGCACGGAAAAGCGCCTTCGGTTGCTTACGTTCACGGAGTTCTCCCGCCATATGGGAACCGGGAGACCGGCTAATGGGTACGTAGACACAGACCACTGGCTACCGGTTAGACCGGACACTATTGATCAAGCCCTGTGGGACCTTGCTTGCGAGAACGGATGATCGCTCCGCGGGGACCCAAATCGATCGAGCGCAGGGGCAAGACAGCTGATGCCCGTGGTTGAGAATTGCTTGTTAGCGTTGCAAGGTCCGGAGCGCCATGATGCCGGTCACATGGGTCAGTAGGGTCCTGATCCTTGTCGTGGTCGGAGGATTATTGATCCTGGGATATGAGTTGATGAACACCCGGACACACGAAAAAGAAGAGTTGATCGCAGACATCATCCAGAACTGGCAGAAGGCGCACCCGGCGGCGCAGCGATTCGTAACCTTGCCTGCCTTCAACGACGATGCGGTTCTGGATAAGGAAACCGGGCTTGTGTGGGAGAAGTTTCCGGAATCGACGACCGTCACATGGAACGAGGCACGCACCACCTGCGGCAACAGGGCCGTCGGCGGCCAAAGAGGCTGGCGTTTGCCTTCCCCGGCCGAGATGCGCAGCCTTGTGGGGCCAGCCGTGGATGCTCCCGGCCCGAACCTCCCGCCAGGCCATCCGTTCTTGAACGTCCAATCGACCTCCTACTGGTCGGTGGTGCCCGAGGAAAATCTTCCTTCCTACGGACGATACCTGGATGCCTTTCTCGGCAACGTGCTCAGCCTCATCAAGATTTACACCTTCCCGGTCTGGTGTGTCCGTGGTCCCCTGACTGCGGTTGAGTATTGAGGCAAGCGAGGAATTCTATGAAGGTCGTAGTGAGCGGAGGGAGCGGCTTTATCGGACAGGCGCTCTGTCGATCACTCGTCCGCCAGGGTATGAGTGTGACCATCTTGTCCCGCAATCCGCTTCAGGCGAAGCCGCTACAGAACCATGCGATCAAGGTTGTCGGGTGGGATGGGATGACGACAGGTAGCTGGGAGGCCGAACTGGCCTCGGCGACAGCCGTCATCAATCTCGCCGGCGAACCGATTGCGGGAGGCCGATGGACCCAGAAGCGGAAACAGTTGATCGTGGACAGCCGGGTGAAGGCCACGCGGCTATTGGCCCAAGCGATCTCCCGCCTCACGAACAAGCCGCGCGTGCTGATCAACGCC
>JBQTHY010000059.1:0-5262 GCA_052389395.1 Nitrospiraceae bacterium | reverse complement strand
ACCACAATCGGCTGCATTGCCGTATTGGCCGGATGCAGTTCGATGTGCGCATCTTTTTTGAAATAGGTCTTGATCGTGGCCTCGCGATTCACCAACGCCACGACCGTTTGTCCGTTCCTCGCGGTCTTCTGCTTCCGCACCACCACCAGATCGCCCGGGAGTATTCCCTCATCTTTCATCGACTCTCCCTTCACCCGCAGCGCAAATGTCTCCCCACCACGCAACATGCTCGGCGGCACATCGACGAGTTCCGATTGCGGGACCGGATCGATCGGGGAGCCGGCTGCGACCAAACCGGCCATCGGAATGTCCGTCTTCCGTTTCAATTGATCCAGCGCCACGCGCACCATGCCGGGAATCCGCCGCATGCCGGCTTCGTAACGCGCCACCGACACACGAGTCGTCTGTAACGCATCAGCAAGTTGCTGCTGCGTGAGTCCCAACCCCTCCCGAATGAGCTTCAGATCGTGTGATTTCATGTTGTAGCCAATGGTTACACACCCAAAGTACCTCTGTCAAGTGGGAATTTTGCTGATTTCCCCAAAAACGCGATACTTCTGTGCATAACTCATAAGGCCAGAGCGGCATTTCGATTTTGTTTCGTTGCCAGAAATATCGAAGCACGGCTTTAATCCAGCGTTGCAGGTTTTTCCCTTCAAATGCTGTAAATGCCACAAGATATAGCGGTCTGCCGTGGCTCTTCATCAATGACTAAAAACTAGGCAAGGAGGTCAGCCATGTGGTGATTTCAGCCACCCATGCAGCAGAAAAACTACTTGTTCACAGAGTTATCCACAGAAACTGGGGAGAGAGAAACCGACATCAATGAAGGAAGGAGAGAACTCGGCTTATCGACGTGAAATGAGATGCACGGAACCAGCCTTGAAGCGGGCCCTGACTGTCATTCCGACTGCCAATCCAAGCTCGCTCAGCGCCGACCGTGTGATCAGACGAAATCGGCGAACCAGCACGAAAACAGAAGGCACGATCAAGCAAGCTCTGCGCGCTATTTTCCGATCATGACCTCCGTCGCCTTGATGGCGACCGTCGCGGAGTCCCCGACCTTCAGACCCATGTTTTTGACCGACCCTTCGGTGATGGCCGCGACAAATTCGAGGTTCCCAACCTTCACACAGACCTCGGCCATTGCCTGTCCTTCGGTAATCTTCGAGACCGTTCCCTGAAATTGATTCCGTGCGCTGAGTTTCATGGTGACCTCCTTCTATCACTCTTGAGGTTGATCGAACCCGATCAAGAATCCCTCCGCCCCATAGACTTCCAAGCGATCGACCTTTCGATCGTTCCGCATCACGCCCGGCTTCATTCGAAACCGGACGATCTTGTCGCGTTCCACCTCACTCAGTTGTGAAAGAGGGGCCGCACGATAAGCCGACTCCAACTTCTGTCGCACGCTTGCAACATCCTTTACGATGAAATTGAGCTGCACCAAGCCGGTCGTACGATGTGTTCGGAGATCTTGGCGGAATACCACGAGCACGCCCCGAAAACAGTACGCTCGAATGTAATCGATCAACGGATGGTCCAGCCGCTGGATGGCTGGCGCAGAGAGCACTTGCTCGAATAGCTGCTCGTGAAGCCTGATGTCGGAGGTTTCGATCTGAATGTTCTCAAATCCCTCCCCGTCAATCGGTCGACAAGACGCCTCGATGGTTGGCATGACGGTTGAGTGAGGGTGAGTCGAACCGGTATCATCTGCCCGGACGACAGGTGGTGCTAGGGCGCACAGAAGAATGCCGATGAATGCAGCTACGCGGTGCATAGGTCCTTAGAGATCAAATGGCGCGACATCTACCCCATCAGCTCTTCATTCAACGCCACTGCTTTGATATGCGCAAATACCCGATGTCCTGGTTTCAAGCCGAGGTTAGCAAGCGATTTTCTGGTAATGCTGGCGACGAGCGGCGCCCCGATATCTAGCAACACGTCTACCGAGGACTGATCCATTTCCCGGATCTCAAGAATACTCGCCTCAAGAATGTTCAACACGCTGGTCGGGGACGTGGTCTTGCCTACGACCAAACTGACATCGCTAGAAAGGATGTGCACACGCACGGTCTGCCCGATGGCGACTGGCTGAAGCGGCACAAACAGGAATTGGCCCTTGAAATCGAGCTGAGTAAGACCGTACTGCGGTTCGTGGCTTGCCGCACGAGCGTCCAAGACTGCGCCGACTCGATGCGATCCAAAATTCCCCCGAAACTCTTGAGAAGTGAGCACCTCATTGAGCGCGCCGGCCCCTACGAGTTTGCCCTCTTTCAAAAGGACGACACGGTCTGCAAGTTGGAGGATCTCGCTGATCGCATGGCTGACGTACATCACCGGGATGTGCAGCTCCTCATGAAGCCGATGTATGAATGGGAGGAGTTCTTGCTTGCGCTGAATATCGAGCGAGGCGAGCGGCTCATCCAGCAGCAGCAACTTGGGACTCGTAAGCAGTGCGCGGCCGATCGCCACCCGCTGTTGCTCGCCACCGGATAGCTTGTGGATGCGGCGCTCAAGAAGATGCCCGATTCCCAGAATATTGACCACCTGTTCGATCCAAATACGGCGTTCTTCAGGAGGTATGCGGCTGTAGCCGTAAAGAAGATTTGAACGTACGGTGTAGTGGGGGAACAATCGAGGTTCCTGGAATACGTACCCGATCGGGCGGGTGTAGAGTGGCAGCCACACGCCTTTTGCTTCGTCCTGCCAGGCGTCGTTGCCGAACTGTAAGAATCCATCCGATGCGCGCTCCAGTCCGGCTAGGCATCTCAATAACGTTGTCTTTCCGGAGCCTGAGGGTCCGAAGAGCACGGTAATGCCCGATGTTGGCACATCCAAATCAACGCTCAGATGAAAGTTCGGATAGTGCACATTAAAGCGTGCAACCAGAAGGTTCATGACACGTGTATGGGAAATCTGCGGTTCACGACGTACACCGCCAGCAGCACCAGAAACGAGAAGATCAGCATAAAGGCAGAGATCGCATGCGCCTGAGCGTATTCCATCACTTCCACGTGTTCAAATATGGTTGTGGACAGAACTCGCGTTTGTCCCGGAATTGACCCCCCAACCATCAGCACGACCCCGAACTCGCCCATCGTGTGCGCAAAGCCGAGTACGATGGCGCTGATATATCCTCGCAGAGCAATCGGGGATATCACGGTCAAGAAGGCATCCAACCTGGAGGCGCGGAGCGACCAGGCCGCTTCCAACGGCGCTTTTCCGGCGGCCTCAAACGCCCCTTGGAGCGGCTGTATCACAAACGGCATGGAATAAAAGACTGAGGCGATCACGAGGCCCGTGAAGGTGAACGCTAATGTGACATTCATCAGTCGGCCTAGCGGGCCGTAGGGGCCAAGGGCTACGAGGATGTAGAATCCGAGGACAGTGGGAGGAAGCACAATCGGCAGTGCGACTGCGGCCTCGATGATGGGCCCGAACCGGGAGCGGGTATGGGCCAACCACCAAGCGAGAGGTGTACCTATAATAAGCAGTACTATAACGCTCATGGTGGCCAGTCGCAATGTGACCCACAAGGCGCTCAGGTCCATGTCCATGTCTGTCATGACCCTACCTCCCGCTCACTCGAAACCGTTATTTATTTCAAATCATACCCATAACGTTCGATTATCGCTTTTACCTGCGGCCTACCCATGAACTCCAGCAGCACTTTCGCTGCCTGATTATCCTTTCCCTTAACCAGCAAGACCACGTCTTGCCTGATCGGTTCGTGTAGATCAGTCGGTACATTCCAGCGACTTCCCTTAACTTTGAGCTTTGGGTCCAGGACCTGGGACAAGGCCACAAACCCCAATTCGGCATTGCCGGATTCAATGTACCCCATGGTCTGCCCCAGGTTCTCCCCCATGACAATCCGAGGTTGTAACCCGTCCCATACCCCTAGCTTCTGCATGGCCTGCATCGCCGCCACTCCGTAGGGGGCGGTCTTCGGATTGGCCATGGCCAGGTGCTTGAAGCTGCCGGTTTTCAGAGTATCTCCGCCAGTGACCAATGCAGGGTCTGGACTCCAGAGCACGAGACGCCCGATGGCATAGGTGAAACGGCTGCCCGTGATACCCAGGCCCTCCTCTTCGAGCAACTTCGGTCGCTCGTCGTCGGCGGAGAAAAACAGGTCGAATGGAGCACCGTTCTTAATCTGCGCGAAGAACGCTCCGCTGGAGCCCGAGGAGACCTTAAGAGTGTGACCGGTCGCTTTTTCAAATTCCATCGCCAGTTCGCGGACTGGCGGAACGAAATTGGCGGCCACAGCGACCAGCGCTTGCTCGGCTAGAGCTGGTGTCACGAGCACGCCCGCGAGGTTCACACCGGTGATGACGAACAAGCACAACGCGAAAATGCTTCGTTTCATAGACCAATCCTCTCTATATTCTGATTCTCATCGAGACATAAAAATAGTCCGTATCTTTGTTTCCCCCAGGTGGTAAACCCGCAGAGGCGGGGAGTAGGTCGAAATAGGATCCCTTGAACCAGTGATCGTACCCGGCATCAAAGTCCAAGTTCTTGCTGAGGGCCCATTGCACACGGAATTCCAAATCATGCCCTAAGTTGTTTCCAGCTTGCCCGGTCGGATCCCTCAAGCCGGAACTTCCGAAGCTATCCTTGCTCTGGGCCAAATACCAGAACCGCTGTTTGAGTTGAATGGTCCAACCTTTGGCCGGTGTCACGATTATCCGCCACCCTGGGGAATTCAGGTTGGTTCTGAAAAACGGCCCGAAGGTTCCGGTCGGCATATATTCGAATCGTCGAGCCCCAAACAGGCTATCGAATCTTTCGTCCGAGGCATCACCAGGTTCGCGGTCTCCGCTGGCGTAGTCGTAGTGGATGAGAAATCTAGGAGACCAGGGGAGTTGAAAGGTGTACCCGAGGTCCAGATGCTGAAAATGGGCAAAATGATCCGTAACCCAAAGGGTTCCGGGCTGCCAGGCGCTTTCAATTTCATAATCCATCTCGCCTGGTTTGGGGTCCTTATAGAGACGACCTCCGAAGGTGGAGAACGTGCGATGGGTCGAAACGGGGGCCGTACGCTGATCGTTCAGACCCAAGTAGTAAGCTTCCATCTGGAACCAGGGGAAATGTCGACTCTCTATGTAGGTTCCCCAAAAAAGGGACTTATTGCTCTGCTCGTCAAGTGAAACGTCGTCCCGAATGACCGGTTCCACAAAAAAAACTCTGAACCGCCAGGTTTTGCTCTGGCCGATTTGCCAGTGAAACCCATCGAATGCGTTTGTGGTGTTTCGG
>JBQTHY010000058.1:0-14163 GCA_052389395.1 Nitrospiraceae bacterium | reverse complement strand
GCCTCCGGCGGCGCCCTTTGGACGCTCACGAAAGAACAGCTGCAAGACGTAACGCCGGAGCAGGCTCTTCAGCATCCGAACTGGAAGATGGGCTCTAAAATCACCATCGACTCGGCCACGCTGATGAACAAGGGATTGGAAGTGGTGGAGGCTCGCTGGTTATTCGACATTCGCGAGTCCCGTATCGATGTCTTGGTCCATCGGGAAAGCATCATCCATTCTCTGGTAGAGTATGAAGATCGATCGATGATTGCCCAACTCGGACTGCCGGACATGCGAACCCCAATTTCCTACGCGATGCGTTACCCCGAACGGATGCCGCTTGACCTGCCTTCACTGGACTTGACGGAAGTCGGCAAGCTGACGTTCTGCAAGCCAGACCACGATCGCTTCCCCTGTCTCAACCTCGCATACGAGTCGCTTCGAGTCGGAGGCACCATGCCCGCCGCCATGAATGCAGCCAACGAAGTCGCCGTCGACGCGTTTCTCAACGGCGGTATTCGCTTTCTCGAGATCGCGGAAGTCATCCGCAACACGATGGACGCGCATACACGTCGGGACATTACGTGTCTCGATGACGCGCTGGAAGCCGATCGGTGGGCGAGAGAGAAAGCTGAATCTCTCGTGCATGCGTTGTCGCGCTGACGCGTAATTTTGAATGATGAATGTTGAATTAACCTCCTGAACATTGAAGACTGAGCATTAAGCATTATGCCGTTATTCGCATTCACCTGGTCCCCCGACACCCTCTGGCTCCTGATGCAGAAGGCCTGGTGGTTTCTCATTGTCCTTGGGGTCCTCGTGGCGTTTCATGAGCTCGGCCATTTCCTCGCGGCCCGTTGGGTCGGTGTAAGAGTGCTGAAGTTCTCGCTCGGCTTTGGTCCCAAGTTTTTTGGCCGCCAGGTGGGAGAGACAGAGTACCTGGTATCGACCATTCCGCTGGGCGGCTACGTCAAACTGTACGGAGAGGATGAAACAGAAGCCATCACCGCCGAAGATTGCCGGCGATCGTTCGCTCATCAAGGTCTCTGGGGAAAAGTATTCATCGTGGGGGCGGGTCCCGGATTTAATTTCATCCTGGCTTATTTAATTTTCGCCTTATGGTTATCCACAGGATCACCGCTGTTTGTGCCGACTTTCCGCGACCTCAGCGCCGATGTGGAGGCCCTTGTCCCTGGGTCACCAGCCGCAGTGGCGGGGATGGAAATCGGCGATCGCGTCGTCAAGGTGAACGGGAATGATATCGCGACAAAAACCGAACTGCTCGACGCGGTAGCGAAGAGCGCGGGGCGGCCCATCGAGCTTGAGGTTCGCCGTGAAGGTCAGACCAAACGGTTGACCGTCACACCGACGCCCGCCCCGGGAGAAGTGGCCGGAGGCCAAGAGCCGCTCTACACCATCGGCGTGGAAGAAACCCCCGCCTTGGTGACCTCCGTGATGCATGGTTCGCCTGCCGCCGCGGCCGGATTCCAAGCCGGCGATCGTGTCGTGAGTGTTGAAGTGCAGGCAATCTACACCTGGGCTCAAATGACGGCGCAGGTAAAAGAACATCCACAGATACCGTTGCGCGTCGAAGTACTCCGTAATGGGCAACGTGTTGCCCTGACCGTCACCCCGGCCGCCGAGAAAGTGACGGTGAACGGACAGACCGTGGAGGTCGGAAAAATCGGCATTACCGGTCCCGGCCGATCATTGATTCGGTCCGATAGCCCCCTGGAAGCTGTCTATCAAGGCCTTGAAGCCACGTGGGGATGGACCGAACTGACCGTGGTCGGACTGTATAAAATGGTGGTCGGCGACATTTCGAGTAAGAATATCGGAGGGCCACTCACGATCGCCAATATTTCTGGTGAAGCGGCGTCTCAGGGCGCCTCCAGCGTCGTGTTCCTGATTGCGATCTTGAGCATTAACCTTGGGGTTCTGAATCTCCTGCCGATCCCCATCCTCGACGGCGGGCATTTGCTCTTTTTCTTGATCGAAGGCATTCTCCGCAAGCCACTCGGCGAACGTCAGCGGGAACTGGCTCAACAAGCCGGTTTGGTCTTTCTAGTCGGGATCATGATCTTCGCCTTTTGGAACGACCTCGAACGCATCTTCACCCGCTGATCGTCGATGAAAACATCTCAACTGCTCATCCCTACCCTGCGGGAAGATCCCGGTGAGGCAGAAACCGTCAGCCACCGGCTCATGTTGCGTGCCGGGCTGATTAGAAAATTGGCCGCCGGCATCTATACCTACCTTCCGCTCGGTCTCAACGTTATCCGCAAAGTCGAACAGATCATTCGTGAAGAAATGAATCGCGCCGGAGCTCAGGAAGTCCTCATGCCCGTAGCTTCGCCGGCTGAACTCTGGAAAGAAACCGGTCGTTGGGACTTTTATGGAAAAGAATTGCTTCGGTTCAAAGATCGGCATGAACGAGACTTCTGTCTGGGTCCCACGCACGAGGAAGTCATTACAGATCTCTTCCGACGGGAAGTGAAGTCCTATCGACAGCTTCCACTCACCTTCTATCAAATTCAGACGAAATTCCGCGATGAGATTCGCCCTCGCTTCGGACTCATGCGCGGCCGTGAGTTCCTGATGAAGGATGCGTACAGCTTCGATCGCGACGAAGACGGCGCGCGCCTCAGCTACCAACAGATGTATGACGCGTACCACCGCATCTTCACGCGTTGCGGCCTGACATTCCGGGCGGTTGAAGCCGACACCGGACTCATCGGCGGTACATCCTCCCACGAGTTCATGGTGCTGGCCGACACAGGCGAGGAAACTGTCGTGTATAGCGACCAGGGATCTTTCGCCGCCAATGTGGAACGGGCCGAAGTGTTAGCTCCCGAACAGTCTGAAAGCGACCCTTTGCGGCCTAAGCGTTCTGTGTCGACTCCCAATTGCCGGACGATCGAGGAAGTCACCGCATTCTTGAAAGTTCCTGCCCATCGACTCGTGAAGACGATCTTGTACTCAACCGCGAAAGAAACGGTGGCCGTGCTAGTGCGTGGCGACCATGCAGTCAATGAGGTAAAGCTCAAGAAAGTTCTAGGGGTGCCTGAAATTGAGTTGGCGGGTCCTGCCACCGTCGAGAATGTCACCGGCGCCCCGGTCGGATTTGCCGGTCCAGTCGGGCTCAAGGGAATTCGTGTCCTCGCGGATCACGCTGTTCCCGCGATGCGGAATGTGGTCGTTGGCGGTAACCAGCTTGACACTCACTATGTCGATGTGAACTGGCAGCGCGACTTCTCGGCCGATCAGGTTCTGGATCTTCGAAACGCGCAAGCCGGCGATCCTTCCCCGCGCAGAGACGGCACGTTGAAAGTCGCCAAAGGCATTGAAGTCGGTCATGTGTTCATGTTGGGCACCAAGTACAGCCAAGCCATGAAAGCGACATTTCTGGATCCACAGGGCAAGGAATGCTTGGCCGTGATGGGATGCTATGGCATTGGAGTCGGCCGCACCGCCGCCGCCTCCATCGAGCAGAACCATGATGAGCGCGGAATCATCTGGCCCTACCCCATCGCCCCCTTCCATGTCCACCTCTTGCCGGTCAGCCAATCGGAAAAGTCCACTGTGGCCACCGCACGTCTCTATCACGACCTGCTGGCGGGAGGCTTCGAAGTGCTCTGGGACGATCGAGATGATCGTGCCGGAGTCAAATTTAACGATGCTGACCTGATCGGAGCGCCATTCCAAGTCGTCGTGGGTGATAAGGGGCTTGCGGATGGCGTCGTTGAAGTCAAAGTTCGAAGAAGCGGCCTCAAGGCCCGCGTAGCCCCTTCGGATATGATTGCCCACCTCCGCAAATTCTCAGGCGAATCCGGTTCAACACATGCCACGCGCCTCTCTTCGGATACGTAGCCTTTCCCCTTCTTACGCTCACGTCAGGCCACCTTTGCCCCCGTTTTCATACCGAAAGAAATTGCCTTTCCCTTGCCTTTCCGTGTCTTTGAGCTAGACTGAAACTCGGTTCTCGAACGTGGGAAGTGTCACGGCCCAGCCCCTGCTGACCCCGCGGACGACCCGATGGACGAATCAATCTGAGCCCAGAGGGAGCATAGCAGGAATGCAAGCCAAACCTATGCCTCAGAATCTGCAGGAGCTGCAACAGAAAGTTGAGTACGCCGAACACGTCAAGCGCATAACCACACAAATTCATGCCGCCAGCGACCTCGACCAAATTCTCCTGGACCTTCACAAAGACATACTGAGCCTCTTCGACGCAGAGGACCTGACGCTCTTCGCATTCGATTCCGAAAAGAAAGAAATCTTTTCAAAAGTCCCTCATGTCGGCTCTGTAGAGGAAGTCCGTATTCCTATAACCGAACAAAGTCTGGCGGGCTTCTGCGCCAAGTACCTCCGCCCCGTCAACATCGCAGACGCGTACAATATTGCCGAATTGCAGAGCATTCATCCTTCCCTTCTCCATGACACCTCCTACGACAAACGCACCGGTTTCAAAACGAAGCAAGTTCTGACCTACCCCCTCGTCGCTGACAACAAATATCTGATGGGCGTCCTCCAGCTCCTGAACAAGAAGAGCGGTAGTCGCTTTACGAGAAAAGACGAAGAATCCGTCGCGGAGATCGCCAAGGCACTCGGAATCGCTTTCTTCAATCTTCAAAAAATCTCAAAAAAAAATCCCACCAAGTTCGATCTTTTGGTGAGCAACAGCCGCATCACTCAGAAAGAACTCGACAATGCCATCGCCGATTCACGAAAAGGCACCAACGACCTCGAAGGGATTCTCATCGAGAAATACAAAGTCCCGAAATCCGATATCGGGAAGTCGCTCGCGCAGTTTTTCAAGTGTCCTTACATCGAGTACAGTGAACGCACGATTGTAGACGTCGAGCTGCTCAAGAATCTCAATATCGATTATTTGAAGAAGAACCACTGGATGCCGCTCAAGCGGGATCGCACCGCCATTGAAGTTCTGACCGATGATCCCGGAGACCTCGACCGTGTACAGGACATCAAGCGAACGTTTCCTGGGCTCAATATCCGCTTTGCCGTCAGCCTTCGCCGCGACATCGCTCAGTTTCTCGGATCTTCTACGGGTCAGGGAGACAGCGGCAGAAAACTTGACGAAAACGTCTCCGACATTCTTGGCGAACTCGTTACCGAAGCCCAGGCCGAATCAATGGAGGAGGCCTCCTTGGGCGGCGCACTCGATGAGAACGATAGCGCGATCGTTCGTCTCGCCAACCAGATCATCGCCGATGCCTACAGACAAAGCGCGTCGGATATTCACATCGAGCCGTACGGGGAAAAACGGGAAACAATCGTGCGCTTTCGCGTCGACGGCGATTGCTTCGAGTACATGAAGATCCCTCAGAGCTATCGGCGGGCAATCGTGTCCCGACTCAAGATTATGGCCAGTCTCGACATCGCGGAGCGCCGCAAACCCCAAGACGGCAAGATCAAATTCAAGCTCACTGACACAAAAGAGATCGAGCTGCGCGTCGCGACCCTCCCGACGGCTGGCTACAATGAAGACGTCGTCATGCGTATCCTTGCGGCCAGCGAGCCCCTGCCGCTTGACAAGATGGGGTTCTCCGATCGGAATCTCAAGGCACTCAAAGACATTGCAGAAAAACCCTATGGCATCATTCTCTGTGTGGGACCAACCGGATCGGGGAAAACGACCACCCTTCACTCCGTTCTTGGACACATCAATACTCCCGACATCAAGATCTGGACGGCTGAAGACCCGGTCGAAATCACGCAATACGGACTGCGGCAAGTCCAAGTGCAGCCGAAGATAGGCCTCACCTTTGCCAATGCGATGCGCGCCTTTCTCCGTGCCGATCCCGACGTCATTATGGTCGGCGAAATGCGGGACAAAGAAACGGCCGACACAGGGATCGAGGCCTCGCTGACCGGCCACTTGGTCTTGACCACGTTGCACACGAACAGCGCGGTCGAGACCGTGACTCGCTTATTGGACATGGGTTGCGACCCTTTTAGCTTTGCCGATGCGATGCTCGGCGTGCTAGCGCAACGTCTGGCACGCCGTATCTGCAAAGACTGCAAGGAACAGTATGTCGGGACCAAGGAAGAATATGAGGAGCTCCGCCTGGGCTATGGGGCGGACTATTGGGACAAGCTTGGAATCAAACAAGACAATACCTTCCGTCTCACTCGTGGGAAAGGCTGTGAGGCCTGCAACCGATCCGGCTTCAAAGGGCGCGTCGCCTTGCACGAGCTCCTGCTGGGATCGGATCAACTAAAGCGGATGGTTCAGCAGAAAGCACGCACCGAGGACATGCTCAAGGCCGCGATTGAAGAAGGCATGACGACCCTGGTACAGGACGGTGTTCAGAAAGTTCTCCAAGGCTATACCACTTTCAAGGAGGTCAAGGCCGTCGCGATCAAGTAGCCCACGGCCCCAGAGAAGGACGCAGCTGCGCCCGTCCACGGGGAACAACAGGCCATCGCCCCCTACGGAGCCGCATCTCTTAACAGCCCACAACATCCTACACATTCAGCTTATGGCATGATCAAAAGCGCGTGCAGCAGAGGCACGAAGCGAGAGTGGCGCGCGAAGCTCTGAGAAGGAAGGCATTCTTGGACAGGATGTTGACCGACCAGGCGGCGAGCCCGACCACAGGCATGCTGCAACTGCTGAGCCGCGATTGCAGCAGGAGCGCTCGGGAATACTGCGATCTAGACTTTCATCATCGTCGCGATGGCCATGTATTTAATCAACCGGCTCAGTGACGATTGAGAGAGTCTTCGAAACGCAAGCCCGTAGATCTGATCCTTTGTCCAGCGGACCGTCGCGATGGCAATCTCTGCCGGAGCGGCCTGCTTTGGCAACCGCAGCGTCAGCGAGAGCTGGTCTCCGGGCTTGATCGGAGCCTCGGTGCTCACACGCACGCCGCGCAGCGAAAGATCATACACCACACCGAGCGCTTCACTAGGTTTTCGAAACCACCCTTTGGATTCTAGGCGGGCGAGCGAGCAGGTAAATGGCGTGAGAACCCGAACCCTGGGATATCGACGAAACCTATTGAGGACTGGCGCTCGATGATGCGCGGTCTGCATACCTCCCCACCCCATGAGGGTCACTGTACCTCACAAGGCCGGTTTCGCGAACCATTTTCAGGTTTGACGCACCTATTGGTGGCGAGCGCCGCGAGCTGGTTGCGCGGTCTGAGTCGTCCCGTAGTTCGAGCAACGACGGCTTCTGAAACCATTTGGGCAATATGACGACGGCCGCTCTTTCCGATGCGGAACCCCGGCCCTCACAAGGGTGGTTGATGCTGGTCGAGTGCTTCCCGGAGCAAGCGGGACCACATGGCCCAAGAGGCGCTCGATGTCTCGAAGTTGCTGATGGTCTTCCCTTGTTACAAAACTTGTGGCCCGACCAGTGGTCTTCATCCGAGCCGTGCGTCCAATACGATGCACATTATCTTCCGGGCAGTTGGGCAAGTCGAAGTTGATCACATGGCCGATGTTCGCCACGTCGATCCCGCGGGCGGCGATGTCCGTCGCCACCAGTACACGGAATGTCCCGCGCCGAAATCCTTCCAGCGCGGCACGGCGCTGAGACAAGCTGCGGTCACCGTGCAACACGGCCACCCTGTGCCCAGCGCTCCCCAACAGACGCCCCAACCGATCAGCCCGATGCTTCGTTCTGGTAAAGACAAGCGCCGTATCCTTATCCGCTCCTAAGAGCGACAGCAGCAGATCGGCTTTGGCATCGTGCGAGGTATGGTGCACCGCCTGCGTTATGCCAACGGCCGTCGTTGCGGATGGGGTGACCATCACGCGCACTGGATTGTTGACGCTCGCTTGCATCAACCGAGCCAGATCCGTTGGCAGTGTGGCCGAGAACAGCAAGGTTTGCCGTTCTTCCGGCAAGGCGTCAAGAATCTGATTGATTTGCGGCGCGAATCCCATGTCCAACATGCGATCGGCCTCATCCAACACCAGGATCTTTATAGACGACAACAGAATCGTGCCGTTCCACATGTGATCGAGCAGGCGACCCGGCGTCGCAACCAAGATATCAGGCCGTTGCCGCAAGCCTCGCACTTGGGCCTGCATGTCCGCGCCTCCCACAATGACGGTAGCTGACACGCGACGGCTGCGTCCCAGTTTCTCGATTGTCGTGAGTGTCTGCAACGCGAGTTCGCGCGTCGGCGCCAAGATCAATGCCTGTGGCTGGCCCTTCGGCAGCACGGCAAGCCGTTCGACCAAGGGAATGACGAATGCCGCGGTTTTACCCGTCCCGGTCTGCGCGCAACCGATGATATCTCGCCCAGCGAGCGCCGACGGGATGGCTCGTGCCTGGATAGGCGTTGGTGAAGAAAACCCCGCAGCGGCCAGGTCCTGCAAGAGGGCCTCGGACAACCCGAGGGTGTGAAAATTGGAGTGAACAGACGTATCCACTACACTATCCTTTCAGTTTGATCGCATGATGACGGGATCAGAGAACCGAGGGGAGAGACAACCGAGAAGGGTGCAACTCCAAACAGGACCTGGTCGCGATGCGATCGCGAAGTCCGTTATGATTTGGAACATCCCCATCGCCGGACTACTACGAGGGAAATGTAGACACACCATACAGCATGAAATCCATGATGTCAACCCGTTCTTCAAAACGGCAGCACGCCCAGGCTACCCACACACCAGCTCATTGGACGCCACCTTATCAAAACTATACAATCGTAGTGGCCAGCTACTCATTATTGTACGTGGACTTTCACTTTGGCGACCGCCGCCGCGCCAATTCGACTCGTCCTACGTTTTTTCCATGTCGGCTGGGGGATAGGAACCCTACGCCACTAAAGACTCCAGCCCGGAACAGTTGGCGGTTCTCCCTCCTTACCATCGGTGAGGGTTACTACAACTACCGCACCACCCTACGTACCCAAGCGATTATCGGAACGGACCACGGTGGTACGATTTCACCCCTTCGAAATGGCTCATCTATGCACTGTACGCCATGGGCCTCGCCTCAGGGCTATGCACCGCAAATTACGGGGGCTCTGGAAGCCGATTGACAGGCTTGATGGTCCCATCGGTGCCCACTCAATAAGCGATGCGTTCAGCAAATCAGTATTTGACTCCTCATGCAGCACATGTTAGGCTATAACCTGGTTTGAGCTACTTTCCCTTCCTCGCGCTCCCGGTACTCACTCCCAGTCTCTGCGCGACTGTCTCTGTAGCGTAACTGCTCTGACGCTCACCCGGCTGAATGGCACAGTCCGGCCTTCATACAGGTGGGAAGATCCGTTGTTGGCATCGAAATAGGGCTACTGGTTTCTTCGTCAGGTATCCCCCTGGCAGGAGCCTCATGGCCTCGCAGAAGGAGTTCTCTATGAATCTCTCTTCAGTTTGGAAAGATCGCAGAGCAGGAAAAAAGAAGAAAAAGTCCGTCCATAAACCGAAAATCCGCTGGCAGTTGCTGGGGCTGACTGATCCCAAGTCGGTTGACAACACGTCTTCAATCGAAACCATCAGGCGTGAAGTCTCTTCGCTGGCGAGACACAGCTTTGGACCGGATACCCGCTCGCGCTCCGCCGCCCAGGAGAGCAAGTCGCTAGGCAGAAACCATGGGTCCGGCGCGACCAGAAGCAGGCGCCGCGGAGCCACTGAGCAAGCGCAGGACGGCGCCTGAGCGGAGTCTCTCTGCGAAACAATAGCCGGCGTCCCAGTAGGTCTGGGCAATCTCGAATCATGGCCAAAGGCACCCAAATACCAAGCACGCGATTCTGTTGGCTTATCTGCTCACCCATTAGAATGCTTTGTAGATAGCAATTCAGGGTTCGCTATCTCAGGAAGAGTGTGGTAGTGTGGACCACGGTCACTATTCTGTCCCTCGCGCTTCTCTCCCCCATAATCAATTCCTGCGCGATCGATGCCCTAGTCTCCGCTGTTTCTCCCAATGTGCGGCTTCACACAAGCAGGTGATTCAGGCCCATCCGGCCCTGATCGCTCGATCGTCAATGGGCCTACAACGAGTGCCTCCTCCAACCGCCTTGACCACCGGAAGGACACATCATGCACCGCCAATCATCAATCTGCCGCGCCGTCCTCGCTGGAACCTTCGTCCTCCAGTCGAGCATCCTTGCACCATCTGCACAGGCCGCTAATATTGCTCCGACCATGCCCACGCCACCAGCTGCGACTGCACCAGTTAATGCGATAGCCGCGGGCGCGAGCGAAGATTCCCTCCAGGCCTGCCTGGCCAGAATTCCCAAGGATGCCACAACCGGCCAACGTCTAATGGCTGAACAGAGCTGCCGGCGCGATGATGGCGACCGGAAGCCATTTCAAGCCACCCTGGGTCGTTAGTGTTTCACCCTCTGCCGTGCCTGAGCGTCAATAGCGGGGCGCGGTGCACGTAGTCTGTGCCGCAGTCCAGCACAGAGACGCGGTCTCACGAAGCTGTGCGTAATTCCTATCGCTGACGAGAGAGGTGCCGAGACTCATGATCGCCCTTCAGAGCCTTCTTCAATGGTTCACGCACAATCCTCTGGGTGCGGCAACCGTGCTCTATATCACGGGAGTGATCAGTGTCCTCGTCTATGCGTATTTCGAGCCACGGGACCAGGGATAATCTTGTCGGCACGACAGATCGCTTGACTCAACCGAAGGAACGCCCATGGGCAAACGCGTTTTGAATGTCGGTGACCTCTCAGACGCCACCTCCGATTGCCAGCTCCGCGACCTGTTTGGAACCTATGGCGTAGTGGCCCGCGCCTTTGTCGTCCGACACAAGCACAGCGGGAAATCGCCCGGCTACGGATTTATGGAAATAGGCTCGGGTGAACAAGCCTTGATTGCTGTCGCCGCGCTTGAAGGTGCACTCTTTGATGGCAATTGTCTGCGGCCCTATGTCACGCCCAACGTATCGACTAATTCGTAAGTGCCGCCGATCAGGCAGGAGGAGACGCACCGGATGAGTCGCATCAACCTAGATCCGCTCATGACCTTTCCCGATGGATCGCACTTGGTAATCAGCACGCAGTGTTCGCGAGATGGAGACTTCTCCTGCGCCCTGTACAGCGCCGTCGTCGAGGAAGACGACCGCATGGCGTTCCAAGTCATCTCGAACCACCTCGCAGCCTCCACCTGTCTCAGCGCCCAAGAGCATGCCTACAGTTATGCCCTCCGGCTCTACCCGAGCGCTGCCGGAATGATGAAGAAACCGCCGTACCTGATTTGGTCAGGCCCCCGCTCGGCCCTCCCCCAGTGACGGTCCACCTCAGGCTACATCGCTCTTTCCTAGCTCACAACCGATACGGCATTCTCAGCCCCCACCGGCACCCAGTCGGGACTACGAGGGCGGTGCAATCTTGCCACCCTCGGCCTGAATCGACGCCTTAAGGGCCTCCACGGCCTTGGCCACCGTCCGTTTCCGTCGAACCGAATCGATCCCCCATGACCTTAATAGCCTGCTTTATCGCCATCGTCATCTTTATGATCCGCTCTTCCGCTGTCATTCTCATTCTCCTTCGTCAACTCAGCCTGCATGTTGCTGCTCTGTCCACATTCTCTCCGAATCATTGCCCTTGAATTTCTCGTTCAGCTTTGAGCCAGTGCTCAAGCGAATGTCCATCCTGTCTCCCCTGTTCCTCATAGAGTTGGTAGGCTCGCTCGGTGATCCAAACTAGCCGTTCTGTCGTCTGTGTCGGCTGAGCTGCGGTGGCGCAGCTCACTGCGGAGTTTTCAGCATTCCGACTCTGTGACAGATGAGGAGATGGGGTTTGTGCTGGCTTCGGATTGACCTCTAACGAATTCCGCTGCATAGGGCCCCCTTCCCGCATGAGCCGTAGGCTGTAGTGGCCTCTACCAACTGGAGTGAGGAAGAGCTGACCCAGCCGGCTCAACCGGTCGACTTCGTAAAAAATCTGATTCCAGGTAAAGTTCGTGCAATCCTCCACCAATTGGTCAAATTCACAGACTGGATTGCGTTGGAGCGATTCTAATACCTGCATCGTAATGGACTTCGTTTTCTCCACAGTATTCTCCCTTTCTTTCTGCTCGCTCGGGGTGAATTGTTCGTCGCTTGTGGTAGACGGTAACCCCTTGACATACACCCTCCCGTTCATTGACATCCGGTAGCGGCTCCTTTCCCGTTAAACCACCTTGACGCATAGAGACTTCACGCGAAACTTCTCACTGGAAAATGGAATTACGCGGACATCATGGTTTTCTCCCCGACCACAGCGCCGGTCTGGGGTACGCCCCGCTCGAATCATGTGGTCATACCCTGCTTCTCCGCATCACTCTCTCTTGCCATAGGGGAGGCTGGGACCCACACCAAGGTACTCATCGTAATGAATCCGATCATCATAGCCATGTGATACCTCCCCCAAACTGGCCGTGATTCATGCGACCAACGAGTCTTAAACTGCCTCGTACAAAACCAGCGTAGTAGGCCTGATCTAAGCAAGCTCATCCAGGTGAACCACCAGATGCCTTGACAGAATGGAAGGAGGGGTCCCAACGGATCTCGACCACCGCTCCTAAGTGACTCTTCTCAAACGCCCGAGTCAGTTGTTCGACCAGGCGAAGTTCCGGACCGTTCCCGGCAATGGTGATCGCCCTGGATACGGCCTCTGATGCTGAGAACAAGACACCGGCCAGCGTCAGTGATAGGCACAGGGGCACCGTCCTACAAACAGCCCACAGTTGTTTCCCTCTGCTCAGCATGTGATTCCGCCATAATAGTTTCATATTTCTCCTCCACGCTGGCTATTTTCTCAACGAGGAAGCCCTCGCAATGGTATCAACGATCGCCAGTATCAGGACCACTACCAGAAGGCCCGCAGGCCAGATCATGCCCTAGTTCCTCACATTGATTCCCTTCCTCTCGCCCCAACGCCCATCCACTTCCCGTCACTCCGACGACATTGCGATTCACCTAGCTCTTCCTTTCCCAAGCCTGGCCGCAGGAGATCCGGGAACGCGCGCACGGCTCCGAATCGGTGGACAGTGACTCACGCGATTGGCCTCAATACCAGAATCCGTCGTCTCACCACAGAGCAGACACCGCCATCCAGACACCAGATTCTGACTCCATAGATCTCTCATTTGGACGGCAATCATGAGGCCTTTACAGCGCAGACAGTGCATTGGATCCTCCTAAGGTCTCGCTCTACAACACCCTTCTCAAGGTCTCCGTCCATATGAGGCACGCATAGATGGAATCGGAGGAACTTCGATGAAAGCAATGCCACCACACCTCTGCGATGACAGTCCGCAGCTTGATCATGCCAGGCCTCCTTCCACTGAACGTTCCGGGAGGATCGAGATGCGTCACGAACAACTCAGACACGTGGATGCGAAACAGCAGCGGAGACCGGGGAATCAGACGCGCTGGAAAGGATGGGGATGCGCGAGAGATGGGACAGTCGACGTGGCTTAAATCGTAACAAAATTATCCTACAGGCCGCTATTCTTGGTGTCAATGGTTCGGAGATGCGCGCGCTGTGTAAGGGCACGATTCTGTGCGGGTATATTTATTTCTCAGACGCACATAAATTGGTTCCTCCTTCGAATACGAATTCTTTGCGCGGCGCTCTTGCGCGAGTCATTCGCTATGCCTGCGACCATGTGCTAGAGTGGACCTGCATGAGCTCCGCGTACGGTTTTCATCCCTCGCGTCTCTCTTCGTACTGACTACGCTCCATGCGATAGAGCCTGTCGCCTTCGCTGTTCCTCCGTCCGAGATCTTCCGCAGGGCCTTTCGAAGTATGAATCGTTAGCACAGGGGACTCGAGATGAACCCCCCACTACGACACCCCGAGCAAGAAAGGTGCGCTATGACAAGCATGAACACAGGGAAACAGAGTCAGCCACCCACACCATCAAGTTGGGTCCGCATTCCTGACGGAACGATGGTCCGGCACCGTCATGAAGCCTATGAAGGCTTCATCGACGGTTTGACTGAAATCGCCGCCGGGCCGAATCGGAATCCAGACGGGAGAACCCAGTATCGAATCAATATCGGGGAATCCACTAGACAATTGGTGACAGAAGAAAACCTGTGCATCCTGCTCGACAGTGAAAACCTTGTCATCATGTCCTGGCAGAAAGTACCCTACCGTCGTGTTATCACCCCGCAGCTCCGCGGGAAATTTTCCGATGACCGGGTTATCAAGTCGACCAAGGAATATGTCCGATATGGCAAAGAGCACACCAAGGTCATAA
>JBQTHY010000057.1:0-2841 GCA_052389395.1 Nitrospiraceae bacterium | reverse complement strand
GCGCGTCTGGCTTCTCCCATACCCTCGGTAGTCGAACAGGAACACCGACAACCCCTGCCGATAGAGATACTGGAGGTTGTCGAGTCGATGGATCACGTTGCCGGCATTGCCGTGACACCAGAGGAGAAGCGGACCACTTGCCTGGGCCTTCACGTACCAACCGAACAACCGCGTTCCATCGCCGGCCTGAAACCAAATATCCTCAAGGGGTAATCCGCTAAGCTTTGCCCAATTTCGGTCATCCCAGGGTTCGGGGTGATAAACGAAAAGTTGATCCAGAAGGCTCATGAGGTTCTTGGCGGAATATAGTTGGTACTTCAGGAAGGTACAGAATGAATATGACAGGAGCGGCAGGTGCTTGCAATTCTACCGGTTAAGTTTTTTATCGATTTTTTCCCCGGCCTTCTTGAACCCTTCCGCTGTCTTCGTGGCAGCCTTTTTCAATTTCCGCTCAATCTTCTCTGCAATATGTTTGTCCTCGATCTTCTTGGCCGCCTTCGTAAACCCTTGCCCAATCTTGTCTCCGACTTTCTTGGTAGTATCACCCATCCGCTCGACCACACTTCGGTTATTCGTTGGTTCACTCTCTGCGAGGGCTACGGAGCCGGAAAGGACCCACGGCAGCAGAAGCATCCACACTGGCAATTTATTGAGTCGATGCACTTTCATTCTCTGCCATCAACCTCGTGAGGATTATATCACGATGTTTACACTCTCAATCGCGTCCCACCGCTTTGTGCGAGGGCCTGGCGATAGGCATCGACGAAGCGATCGTTCTGCTTGATCGGAATAAATTGAAACAACATGATGCCAGTGCTGGACCGTTCTCCGACTCCCACACGTTGCTCATCCGGACCCACTGGCGCCGACGGGATCGTAAGCGGAACAGACTGACACGCCGCCAGTGTCAATCCCAAAGCAACACCCACCCACGACAGCCATCGGTTCATGAATATCTCTGGGTTAAGATAGACTGCAAGAGATCCACTGTTGGCGAAACGCTAGCACAATTCAGAAGCCTCAGCAATGGCCCACGCGACCGATGTCAACCCACTTTAAAAATGTCCGCTTCCTCCCCCACAGTAGAAACGTCCGGTTTAGGGAATGGCCGCCGCCGCAGGTGTGTCTCGTGTCGGCAGCAGCCGTGTGCGCCACGGATGAGCCGAGGCGGCTTGACTGGACGCCAAGGGACTTGGGCCTTGGGAGGCTTAGCCACTCCCTCGGGGCGAGCGGGGATGGCGTGATAGTCCAGTGGCTGGCCGTGGTGCATGATCAGCCTCGTCCCTCCTCCTCTCCGACCATCCGGCCCTCCGTCTGAAAGCCGGCAGTCTCTCACCGAAGAGGACATTTCTATCGTCGGAAAAGCTGATGTTATCATTCAGGATCCGGTCAAGGAGCAATCGTTCCACTGGTTCAGCACAACACGACAGCGTTATGATCTGGATTCTCAGTGCGGGGACTGGAGGCGAAGGACAAGATATGAGCGGCGAATGACGCCGTGTGGATCTGGCTTGCGCGTGCGTGTGTGAAAGGAAGAGTGCGAGGCCGGCCTGCCACCTGTCGCTGGGGCGACGAGGCAAGCTCCGGGAAATGGGTTTGGGTTGTCGGTTTGGCGCTAGCGGGTCGATCCGAGGTGCAAAGTCAAGAACTGACTCCTGACCAGAAGGGAGGAATATTCAAGCGAGGCTCATCGATGAGCTGAGATGATTGTTTGTTTGGCGATGTGACTCACGGGAATATAGTCACGATATACTTGCAGCAAGGTGAGATCCTCATCCTTTTGTTCACCCACCGGAATCATGGCCAGATCCACCTCGCCCGGCTGCTGCGGTCGCGCTTGTACTCGTCGAAGAATCCGGAAGAATTTCCAAACCAGATTCATCCATCGCACGCTGAGCGATACGATCTCCCACGCTCTGCGCAGGTAAAATATCAGTGGGTTCTCAATCGGCATGCCGGGCCTGCGCATCCTGCGCACTTTGCGGCGGAACATTCCGGCTTCAAGCGGGTGAATTCCTTCCAGAGCGACGCTGCCGCCCAAGCACAACAACAGGAACATCACCTTGTAAATGTCTTGGTCTTTCACCGCTGCCCGATGCAGCACTCTTTCGATATGCTCTTCCGTGTAGTATTGCTTCCAGGCGTTGCGGTAGGCGCGTTGCCACTCGTCTTTGGACATGAGGGGATGGTCCATTGTCACATGTTCTAAGTCGTATTTGTTCATATCCGGCTCGATCCACGCGTCACGTTCACAGTGCCTCCGATGGTCCTCTGAGCCCGGCAATGGAGTGAGACAGAAGAATTCAAGACCGTCCAGGGGAAGCTCGTTCTTGATGATCTCAATGTCGCGCGCGATGGATTCCGGCGTGTCTGTGGGAAACCCCAAAATAAACCCGGCGACAGTTGTACAGCCATGGTCTTTCCAAGCTTGAAGCATCTTGCGGTACTGCCAGATTTTGTTTTGCAGCTTCTTCGCCCCGGCAAGAGAGTCGGGGTTGAGGCTTTCGAGCCCGATGAAAATGTTTCTGCAACAGGCTCTGGCGCATTTTTCGATGAACCGAGGGATCTTATAGGCGCCGACATCGACTTGAGCGGTGAAGGAGATCACCAGACCTTCCTCCTCCCGCATTTTAATGCATCGGTCGAGGATCGCCTCCCAGTTGCTATTCCGGGCAAAATCATCATCGGTAATAAAAAACCGACCGACCTGCTGTTGCAGATTGGCTCGAATGATCTGCTCAATATCATCCGCCGAGCGGTAGCGCGACTTTCGTCCCTGCAAGTTAATAATCGTGCAGAAACTGCACTGGAACGGGCATCCTCTTCCTGCATCAAAGCTGG
>JBQTHY010000056.1:0-5807 GCA_052389395.1 Nitrospiraceae bacterium | reverse complement strand
GCTCACCTGGGTGGATGGGGATAACGACGGCCTAGTCGATCCCGGCGAGCAACTGGATTTCAGCACCGCGAACTGCGCCGCCCTGCGCGACTACCTCCGGTACGCGGGCGATGCCTGCGCCGGATCCACCAACGCCATGAACCTCATCAACTTCATCCGAGGCGATGAAGTGCCAGGCTTGCGCACCAGGATGTTGGAAGTGCCAATCGGCAGCGGGTCCTATAGTGTGTGGAAGCTGGGCGACCCGATCCATTCGACGCCGACCATCGTCGGGGCTCCCAAGGAACGCTACGATCTGATCTACGGCGATCCGACCTATAACCAATTCTACTTACAGTATCGCACCCGCCGCCAGGTGGCCTATGTCGGAGCGAACGACGGGATGCTCCATGCGTTTAACGCGGGCTACTACCACAAGGGCGACGATCCAGCGACAGCCGGGGTGATCGAGCACGGGTGGTTTACTAAGAATCCAACCGACAATGCGAGCGGGCCGAAGCTCGGGGCGGAGCTCTGGGGTTTTGTGCCGCAAGAGTTGCTGCCGCAGCTGCAATGGCTGGCCCGGACCGACTATACCCATGTGTACTACGTGGACTTGAAGCCGAAGGTGTCGGACGTGCGAATCTTTGCCCCAGATGCCGACCATCCGGATGGTTGGGGGACGATCCTGATTGGTGGATTCAGGATGGGCGGTAGCTGCGGGAACTGCATAGCCGGGTCCGGGGCTCCGCCCATGACCGCGACGATCGGCGGGATTCCGCGCACGTTCTATAGCGCCTACTTTGTGCTCGACGTGACCAATCCGGAAGTCGATCCCAAGCTGCTCTGGGTCTTCACCGACAGCGGCCTTGGCCTTACGACCTCCTTTCCGGCCATCGCGCGCATGAAGCCGACGAGCGATCCCTCCACCGACAAGACGAACGAAAAATGGTATGCCATCTTCGGGTCCGGCCCGAATGGCTATCAGGCCGACCTTCCCTCGAGCCCCGCACAAACCGGCAAGGTGTATGTGGTGGACCTCGTGACAGGACCCGGTGTCTTGAACACGAATGTGACGACCATGCCGATCGGGGCCGGGCCCTGGCGCTCCTTCATGGGCCACATCATCACGGTCGACAAGGATCTGGATTACCGAGTGGACGTCGCCTATATGGGACGGACGATTCACGATGGGGCCCTCCCCTGGCGGGGCAAGCTCTATCGGCTCACGACGGGCGGCTGTGTCGCCGCCCCTTGCACTCCCCTCACCTGGGGCATCCTGGGTGGAGGAGGGCTGCGGACTCCGACCGAGGTGATCGATACCTTCGCCGACCCACTCCTGGGGACGGTGGAGGTAGGACCGATCACAGCGGCCCCGACGGTGACGATCGACGATGCCAACATGGTTTGGGTGTTCTTCGGGACGGGCCGCTATCTCGGGAACACCGACAAGGTCGATAACAACGTGCAACGCCTGTTCGGCATCAAGGACTCCGTCATCAACGGCCTCTGTACGCAGACCACGACCGTCAGTTGCTGGGACAACGATCTCGTGGACGTGACGAATGCGGTGGTCTGTCTCGTCTGTACGGGCGCGACCACGCAGGTCACCGATCCGACCAATCCAGGCGTGACGACCGTCAATGGGTCTGGGACCACGTCCATGGTCGGGCTCGTCCAGAGTAAGGACGGCTGGCGCGTGGACCTCCCCCCGGGGTCGGGGCTCAATGCGGCGGAACGGTCGGTCGTCAATCCCATGCTGATCGGCGGCACCGTGTTCTTCCCGACCTTCGTGCCGGAGAATGACTTCTGCACGGCGAACGGGAACAGTTATCTCTATGCGCTGTTCTATAAGACTGGCACAGCCGCCACGACGCCGGTCATCGGTACGACGCCTGCCGGCAGCAACGTCAACATCACGACGAAGATCAGCCTCGGCGTGGGTCTGGCGTCGTCGATGTCTGTCCAGATCGGCTCCCAAGGCGCCGGTGGGCAGGGCATGGGTGGTGGAGGCGGTGGTTGTAGCGGGGGCATGACCGGGGCGATCCAAATGAGCACCGGCGCCGCCACGAAACCCTGTACGAGTGCAGGGGATTATTACAGTAAGTATGTCAGTTGGGTGCATCAGCGCGACTAGTGCTGTAGGAGATAGCCAGAAGTCGTAACAAGCCACAGGTCGGGGGCGGATGATCCGCCCCCGACCTGTGGCCCTGCTTCGGCGAGGGATCTCGACAAGGTCACGAGCAAGCCAATGTCCCTTTCAGGTTCAGTACGCTTTCCCTTTCTCATTACCTGCCTCTCCCTTTCACTCACGGGAGTCTCCTGTACAGGAGGGGGCTCGACGGAATCATCCGACTCACCTTTATTGAAAGGGAATAACCGGCCCCCTGTGATTAAGTCCGCCACGATTCTCAATAGTCCGCTTCTGTTGACGAGGCCGGTCGAGGTCCAGATCGAGGCAGAGGATCCGGAGCGGGAGCCGATCTCATTCCATTATCGCTGGTATCTTGACAATGTCCTGTTGGCCGGCCGTACAAGCTCCACTCTCCCTACAGAGCAGCTGAAACGGGGCCAGGCTGTCGTTGTCGAAATCACCCCGGCAGACGGAACCCAGAAGGGCGAGGCCTATCGGACCGCCTCTGTAGTGGTGGCGAACACGCCTCCAATCATCACCAGTGTCGTCCTGTCGCAACAGACCATTGAAACAGGCGGGAGGCTGGAGGCGCAGGTCGAGGCGAGCGACCCTGATCACGATCTGGTTGATTTGACCTATCGCTGGCTCAAGAACGATGTTGTGATCAAAGAGGGAGAGGAACCTTTCCTCATGATGACGGGCTTGAACGCTCAGGACCAGATTGCTGTTGAGGTGACGGCGCATGATCCTTCCGCAACGGGTGATCCCCTCCGTTCCGCCGTCTTGACAGTTGGGAATCGCCCTCCAAAGATCCTGTCCGTTCCTCCCGCGAGTAGCGCTACGAGCCCGTATGAATACATGGTCAAGGCTGTCGATCCAGACGGCGACCACGTGGCCTTCCGGCTGGAGACGGCCCCTCCCGGGATGACGATCAACGAGAAGTCCGGTCAGATTGTGTGGGCTATTCCGTCAGATCAACAGGGTATCTTCCGTGTGAAGGTGGTTGCGCAAGACGGCCAGGGGGGATCAGCCTTTCAGGAGTTCGATCTCACACTCTCGGCTCCGGCGCCTCCCCCCGCAAAACCTGCCGGGGCGTGACTGCCTGCTCCCAAGACCCCGCTTCCGCTTGTCTCCCCTTTTTCTTGTCTGCTACAATCAACGCACATCGTGACGTAGGAGGGAGAACACCCCGCGCTCGTGCGTAAGCTCAAATTACGAGAAGGCACCAATACCGCCGCCCTGTTCGGTCACCATGACCGGCATCTCAAGCTGATTGAAAATGAACTGGGTGTGCGACTGTCGGCGCGCGGCGAGGAACTCACTCTGGACGGCCTCCCTGAGGCCGTTCGTCAGGCGGAACGTATTCTCGTCGAACTTGCCTCCCTGACCAATGAAGGCATCGTGCTCCAAGCCGAAGACGTGACGTATGCGCTCAGTGCGTTACGCCAAAGTCCTGAGGCCTCGCTGAAGGACGCGCTCGGCAACGCGGCAACAATCGTCACGAAGAAACGATTCGTCGGACCCAAGTCGCCCACCCAGAAAACTTACATCGACGCGATCGAGCAGCACGACATTGTGATTGCCATCGGACCGGCCGGGACCGGCAAGACCTATCTCGCCATGGCCATGGCAGTGAGTGCCTTGATGAAGAAAGAGGTGAGCCGGATCATTCTTGTGCGACCGGCGGTCGAGGCGGGAGAGAAGCTCGGCTTCTTGCCCGGCGATATCTATGAGAAAGTGAATCCCTATTTGCGGCCGTTATACGACGCGCTGTTCGACATGATGGATATGGAACGGGCAAACCGCCTGATCGAACGAGGCGATATCGAAATCGCGCCCCTTGCGTTTATGCGTGGGAGAACGCTGAACGATTCGTTCGTCATTCTGGATGAAGCGCAGAACGCGACGGCGGAACAGATGAAGATGTTCCTCACCCGGATGGGCTTCCATTCTAAAGTGGTGGTTACCGGCGATATCACGCAAGTGGATCTGCCGAACGATCGGCGGTCGGGCCTCATCGAAGTAAAAGAGATTCTACGCGACATCAACGGAATCGAGTTCGTCTACTTCGACGAAAAAGATGTGGTTCGTCACCGGCTGGTCCAGGACATCATCAAAGCATACGATCGTCACCGGTCGACGAACGACGGTGACTCCACGCAGGCTAGGCGCCAGGGGTCATCGCAACTGCAGTCGTCAAGTCCCCGCAAGTCGTCTCAAGCCGGTTCACCGCCGCGAGACCCCTCGAGCCAATCTCACTAAATGGCCGTCTATCTCCGTGTTCGTCTTACCCGGTTTGCGGTGCGGCAAGCGTCTCTGGTACGAGTGATAGAGCGGGTCTTGGCGGCAGTCGGTGAAGCACAGTCTGAACTCAGTGTGGAGCTGGTGGGCGATCCACGCATGCGCCTGCTGAACCGTGAGTATCGCAAGCAGGATCGACCAACCGACGTGCTGGCATTCCCGATGAGGGAATCGGACAATCCCTATCCGACCCTATTGGGCGATGTGGTCATCTCGGTCCCGACGGCTCTTCGTCAGGCGAGTGAAGCCGGGCGATCGCTGGATGATGAACTGGCCACGCTGCTGGTACATGGGGTGCTCCATCTGTGCGGGTATGATCATGAGCGAAACGAGAAGGAAGCAGCGCTCATGCGTCGGCGTGAACGGGCCATCCTCAATACGATCGGCCCTGTGCCACGCCTCGTTACCATTCGCCCTGAGCAGAGAAAGAGGAGTCGCTGACGATGGGATGGTTTCAACGGTTGAGCGATGGGCTCAGCAAGACCCGTAACGCAGTCCGGCAGTCGCTCGATCAATTGCTGGGACGTACACCGGATCCGGCCCTGCTCGAAGAACTGGAAGCGGCGCTGCTCAGCGCGGACCTGGGGGCTCGCGTCGTCGATCGGCTGATGCAGCTTGTCCACGAGCAAGCGCGCCGTGCGGATGCGGTGACAGCGGAAGGACTCCAGAACGTACTGAGCCACGCTCTCTACGGTGTGCTGACCCAGGTTTCCGGTCCTTCGCTGGACCAGCTGATCGAAAAGGGGCCCAAGCCTTTCGTGATCCTGGTCGTCGGAGTGAACGGGGCTGGAAAGACCACCACGATCGCCAAAGTGGCGCAGCGGCTGGTGCAGGCCCGACAGCAACCCTTGTTCGTGGCCGCCGACACGTTTCGTGCGGCGGCGATCGAGCAACTCCAAGTCTGGGCTGATCGGGTCAGGGTCCCGGTCATTCGTCAGCGTCACGGCGCCGATCCGGCGGCGGTAGCCTTCGACGGGATTGTGGCGGCTAAAGCGCGAGCGGTCGATGTGGTGTTGATCGATACGGCCGGTCGCCTGCATACCAAATCCAACCTCATGGACGAACTACGTAAGGTGAAACGCGTGATCGGCCAGGAGTTACCCGGCGCGCCGCACGAGGTACTCTTGGTGCTGGACGCCACAGTCGGACAAAACGCTCTGGCTCAAGCCCGCCAGTTTCACGAAGCCGTGGGCGTGACAGGACTGGTTCTGACGAAGCTGGATGGGACTGCGCGAGGGGGCATTGTCGTCGCGATTGCGGAGGATCTCAAGATTCCCGTTCGTCTTGTCGGCGTGGGTGAGGGGGTCGAGGACCTTCAAGACTTCAATCCCGAAGCCTTTGTCGCTGCCTTGTTTGGACAACCGACTGCCTGGTCATAACCGTCATTCTCTTC
>JBQTHY010000055.1:0-2314 GCA_052389395.1 Nitrospiraceae bacterium | reverse complement strand
GGAACGGATCAGGCACGATCTTTTTCGCCAGCTGCAATCTGCGGTGCGTCTATTGCCAAAATTACGAAATCAGCCAGTTGCGTGAGGGAAGGGAAGTATCGGCGGACGAGCTTGCCGACATGATGCTGAGCCTCCAAGAGCAAGGCTGTCACAACATCAATCTGGTCACACCCTCGCATCAAGTCCCGCAAATCCTGGAAGGGCTGCTGTTGGCGGCGCAGAAAGGTCTTCGGATTCCCCTCGTCTACAACACCAGCTCGTACGACGAGCTGGAGACGCTTCGGTTATTGGATGGGATCGTCGATATCTACTTGCCCGATTTCAAGTACGCCGATGCCGAAGCGGGGTTGAAGTACTCCAAGGTGCCGGGCTATCCCGAGATCGCCAAGACCGCAATCAAAGAGATGCAACGGCAAACCGGCGACTTGATGATCGACGAACGGGGTCTCGCCGTGCGCGGCATGCTCCTTCGTCACCTCGTGCTGCCAGGAGGGCTCGCCGGCACCGCGGCGATCATGCGTTTCATCGCGGAAGACATTTCAAAGAACACCTACATCAATATTATGGATCAGTATCGGCCCTGCTGGAAGGCCTTCAACTATCCGCCGCTGGACCGGCAGATCACGACGGAAGAGTTTGAGGAAGCTATGGAAGCGGCCACGGCAGCCGGGCTGCACCGACTCCACCAGGAACGGCCAGGCTCGGCGGTCGCCTGGATCGCAGAGGTCTGAGAGACGAGGCCCCTCACGCGCCAAGTACCACAGAGCATGCATAATGGTTAGCATATCAGCGGGTTGGATCATTCCGCCGGCGACTGAGCCGAGGAAAAGTCGAGACGAGTTTCGAAAGGAACGAGAGGAGAAGGTCCGGCAGCTCATCGCCGACGGACTGCTTCACTCTGAGAGAATCCGATCCGCTCTCCTGGCGGTGCCTCGCGAGGATTTTGTTCCACCTCGCTATCGTGACTACGCCTACGAAGAAGTTCCGCTCCCGCTCCCAGGCACTCGCGCTATAATCTCGTGCCCACATAGCTATCCGTTGTTCTATGAGCCGCTGGGTCTCGATGCTGGCCATCGATTCATGGAGATTGGTCTTGGTTCGGGGTACGGTGCCGCTGTGGCGCGAGAAGTCGTCGGACCCACCGGCTTGGTGGTGTCGATCGAAATCGATCCGGTCACCTATGAGTTTGGCAAGACGAATCTTGACCGGGCAGGATACTGCGATGTGCGCGTGCGGTTGGGCGACGGAGGGCTCGGCTATCCAGAGGACGCCCCGTATGATCGCATCTGCATCACGGCTGCCTGTGACGAGACTCCGGCACCGCTGCTGCAGCAACTCAAAGTTGGAGGGAAGCTGATTGCACCGATCGAAGAACAAGCGGTACAGAACCTCACGCTGCTGAGCAAAGGTGAATGCGGCATGAGCCGGCAGGTCATTTGCGAAGTGCTGTACATTCCGTTACGAGGACGATACGGGCACGTTCGCCCTGCGTCGGCAGATTGAGGCTTGGCAAGAAAGGACGACATGATCGAGCCGATGATTATCGAGTCCTCTCGGATTCCTTCCGCAGAGGAGGCGATGGAGATTGTGGAGCGGAAGGGGTTGGGTCATCCCGATACCATTTGCGACGCCGTGATGGAGTCGGTTGCCGTGGAGCTGGCGCAGGCTTATCTCAAGACCTGCGGCCGCGTTCTCCATTTCAACGCCGACAAGGGGATGTTGGTGGCCGGTCAGGTTGCCTGCCGATTTGGAGGCGGTTCGGTGCTCGCGCCGATGCGGTTGGTCATGGGCGACCGGGCAATCTTCGAATGGAAGGGTAAGCATATCCCGGTGAACGAGATCGCCGAACGGACAGCTTATAAATGGTTCAACCGGCATTTGCCCCGCATCAAGCCGCTCAAGCATCTGGAGTGTCAGGTCGAACTGAGACCGGCATCGGAGGAACTGCGTTCCGTGGCCGAGCGGCCGCGGGAAGCGGTTGCCAATGACACCTCCGCCACCGTGGGTTACGCCCCGCTGACACCGACGGAGCGGCTGGTGTTCCAGGTCGAGCAATTTCTGAACGGTCCCTCCTTTAAGAAAGAGTTTCCTGACACGGGAGAAGACGTGAAGGTGCTCGCCGTACGAAGCGCCAGGGATCTCAGTGTGACGGTGGCGATGCCGTTTCTGGCTCCATTGATCCGTAACGAGTCTGAGTATTTTAAACGGAAGGCGTTAGCGGAACGGGTTCTGACGGATTTCGTGACACGAAAGGGCGGGGCCGGCTTCGCTCCGCACGTGTTCTTGAATGTGTTGGATCAACGTGGCGCCGGGG
>JBQTHY010000054.1:0-4399 GCA_052389395.1 Nitrospiraceae bacterium | reverse complement strand
TGATGTCGGCATTCACCCCTTCGCCACCGACTTCGCCGTCGGTTCCGAGGCACGTGATTTCATAGTCTCCCTTCTGGCTCGGACTCAGATACTTGTACGAATTTCCCCAGGGATCTTCCGGAAGCTTTGGCAAATACCCTCCAACTTTCCACTTCTTAGGGATCACCCCGACAGTCGGCTTTTCGATCAGCGCTTTGAGTCCCTGCTCCGTGGAGGGATAGACTCCGTTATCGAGTTTATAAAGCTGCAACGCGCCCTCGATGTTCCGGATCTGCACCTTTGCCGCCGTGCGCTTCGCATCGTCGGTCCGCCCCATGATGCGGGGGACGACCAGTGCCGCCAGGATGGCCAGAATGGCCACCACCACCATGATTTCGATGAACGTAAAGCCGGCGGTCCAGCCGCCGCTCAGTGACGCGTTACGCGTGACGCGTGACGCGAAAGGACCAAGGAGCCGCTTCCACCTCCCGCACTCCGTCCGGATACATCCCAATTTCACCTTGCCTCTCATCAAACACCTCTCATTCGACTCGTCACCCGTCACTAGTCACTCGTCACCGATCTTCTTCAACGAACCAATTGCCCCATCTCGAAGATCGGTAAGAGAATCGACACCACGATAAAGAACACGATGACGCCCATGACCAGAATCATAATTGGCTCCATCAGTGACGTTAACCGAGTGATGACTCGCTCCACTTCGCTGTCATAGATCTGGCTCACACGGCGAAGCATCTCCTCCATTTCACCGCTCCGCTCACCCACGGCGATCATGTGGGTCACCAGTGCCGGAAACTCACCGCTCCGCTTCAAGGGGTCGGCGATGGTTTCTCCCTCTCGGATGTTCTGCCGCGCCCCCTCGACCGTTTCCTCAAGCACCCGATTATTCATAACCCGCTTGGAGACATCCAGCGCGTCGAGGAGTTGGACACCGCTCGCCAACATCGTTGCCCGTGTGCTGGTCAGCCGTGAGATCGACACCATGCGCGCGAGCTCTCCGATCAACGGCAGCCGCAAGATTACACGATCAGCGGCCATCCGTCCGCTGTCCGTTCGCACAATGCGTTGCGTGAGAAGGATGCCGCCCACCACGAAACCGACGACCACCATCCAGTAGTCCGCGAAGAGCCGGCTCACCGACATCAGAGCGACCGTGGGCCAGGGGAGCGCCTGTTTCATGCTGGCAAAGACGCCCGTAATCTTCGGCACCACAAAGGTCATCAAGAAGAACAGGACGGAGACTCCGACAATGAGCATGAGGGCGGGATAGAGGATCGCGTTGGTGACTTTGGTTTTGAGCGCCAGTTGTTTCTCTAAAAACTCCGCAAGTCGGAACAGAATCTGGTCGAGCGCCCCGCTGGCCTCGCCGGCCCGTACCATGTGGACATAAATCGGAGAAAAATCTTTCTCGTAGGTTTCCAGTACGGCGCTGAGCGACTTTCCTTCCCGAATTTGCTCCCGGATGTCGGCCACGAGCGACTTCACGGGTTTCTTCTCGGCCTGATCCACCAGGACTCCCAGCGCTTCGACCAACGGAAGGCCGGCTACCAACAGAGTTGCAAACTGTCTGGTCATCAGGGCGAGGTCAGTTGAGGTGAGGGAGGCCGAGCGACCGAGCGCGGGCGTCACCCTGATGAGGCTTCTTCCCGGGCGTCGAGCCGACGTTTGCCCCTGCTCCACGACATCGGTCGGGAACACGCCTTCTTTACGAAGCTTCAGACGTGCAACTTTGACGCTTTCCGCATCGACAATTCCGGTCGCGGCTCCGCCATCGTTCCTGTAGCCGCGGTATTGATAGACGGGCATGGTTAGACGTCGATCTCCTGCTGGGTGATCCGCATCACCTCTTCCAGAGTTGTCTGGCCCTGGATGACTTTGGCAGCTCCTTCTTGCTTCAGGGTAACCATCCCTTTTGCAATTGCTGCCTGCTTGATCGCAGTTGAATCGGCTTTGGCTCCGATCAACCGTCTTATTTCGTCATCGAGCATCATCAGTTCAAAAATGCCGGTGCGTCCGCGATAGCCGGTCTGAGAACAGGCCCCACATCCAGCACCCCGGTATAACGTCACGCTTGAGCCTGGGGCCACTTCGAGGCGACTCAACTCTTCCGCGCTGGGTTTGTAGGGTCGCCTGCAATCAGGGCAGATCTTCCTGAGCAGTCGTTGCGCCAGCACGGCAACGACGGAGGAGGCGACGAGGAAGGGCTCGATGCCCATATCGATCAGGCGCGTGGGGGCGCTCGCGGCGTCGTTCGTGTGGAGAGTAGAAAATACCAGGTGCCCGGTGAGCGAAGCATGGATGGCGATTTCCGCCGTTTCACGGTCACGAATTTCCCCGATCATGATAACGTCGGGGTCCTGCCGGAGAATTGACCGCAATCCTGTCGCAAACGACAAGTTGATCTTTGGGTTCACCTGCATCTGTCCGATGCCGAGCAGCTGATATTCGACAGGGTCCTCGACGGTGATGATGTTCTTATCCGGCGAATTGATGTGGCTCAGCGCGGCATAGAGAGTCGTGGTCTTGCCGCTTCCAGTCGGGCCTGTTACGAGAATGATGCCGTGCGCGAGTTGGATCAGCTGATGGATTGCTGAGAGCCGTTCCGCGGAAAAACCCATCTCGGACAAATTCAGCAATCGATTCTCTTTTTCCAACAACCGAAGCACCACTCGTTCACCATGGGACGTCGGCAACACCGAGACTCGGAGGTCCACGTCCTTTCCCGCAGTCCGAATGGCAAACCGGCCGTCCTGAGGCAGCCGCTTTTCAGCAATATTGAGGCCGGCCATGATTTTCAGGCGCGCGATGATGCTAGCTTGTAAATGCTTCGGCGGTGTCAACACCGGGTAGAGGACTCCATCGATCCGATACCGCACGACCAATCCACGCTCGAAGGACTCAAAGTGGATATCGCTGGCCCGCTGCCGAGCCGCCTGGAACAGGACCGAATTCACCAATCGAATGATCGGAGCTTCATCCGTCGCATCCAGCAAGTCTTGCGGTTCATCGAGTTCGTGGGCCAGTTGATCGAGGCTCTCGCTCGCGGCGATATCCTCCATCACCTGTTCGGCGCCCGCCGGGCTGGCGATCTCATCATAGGCGCGGTTCAAACAGGAGAGCAGCGCAATACCGGTCGTCAGAACCGGCTTAATAGGTTTGGCCAACAGGAGCCGGAGATCGTCGAGAGCGACAGTCTCCAAAGGGTCGGTCGATGCGACGAGGATGGTCCCTTCCTCCTGTCGCAGCGGTAACACACGGTAGCGCCGACAAAACGCGATGGGCACCTTCTTTAGCAGCTCGTGATCGACATTAATGGATTCCAACTGCGGCATCCAGGACATCTCAAACTGCTGTGCAAGCCCCTCCAGGAGTTGTTCTTCCTTGAGCGCACGCAGATGAAGCAAGGCTTCACCCAATCGGCCTCCTTTTTCTCGCTGGTGGGCCAGGGCCTCCTGGAGTTTGGAGTCCAATAGGTTGAATTTCTCTCCCAGGATGCGCCCAAGGAGAGGCTTACCGTAGCCCGATCCAGCCTGATCCTCTCTCACAACAGTCATCACCCTCTCTTGACTCTACGGCCGCTGCAGGGCAGGGGCGTGGGAGCAGTCTGGCTAACCAGCACTACGGGTCTGCCTTTCCAATGGGGAAGCCAGATGGATAGCCTGGCGGACCCTGTCAAAGATACTCTTCTTTCCAACGACCTGGCAAGGAGAGGCTCAGGACTCACAGGGCTATACACGAGGTAACTGTTAACATGATGTTTAGATCCTATGTTATTCATATTAAATGGGTTTCTCTATCTGAGAAGGCAGAGGGAATATTAGGGAGGATTCGAAGCTGGAAGAGGGGTGGGCCCGAGGAGAGAGGAAGGAGCCTGTCAGGGCCAGTCACGTCCCCTTGGAGTAGCTCAGCGGAGCTCGTACGTGACCGTCGAGCGTAGGTTGTCCCGAACCATGTCCAACTTAACAACCCGCTCGTTCTTCAGTTGCTGGAGCAAACTCAGCATGGCGCTGGGATCGCGGATATCGACTCCGTTGACCCGTTGCAAGATGTCCCCAACTTGAACTCCTATCTTCTCGTAGAAACTCGTGGGAGCAATGTAGTCGATTCGAAACCCGTTTACGGTCCCGTTCACCACGTATGGCACGGCCCTGGCTTGAGTGAGCAGCTTTGGCAGGTCGCTCATTGCGAGCTCAACTTCTCGGCGGTCGACCACCTTCTGAACTGGTGCGCCAGGCGCCTGGGGTACGGACGCTTTGGAACTGCCGCCAGCGACGGCAGGCGTTTCAGACGACCCCAGCTCAAGCAATTCCTCTCGACCGCCCTGGCGGACAATCAGTCCGTCACGTCGAATTTCACTGACTTCTCCCAAATCCGGAATCTGATCATGCAGCCGATACAA
>JBQTHY010000053.1:0-19583 GCA_052389395.1 Nitrospiraceae bacterium | reverse complement strand
CCTTTCATCCCTTTTTCCTCGAACTCTCTGGCCAATTCTTTTTCAACCGACCCCCATTTGCGGAGGATGTCGACGCCTTCCTGATCTTCCTTCAGCACGCCCTTGACCAGGACGATTCCCACCTTCTCTTTCAACAGGGGATACTCATTGAAGGAATCGCGCACGATGTCCGAGAAACCCCAGGTACCAAAGAGGTATTGATAGAGTTTCTTGAACTCCCTTTCCCGGTCTTCGAGAATGAACTTTTCGTAGATCGGGTCGGCATATTCATGGAACTCCTTATAATAGGTGGGGTCCCCTTCCCGTTCCGTCTTCTCGACGAAGGAGTCGATTACTTCCTGAAGCAATGAAGGCTGAAACCTGATTTCCATGGAGAGTCTTCGAACAATTCAGGTGACGACAGGTAGCGGGTCGTGGTGAACCACCGGCCTCACAGGCTCTGGGAGCCGGCTTGACTCGACCCAAGAGCATCTCTTACGATCTCGGAGGCGCAACGGAATTATACTGGCCCAACATGCTGATTTGCAATCAAGGACCTCGGCCAGTGGGTCCTCAGACGAGGGGAAAAGGTGGTTATGCCAGACCATACGAGCGCGCCGCCCATGCCGAACGCACTCCTCGGGTCGCCAGCCGGCGCGGTGCCAGCCCCCTCGATCGACTTCTTGGAGTATTGGAAAACCGAGTGTCGGGAAGTCTGCACCTTCCGAGGCCATTCGTACGGAGTCTGGGCTGTCGCATTTTCACCCGATGGACTGACCCTCGTCAGCGGGGGCGCCGAGTGCCTCGTCCGCATGTGGGACATCGAATCCGGCCGGCTCCTGCGGTCCTTGCGCGGCCACACCAAAGATATCCGGGCTATCGTTTACACCCCGGACGGACAAACGCTTGCGACCGGCAGCGAAGACCGCACCATTCGCTTGTGGAACGGCAAGACCGGCGAACCGTTGAAACTCCTCTTCACGCGCTACGATCATAGTGTCTGCTGCCTTTCAATCTCACCCGACGGTCTCATGCTCGCACGCGGCAGCCACAACAAAGACATTAAGATTTGGGAAGTCACCACCGGCACCGAGCTGATGACGTTGCTCGGGAAGGACGAGTACGACCACCATTGGTCCGTCTGCGTTGCCTTCTCACCGGACGGCATTCACCTCGCCCACGGAACCGACATCGGAAAAATAAAAATTTGGGAAGTGCTCCCGAGCGGAGAAGAAAAAGCGCTGCACGACGGACACTGGCGCCGGGATGCCGAGGATTCCACCGAGACACGCGGCTATTTCGTCGAAGATGACGGAGGATTCCAAAAGCCGATGGATTATTGGATCGGCGCCATGACGTTTACGCCTGACGGCAAGACCTTGATCACTGGCGGCCGGGACACCACCATCAAGCTCTTCGAGATGCCTAAAGTCATCGAAAAGAAAACCCTTACCGGCCACACCGGCTGGGTTCGTAGCCTTGCCGTGTCGCCGGACGGGAAAGTCTTGGTCAGCGCCGGAGACGACCAGACCGTGAAGTTCTGGGACCTCGCCACAGGCCGCAACTTCAGAACTGTCAAGGGCCACACAGGGGGAGTGCGGTGCATCGCCTTGTCACCCGACGGCCGCCGCCTCGCCAGCGCCTCGTGGGATCGCACCATCAAGCTCTGGGAAGGTGGAGCGCAACCGACCGAGTGAGCACACCTCGCATCGCCGCCCGCTGCCAATCATCAGGGCACGTCTCCAAACTCTACGTTTCAAAGTTTTTTCTCCGCAACATCCACGATCGACTGATTGAGCGCCGCATCCGAGGCATCCAGCCTAACCTACGGGGCCACCACAGCTTGAACGGAGCCTCGACATGCTGTGAGGAAGGAGGCGGTTGTCCACCGCTCCGCCTCTTGACGTTGGAGTGAAGGTGCGGCATCTTTCATTACATCGAGAGAGGGGATCGAGAAAGAGAGGCACGATGGCCATGGCATCCGTCATGCTCCCGCTTGGGACGCAGGCCCCGGCGTTCGAACTATCCGACGTCGTGACTGGTCAGACATGTTCGCTCGACTCGTTTAGGGACAAGATCGCGGTGTTGGTGATGTTCATCTGCCGCCATTGCCCCTATGTGGTGCACGTCGAGCAGGAACTCGCGAGGATCGGACGCGATTACCATGAATCAACTCTGGGTATCGTGGCGATCAGCAGCAACGATCCGCTGGGGTATCCCGATGACGCACCGCAGCGGTTGAAGCAAATGGCCGAGCGGCTGGGCTTTACCTTTCCATTCTGTTGGGACGAGACGCAGGAAGTCGCGAAAGCCTATCGGGCCGCCTGCACGCCGGACTTCTATCTGTTCGATTCGGAACGGCGGCTGGTCTATCGAGGGCAGCTCGACGATAGTCGCCCAGGCAACAACAAACCGGTCACCGGCCGTGATCTTCGCGCCGCGATCGAGGCAGTCCTTGCCGGCAAACCGGTCGACAGCAACCAGAGGGCCAGCATCGGCTGCAGCATCAAGTGGAAACCTGGCAACGCCCCTCCCTATGCCTAATCGGCAGTTGAAAAAGGCCGCCAGCGGCGTTCTCACATCGCTCGGAGCTTCAACGTACCCCAGAGGGTACGCCTCAGCTCCTCGCTCGTTGCGGCCTTGCTGGACATCCTTTTTGAACTGCCGGCAGGATTTTTGGCGCATTCCGTTATTGTGCTGTCCCGTGATCTGCTTGGGAATCGCCTCTCTTTCATCCTGCGACGGGCAGATACAAACCGTCTCCCTCACCGCCGAAGACTTCCGCTTCTCGCCCAGCCTCGTGAGGGTGAGTGCGTCTTTCCCGCTCACCCTCACCGTCTACAACGCCGGTCGGGAGGTGCACGACTTCGACAGTCCAATCCTCCTGTACGCCAGCGTGAGGCCATCATCGGAAGGGACCTCGAAATCGGACAGGCCGGGTATCGTCCTTGAACCGGGCAAATCCGTGCTACTCGTCATGTCCCCTCTACCTGGGACGTACCTCTATATTTGTCGGCGCAAGGGTCATGCGAATATGACCGGGACGCTGATTGTCGAGTAGGCGAGGAGAACGAAGATTCAAACGAGCGTCGCCCGCTTCATCGGAAGATTGTTGAAGGAATGTTGGGCACTGGAGGAAAACTGTTCCGGCTAGCGATTGCAGGGATCGTGAACAGAAAATGCTTCCGATGGTTGTTCAAGAAATTCTTCGTGTAAAAAGATCTCGACAGAGTCCTGGCACGAAAAATCTCCGTCCCCATTTTCTGTGGATAATCCTGTGCACAACATCATGCGTACATACGGGATCGCGTGGATTTCGCAGTCGTCCCTGCAGAATGCCTATTTCTTAGGCATCTGTCCTTTGACCACCGCACCCCTACATATGGTGGCCCGGATGGATCTCGTGGAGTTATTCTACGCATTCCTAGGAGCACCCCCTTGACATCATCGAATCGCCGCTGCTGGAGCACCCACCGTATCAGACAGCCGTCTCACTACCCACAGCCCCAAGGGGTTTCTGAGCAAAGTGATCCAAAGAACCGGCCTAGAGCTGTGTTCCGCACCGTGCATGGAACAGTGTCTCAAAGCACCACGTGATCAGACGGAATAAATTTAGAGCAGGTCGAAGGAATAGTCCTACCAAGGGAAAATTGATCAACACGCCGTCTTTTACCGAGCGCGTGCACCGCAAGAGCTCCGTTCTCGCCCAGCTTGCGACCTCTTTCCAGGTGACCTAGAATAGCTTCGGCATCTTTCCTAAACCTAGGAGGTCAATATGCAGACCTATATCAGCCTCGTGAAGTTCACGCAGCATGGGCTTCAAACCATGAAAGAGAGAGGCGTCGAGCGGGCAGAAATGGTGAAGCAGAATGCCAAGGCGCTCGGCGGAAAACTTATCGAGGCTTATTACTGCCTCGGCGAGTATGACGTCGTCGCAATCTGGGAATTTCCGGATAACAAAACCGCCATGAAGGCTGCGGTCATGAACGCATCGATGGGACACATCGAGATCACCACCTTGCCCGCCATCGGCCGGGAAGAATGGAAGACCTTGCTCCAAGACGCGCTCGGGAAGAAAAAGTAATCATGGATCCGGACCCAATGAAATCGAGCGGCAGACATCTAACGGCGGCAGGTCTCCTTGCCGCCGTCTTTCTTGGCCTGCTCTTAGTCACACCGGCCGCCGCGCAGCATGGCCACCGGCCTGGCCAGATTCCGAACGTGATGGAGTATCTCGATCGGCTTGACCGCCCCGAGCGTGATCAGGAGCAGAAACCTGCGGAGGTTGTCAAAGCGTTAGGATTGAAGCCTGGCATGAGTATTGCGGACCTGGGAGCCGGATCGGGCTATTTCACCCATCGCTTTGTGGAAGCTGTGACCGAAAGTGGAAAGGTCTACGCTATCGATGTCGAACCGGAAGCGTTGAAGTATGTCGAGGAACGTCTTGCCCACATGCACCGGCCCTACACCGCCGACTTCATTCTTGCAAGGCCGGATAATCCCAAGCTGCCGGTCGAGTCCGTCGATGTCATCTTCATCTGCAACACCTACCATCATCTCGAAGATCGATCGACCTACTTCCGCAACGTCAAGTCCGCGCTGAAACCCGGTGGCCGCATCGCCATCGTCGATTATTACCACGACGCCCGTTCCGGCGAACTCGGCTTTCCAAAGAACCATCTCATTCCGCGTGACACCGTCATCGAGGAACTCGCCGCTGCAGGGTACAAGCTCATCAAAGAAGAAACGTTCCTGCCAAAACAGTATTTCCTCGAATTCGCACCATGACAGCGTGGGCAACCAGCGTGCTGCTGCTCGTGGCAGAGTGACCGATTGTCACCAGGCGTATGCTTCTGGTGCTGCGCCGCCCGGGCCAGGAAAGATATCGTCGAGCCGTTTCAACGTCTCCTGGCTCAACGAAAGACTCAGCGCTCGCATTGATCCGTTCAATTGTTCCATCGTGCGAGGCCCGATAATAGGCGACGTGACGGCTGTTTGGTGCAACAGCCAGGCGAGCGCGACGCCCGCCTGGCTCTCACCGACTTCCGTGCACAGCGCGGCAAAGGCTTCCAACCTGGGGCGGTACTTATCGATGTCTTTCTTCAGATCCTCATCCGCGCGACGGCCCACCTTCGCCGGTTCCAATGCCCCGGCCAGTAGCCCGCGAGCGAGTGGACTCCAGGGAATCAGACCAATGCCATAGGCTTCGCAGGCCGGGATCACTTCCAGTTCTACTGTGCGCTCATTGAGATTGTAGAGACTTTGTTCTGAGACGAGTCCAAGGAAGTGGCGGCTACGCGCTGACTCTTGCGCCTGGGCCAGGTGCCAACCGGCGAAATTGCTGCTGCCCACATAGAGAATCTTGCCCTCCCTGATCAACTGCTCCATCGCCTGCCAGATTTCCCCCCACGGCGTCTCCCGATCGATATGATGCATCTGGTACAGGTCGATGTAGTCCGTCTGCAGGCGCCGGAGGCTCTCCTCGCAGGCCCGCTTGATGTGCAAGGCCGACAAACGCGACTGATTCGGCCACTCGCCCATCCTGCCGAACACCTTGGTCGCCAACACGACTTTCCGCCGACGCCCGCCACCTTGCGCCAGCCAGCGGCCTATGATCTGCTCCGTCCACCCTTCCCCAAGCTTCCACCCATAGACGTTCGCCGTGTCGAAGAAGTTGATTCCCAACTCCAGCGCCCGATCCATGAGAGCCAAGCTCTCCACCTCGCTTGCCTCCGGTCCGAAGTTCATCGTGCCGAGACAGAGACGGCTCACTCTCACTCCCGAACGGCCGAGATGCACGTATTGCATGGGGAAAGATTCTTTGTTCACATGTGAGGAGGCGATGGAGGATACTCAGGACTCGTCGGCAATGTCCTCAATCGACTGCTTCAGCGACGAGACGAACACCGTCGACTCTGGCAGCGCCTGCTCGGTCGGTCGGATTTCCGACTCCAATACACAGGTCTTACCAACAGCGATCAAGCGATAGGCCGGTTGTCTGCAAGTTCTCATTTTCAGAGGAGTTCATGCGCGACGAAACGAGCGCGGAGGCTCACCCGACTCCCTCGAGTCTCCCTTGTTCGTTTGGTTTGTTTGGTTTCTCTGGATCGCCGAACGAAACAAACAAGATGAACCAGATAAACGAGACCAACCAGACAGACCAGCTTCGATTCACTCGTCCCGCTATTCCCGCCCGTCTCGCCAGTCGCGCACGTTGTAGACCAGACAGACCGGACTCAACCCTGGCAATCCTGTTTCAATCGTTCGAGGAGTTTGTCCAGCCGTTCCTGGTGAGGCGGAGCCACAGTAATGAAGCCCACGCCGACTTCTCGACCGCGGCTCCAACGCACAGCCGCCCGCTCGACAAGAATCGGTGACGTCTCACCGGGTACGTCAAGACTCAGCGTGACATACATACCTGAATAGACCTGACTATCGGCCTCGACGAGGCAGCCACCCTTCGACAGATTCACGATGGTACCGAACGATCCAACGCGCTGCTGACTGGAGAGCACGCTCTGAAAGTGCACGGGGAAGCGCTGGTGGCGGCGGAGGTCCATGAAATAACCCTGCGGATCGTTGGAGAGGGACGGCGGCGGCTAGCCTACTCCCTTCTTGGGAACGCCGCAAGCTACTTCTGCGGAAGTCCTAGAAGGGACTGTTGAAGTGAGGCACACAAGCGCGGGACTAGAAAAGCACACACGTCCCCTCTGCCCTGCAGGCACGCTGATCAGGGCTAATACCCCCGTCCGGTGCTGCCACCGCGGCCCATCCGATCAAGCGGAAGCGCGTCGTACCGTCGCTTCACCTCCGGATGCTCGTTGAGATAGCGCTTCACCGCTGCGTCATCGGCAAACACGTCCTTCCTGCGTGAACGATACTCCTCGACCGTCAGATCATACTTGGCCAAAAGCGTGCTGAGTTTCGCGTTGATGTCCGCCCCCATCTCCTTCATCTGCTCAGGTGACGGCCTCTGCCCTTCTCCAAAGCGTTCTCCGCCCTGGAAGTAGTTCATCATCATCTCGCCGATCTCGATGCGGGCGTTCACAAACTTTTCCACTTCAGCCGGTTCCGCCGCCAGACCGGTCCCCGCGAACAGCACGATGCCCAAAGAAACGCGAATGACGTGACGCGCCGGATTCATGGCTATGATTCCCTTTCAATAGAATATGGATAAGAAATGTGGTCTGTCGGAGACCTGACATCATATCATCCTTGAAGGACAACGTGCAGTTCTAGCTCTTGGAACAGCTAGGCGATGGGACCAGTTATCTTCGATCTGCAGGACCACCGCCTTTACGAGAGCCGTTCAAACCGAGTACGTTATTCTCCCTCGGAACGATCCATGGAGACGATCACATGCAGGCATCACCGACCACGACTCCGCAGACCTTCCGCCTCTTGCCTCTTGGCGATGCAGCCCTCACGGTGGAATTCGGAAACGAACTCGATCCGGCGGTAAACGACATGGTCATCGCCTTCGCTGACTTCCTGCGCGCACAGGCGTGGGAAGGGGTCGTCGATATCGTGCCGACTTATCGCTCCGTGACGATCCACCTCGATCCACACTGTCTGGATGTAAACAGATTGTCGGACATGCTGCTCCAGCTCCGCTGGTCCACCTCCCAGCACACCGCCCCATCCGGTACTCAACACACAATCCCTGTGCTCTACGGAGGCGAATCGGGACCAGACCTGGAAGACGTGGCATCGTTCGGGAATCTGTCCATTGCCGAGACCATCCGATTGCACAGCTCCGTCACCTATCGGGTCTACATGCTGGGATTCAGTCCCGGTTTCCCCTATCTTGGTTCGGTGCCGGCACCCATCGCCATGCCTCGGCTCGCCACACCGCGCAGCAAAGTACCGGCCGGCTCTGTCGGCATCGCCGGACGGCAAACGGGCATCTATCCAACGGCCACGCCGGGCGGGTGGCGGCTGATCGGGTGCACGCCCACGGCACTCTATCGTCCGACGAAGGCCCGACCATTTCTCCTCAGTCCGGGCGATCTGGTACGGTTCGAACCGATCACGCGTGAAGAGTTCAACAGCCGTCATCGGGATCGCGATGCTGACGCACGTTGACGTGAACAGCGACATGGGAGAACGTGACGACCCAAACGGGCTGGCCCTCGATACCGACATGATGCGGTTCATCACCTCCGTGAACATCGCCTGCGGCGGGCATGCAGGCTCGCCGGACCTCATGCGCAGGACCTCGCAGCTCGCGGTCCAGCACGGGGTCGCCATCGGGGCGCATCCTGGATTACCGGACCGCGAACGGTTCGGTCGAGCGGAACAGAGCCTCCCTCCGCAAGCCATCACTGCGCTGGTGGTCGAGCAGATTCAGACATTGGCGAGGCTTATGTCACAAGACCGCCTCAGGCTCACCCACGTCAAACCCCACGGGGCGCTGTACAACATGGCGGCGAACGATCAAGCGGTTGCTCTGGCCATCGTGCGAGCCGTGCAATCGGTCGATCCCACCTTGCGCCTCTATGCCCTAGCCGGATCGGTCCTCGTCACCGCTGCTCGGGAAGCCGGTCTCACAGTCGTAAACGAAGCCTTCGCCGATCGTGCGTATCGACACGACGGCCGTCTTCTTCCCCGATCAGAGAAGGGAGCGGTGTTGGAGAGCACGGAAGCAGTTCGACGCCAGCTCCGACAACTCATAATGGGATCCGTCATCAGCATCGACGGCACGTCCGTACCGATCCAAGCCGACAGCATCTGCCTTCACAGCGATACGGCCCATGCCGTTCCGCTCGCCCGGATGATCCGGCAGGAACTTGCATCAGCCGGGATCTCGGTCGCTGCGCCTCGACACAACCATGCATGAGCCGGCCACCATCAGCGTCGTCAAGCCGGGATGGCTCACCACGGTGCAGGACCTGGGGCGCCCTGGGTATCAACAATACGGCATGCCCGTCAGCGGCGCGATGGACCCGCGCTCACTCAAGATCGCCAATCGACTGGTCGGCAACCGCGATCACGAGGCGGTGCTCGAAATCACGTTGAAGGGGCCGGAACTCCTCTTCGAGCAGGACGCCGTGATCGCCCTCACAGGAGCCGATCTCACCCCATCCGTGAACGGCACAGCCATGCCGCTCTGGATCAGCCTGCTCGTGCGGGCAGGGAGCAGACTCACGTTCAGTAGTCGGCGCGCGGGAGGTCGCTGTTATCTCGCCGTTGCCGGTGGAATTGATGTGCCGGTCGTCTTAGGAAGCCGGGCGACCCATCTTTCCAGTCAGACCGGAGGCATGAATGGACGAGCGCTGACCACCGGTGATCACCTGACCTGTGGAATCCCAACCGGCTATCGGCATGCCACCATCGGACGCACGCTTCCCGAGCAGCTTCGCCCGGTCTACACGAATCACACGACGCTGCGCATCCTGCCAGGCCCGCAACAAGAGTCATTCGTGCCGGAGGCGCTGGACCTGCTCACGAGAACGTCCTACCGGCTCACTAGCGAATCGGATCGCATGGGCTATCGGCTCGAGGGAACAAAGATTCCGCGGGCGGGTGCGGGGCAGCACATATCGGACGGCACGGCGATGGGAGCGCTACAAGTACCACCGGATGGACAGCCAATCTTGTTGATGGCCGACCGGCAACCGAGCGGCGGCTATCCCAAGAGCGCCGTCGTCATCTCGGCGGATCTTCACCTGGCTGGCCAGCTCCTCCCCGGCGACACAATCCACTTTCAGACGACCACGCTTCCGGAGGCTCAGGCAGCCATGAAGGCACAATGGAACGAATTACAGCAGGTCCTTCCGTCAGTCCATTCGACTGCTTCCTAGTCCGGCTGCCACCAACTCAGTCTCGACCACGATCTATAAGAAGAGAGCACGCACGCTCAGGAACAGACTCCCGGTACATGTTCTTTTCCTCATTCCACGCTGGGCCCTGGGTTCTTGATACTACTTCCTCGAAGAACCGAGCTAGGGACCCGCTCCGGGTGTTTCTGCGATCCGGTCGCCTCCATCGTCTTCACTGATCCAAACCGTAAACAATGTATACGCGATCGCAAGCACGACCGGTCCGAGAAAAATGCCCACGAAGCCGAACGCGATCATTCCTCCGACCACACCGACGATGATCAGCAGCAGCGGGAGATCCACCTCTTGCTTGATGAGAACGGGGCGCAAGATATTGTCGACCGGGGCGACGACGATGGTCCACACGAGCAACATCGTGCCCGCGGTCGCTTGCCCGGTCCAATAGAGCCACCCCACCGCACACAGCAACACAGGGACCACACCGACTTGAACGATCGACGAGATGAACATCACCGCGGTTAACAAGACCGCGAACGGCACGCCGGCCACCCCAAGGCCGATCCCGCCAAGCACGGAATGCACCAATGCAGTGAGCACCACCCCTAGCGCGACCCCGCGGATCGCCTGTCCGGCCAATCGCACTGCGTGCTCCCCGCGTTCGCCCGCCAGCCGGGAGCCGAATCGCAGGACCAGCCTAGCCCCAACTTCACCGCGTGCATAGAGAACGGCCGCCACAATAACCGTCAGAAGGATCTGCACGAGCAGCAATCCGAGCTCACCCATCTGCTCGGCCACCCATCGAACCATCCCGCCGAGGTACGGCGACAGTTGAGCAGACAGCTCTTCCCGACTCAGCGTGGCGAGTTCCTGCCACTTCGACGACGCCTGTGCTCCAACCAGAGGAACCTTGTCTAACCACTTGGGCGGCGACGGCAGGGTCAGTGAGGACAGCGACTTCGTGCTGGAGGCGATTTCATCGAAGCTGCTGATGAGTGTCCCGATGCCGATCGAGACGGGCACAAGGAACACGGCCGACAACAGGAGGGTCATTATCGTGACGGCGAGCCACCGCCGTCCCCGCATCCAGCCCTGAAGCTTGAGCAGCAAGGGCCACGTTGGGACCACGATCATGATCGCCCACAGGATTGCGCCGAGGAACGGCAGCAGAATCCAGACCGACACGGCGATCAGGACGAACAGGAACACCACAGCAAGTGTGTCCCGAGTCAGATCAGAGCGACGATCTATCATGCCGCCTACCCTCCCATAGACCGCTCATGACCGGCTCAAAGACACCCGTATATTGATGTTCATCACAAAGACCGTCCCAAGTCTCCCGAGCGGAGTCTGACACAGGCTTCTTACCAGGAACCGAAGTTGCTGCGGGAGGATACATCGGTGCGGCTGGTTTTGGAAGTCACCCGCACAGAGCGAGGCGATGAGAAGGTCCCGTTACCGCGAGGATTTCGAGGCTGCTCAGCCATGAGTCGGCCTAGAGGATCTTGACAGGGGCCGGAGAAAGGGGTAGGAAGCGACCTCTGAGGGGCTTCCTATCATCCAATCGAGCCGTGCGAACAACCAAAGAGCACGGGGTGGACGCATAACCTACACAATAGCTTGCGGCGGCAACGACGGCTGGGAGTCGTGGCGAGATCAGGCGAATCGTAAAGGCGGCTAGACAACAGCGGCGTGTTTAACAGCTAACCGAGGAGAAGGCCCATGAGCGGACTTGGCGGTTTGAACAAATCCCCGCATGGTGTCGTGCTGGGTATGGTGCAGCTTCAGCTGCCCGTCGTAAAGACCACCCAGGATCTTGCTGCGCAAACACAAAAGATCTGCGACGTGGTCACCAAGGCGCGGCGCAACATGGGGTCAATGGATCTCGTGGTGTTCCCGGAATATTCCCTGCATGGGCTATCCATGGACACCAATCCCGAGATCATGTGTCGTCTGGACGGGCCCGAAGTGGCGGCCTTCAAGCGCGCCTGCGCGGAGAACAAGATCTGGGGCTGCTTCTCGCTCATGGAATTCAACCCGGTTGGCAATCCGTACAACAGCGGGATCATCCTCGACGACAAAGGTGCGCTGAAGCTCTACTATCGCAAGCTCCATCCGTGGGTCCCAGTGGAGCCTTGGGAGCCTGGCAACCTGGGCATTCCCGTGTGCGACGGGCCGAATGGCTCCAAGATCGCCCTCATCATCTGCCACGACGGGATGTTTCCGGAGATGGCGCGCGAAGCAGCGTATAGGGGGGCGGAAATCATGATCCGCACCGCCGGATATACCGCTCCCATCCGCCATACCTGGAAGGTGACCAATCAAGCGAACGCCTTTTGCAACCTCATGTACACCGCGAGCGTGTGCATGTGCGGATCGGACGGCAGCTTCGATTCCATGGGCGAGGGGATGTTCTGCAATTTCGACGGCATCTCGCTTGTCGAGGGCAGCCATCGCCCCGATGAGATCATCACCTGCGAACTGCGCCCGGACCTCGTACGCGAGGCGCGCGCCGAATGGGGAGTGGAGAACAATATCTATCAGTTCGGTCACCGCGGGTATGTTGCCGTGAAAGGCGGGGCGCAGGATTGCCCCTATACCTACATGCACGACATGATTGCCGGGAAGTATCGCTTGCCGTGGGAGTCAGCCGTCAAGATCACGGACGGGACCTCGTGCGGCTTTGAGGCACCACAACGCACCTACGACGCATCGCTCGAACCGAGGCGCAAATCCGCGTAGCCAGCACAAGGCGCTGACCCAGCAACATCCACGTGCAGCCGATGTTGCTCAGCAACGCGGCTGATGCCCAACGAAAGACCAGCCCACCAAGTGCGGCCCGTAAGGGTCGTCCCTCCATCCGCAGGCCGCGGCCGTAGGCTAGGGCTGACACCTTTTTCCCCTCGAATCACGCTCCCGCCCGTCGTAGCCGTCGTCGCCGGGGCAGGAGCGCTTCCCACGAAGTGGCTGCAAACTTGGCCACCGGAACGGCGGTCACGCGGGCCGAAAGAGGGTACTGTCGCATCCCGGGATACAGCACGATGAGATGCTCCAACCGCAAATCATCGAGCGCGATGCGCATCGAGGGTGTGATCGTCGGCGCGTCCGTTCGTTTGATCTCCATGCCGAAGCGGCGGCCATCTTTGAGCAGCAAGAGATCCAATTCCGCGCCCTGGTGCGTCGCCCAGAAATAGGCATCGTCCGGCTGCACGAGGTTCAGCGCCTCTTCGACGGCATAGCCCTCCCAAGATGCGCCGCACTTCGGATGATGCAGCAGTTCCGCGTCCGTCCGGACGCCCAACAGCGCGTGGAGCAGGCCGCTGTCGCGCACATAAACCTTGGGCGCCTTGACCTGACGTTTGCCAAGATTCTCATGCCAGGGCGGGAGCTGTCTCACCAGAAAAACCCCGGTCACCAGGTCAAGATGGCGCCGCACGGTGGGCTCACTGACGCCTAACGATCGCGCGGGCTCCGCGGCATTCCAGATGTTGCCGTGGTAGTGCGCAACCATCGTCCAGAATCGCCGGAGCGCTTGAGCCGGAATCGAGACGCCGAGTTGGGGAAGATCCCGTTCCAAGAAGGTTTGGACGAATTCGTTCCGCCAACGGAGACTGTCCTCATGCGTACGGGCCAAGAAGGAGCGTGGGAATCCGCCGCGCACCCAGTGGCGGTTCAGCGCGCGTGCGCCAACCTCCGCAAGGGTGAAGCCCGGCAAGGTGATCGTTTCCATGCGCCCCGCTAGGGATTCGGACGATTGGCGCAGCAATTCAGGCGAGGCGCTGCCGAGAATCAAGAAGCCGGCCGACAAGGGCCTGCGGTCGGCGAGCACGCGGAGCATCGGAAACAGATCCTGACGCCGCTGAACTTCGTCGATCACGATCACCCCCCGCAGAGGTGCCAGAGCCGTCATGGGCTCCGCCAACCGGGCCAGACTCGTCGGCTCTTCCAAATCAAAGTAGCGAGGGGAGTCCGGCGGTACGATCTGCCGAGCGAGCGTGGTCTTCCCGCTCTGGCGTGGCCCGATCAACGCCACCACGCGGCTTCGCCGCAGCGCGTGGCGGATCTGAGATAGAAGCGCGAGTCGCTTCACCATGCCTGTGAGGATACCATGAAAATCGAACAGATGCCATTCGAATTTCATGGTGAGTTCTTCACGCGAGTGGCCGAATAATTAGCGCGCGGACGGCCAGGGACCGATACACGACAGGCGTGCTGGCATGCGTGACAAAACCTCGGACGACGTTCGTAAGTAACGAGGTTTTGTCACACGCTGGAGAGGGCGGGTCAACCGCCGCTCTACGACGGTGCCGGATAAAACCGTTGGCACCTCCTCATAAGCGCCGACATTTTATCCAGGAGCCTTGGCGGTGGACACCGGTTAACCCAACGCGCTCATCGAAGTGGACGATGCATGGTGCCTCACGGGCAGCAGGGGCGGGAAGCTACCAACATCGGTCAACCACGTCACGCGTGCAGAATTTCGCCTGTTCCCGTGTGGTGCTGCGTTCTCTTGATGAGTAAGGTTATGTGTCTCGCTCATGCGCGACCACCGTGGCAAATCGCTCTCGGAACGCCTCGGGTGTGACACCAACTACCGCAGCGCAGCGAATAAGCCGCTCAGGCTCTTCAAAATCTTTCATGTTCAGGCGGATCATGTAGCGGCGGGCGATCCGATAAGACTCCGAAGCAACATCGACCATGCGAACCCGAGTTCGTTGCGTGGCTGGATCGAGAATGCCGGCGAACGGGATCGGCGAAAATTTTCCGTTGACGATCGAGACCATCGCCCCTGTGCCACCTCCGATTAAGAACTCGGCTGCACAACAGCCCAGGTCACGACAATACTCCATATCGAACGGGATGGGATCGGCGCATCGCAATTCAAATCCCAGATCCTTCAGTCGGATGGTCGGAGCAAGACCGTAGGGTGCCAGCCGATTGAGGACCGCTTCCTTCAACGCCCGACCCAGGTCGAGATCCGCCAACTCCACATGGCCGTGCTCGTCGCGAGTGACGGATCCCATCGCCGTGAAATCATCTGGATTCATGACTTCTGCGACACCCTCCGCCAAGACGGCCACCCCGTCCTCGCGCCCCGCGCTCAACCGTTTGATGATCGCGCCTGCCAGGATATCGGCCACCTTCGCGAGTCTGACAGGTCGCTCCGGGAACTCCTCAGGAATCACTGTGAGTGTCGCACCAGCCGCTTTGCCGATGCCCAAGGCGAGATGGCCGGACTTGCGCCCCATGGCCACGACGAAAAACCAGTGAGAGGTCGTGCGGGCATCTTCAAGAATGCTCTTGACTGCATACGTTCCGAGGTGCCTGGCTGTCTGGAAGCCAAAGGTGGGCACGCCTTGAGGAAGATCAAGGTCGTTATCGATGGTTTTGGGGACGTGGACGACGTGGAGGCGTCCTTTTGCGGCCCGTTCCAGTGTCAGCGCGGAAAAGCACGTGTCATCCCCCCCGATCGTGATGAGTCCTGTGATGCCGAGTCGAGCAAGGCTGTTCAGGGCTTGGGTAAGATGCGCGGGGTCCTTCGTGGGGTTGGCTCTTGCGGTTTTGAGGACTGATCCGCCTCGAAAATGAAGGCGGCTGACTTGTTCAATGGTCAACGGCATGACCTTACTCACGTCGCCTTGCATGATCCTCTTGAAACCTTGCTCGATGCCCAGGACCTTTCTGCCCTCCACGAGGCATCGAATCGCCGCCGCGCTGATCACCCCATTGATACCTGGCGCCGGACCGCCACCGACGAGAATCCCGATGCTACCGGCTCGCGTCTGCTGTGCGCTCATTATCCTGTTCCCTCCCGTCCCTCTGTGGCTATCGCCTCCGCCTGAGCTGCTGTCTAGCAACCTCGACGACCTGGGCCACGGTAAACATGAACTGCTTTTGCAGGTCCCTGAGCGGAGCCGATGCCCCGAACGACCGCATGGCAATGCAATGCCCGGTCGTGCCCACGTAGCGTGCCCAGCCGAAGGCCGGAATCGGCGGTTTGCATAGCGTCCATGGACAGGGTGCGGATGGTGTTGATGCACGTTTGATCAAGCTCTTGTTTAGTCATCACAAGCCTCTCGGATTATTCGTTGTGAGCGCAATGAGGTATGAGCCCGGCAGACGGAGTTTGCGGTAACGCCGGATCAGCATGTTGGTCGAGCTGTCGTGCCGGAGATCGGGGTCCGTCCGATTCATCAATTCCGGCGCGATCCGATTGGCCAGCACTTTGCCCAGCTCCACGCCCCACTGGTCGAAGGCAACTGCGCCTACCGATCAGATCCATAGGGTCGATTCAGAGGGGCGAACGGGGTGCTGGGATTATAGCGATTGACGGGATTCCCGGGATCAAAGCGATTCGCTGGATTGAATGCACTGTCCGGATAGTACTTGTTGGCCGGGTTCAGCGGATTATCCGGTGCATACTTATTAGCGGGATTGAAGATGTTGTAGTCGCGCTCGTACTTCTCATCGAAGCCGGGCTCGGCGAACACAGGAGCGGTGAAGAGGAAAAGACCGAAGAGCCAGAGCATCCGCACGGCAAGCCTCCGACAAACGGAGCAACCAACAGGTGGAGCCTACTCCGCGCAAGGAGATCAGCGCAAGCGGCCGTCAGGTGCCGCGGGTAAAGTAGAATGTCCCCCTTAGTTTTTGGCTACAGGCTACCCAAGCTTAGCGAAGTGATCGATACACGTCCCGCCGATGGCGGACATACTGCACGATGATAGGCTGCGCGTCCGAATCCACCTCGTACACGATGCGGTAATCCCCGACTCACAAGCGATACAACCGCTCTGCCCCTTGCAACTTTGCAGAGTCGGAGCAGCGGTGTGTATGACCTCGGTTGCCTTTTTCGTGCGCTGCGTTATGATGCAGCCACCTTAGTCAGCACGCTGTCTGCCACCGGCACGAATGTCTCTATGCACGATGTCTCGTCTGTTCGACAGTGCTCATGAAAGACGACCAGCCCGTCGTTCCCGCCACCGTTACACTACCTGAAATCACCGTCAAAGCGGTCGTTCTGTCGGTAATCCTCGCGGCCGTCTTGGCTGCGGCCAACGCCTACCTGGGACTGTTTGCTGGAATGACCGTGTCCGCATCCATTCCGGCCGCGGTCGCATCCATGGCCATTCTTCGCTTGTTCCGCCGGTCCAACATTCTCGAGAACAACATCGTCCAAACGGCGGCCTCGTCGGGTGAGGCGCTGGCCGCGGGCGTGATCTTCACCATCCCAGCGCTGTTGCTGGTCGGCTATTGGTCCGCCTTTGACTACTGGCAAACCGCCTTGATCGCCACGGTCGGGGGTCTCCTCGGCGTGCTCTTTACCATCCCGTTGCGGCGAGCCCTGATCGTCACCGCGCGACTGCGGTTCCCCGAAGGGGTGGCGACCGCGGAGGTCTTGAAGGTCGCCGCTCATGATCGACGGAATGCCGGCCCGGCCGAATCGACCAGCGATTTCCGAACGCTGTTGTCCGCCGCGCTCCTGGGCGGGGCGGTGAAGTTTGGCGAGAGCGGCTTGCGGGTGTGGGCCGAATCAGTGGAAGGAGCCGCGCAGGTCGGCCGCACCGTGTTCTATGCGGGGCTCAATCTGTCCCCCGCGCTGCTCGCCGTGGGCTGTATCATCGGGCTTCACACGGCAGTGGTCGTCTTTCTTGGCGGCGTCGTGGGATGGATGATCCTGATGCCGGCGTATGGGCTCCTGAATGGTCTGCCGCCCGATCTGACCGGACTGGCGGCGGCGACGACGATCTGGAGCAGCCAGATCCGCTATGTCGGCATCGGCGCCATGCTGACCGGCGGACTCTGGACGTTGACGAAGTTGCGCGAGCCTGTGTGGAAGAGTCTGCAGACGCTCCGGGACAGTTACCGTGCAGCAGGGTCGTCTCGGTCTGCGGCGGTCATGGCCAGGACGGAACAGGACGCGTCGCTGCTGTGGATCGTCGTTCCATTTGGTCTTTCACTGGTCCCGATGGCCTGGATCTATACCACGGTCGTGAGCAGTCCTCTGATCGGCCTCCTCATGACCGTCGTGATGGCGCTCGCGGCGTTCCTCTTCTCCTCGGTCGCGGCCTACATGGCCGGGTTGGTCGGGAGTTCCAGCAACCCCGTGTCGGGCGTCACGATCGCCACGATTATGGTGGCCTCGTTGTTGCTCGTGCTGTTCATGGGATCCGGGCATCCAGCCGGCCCGGCGGCGGCTCTGGTGATCGGGGCGGTCGTCTGTTGTGCCGCCGCCATGGGCGGCGACAATCTACAAGATTTGAAAACCGGTCATCTGGTCGGAGCGACGCCGTGGAAACAGCAAATCATGCAGGTCGTCGGCGTGCTGACGGGCGCCGTGGTTCTGGTTCCGGTCTTGTCCTTGCTCCAAGCCAAATACGGCATCGGAGAGCCGACGATCAACCACCCCCATCCCCTCAGTGCACCCCAGGCCACGCTCATGGCGAGCCTGACGCGGAGCGTGTTCGGGGCCGGGCTGCCCTGGCCGCTCGTCGGATTGGGCATGGCAATTGGCACCATCGTGATTCTCGTGGATCGACGGCAAGAAGCGCGCGGCCGCGACTTTCGGTTGCCCGTGCTCGCCGTGGCCCTGGGCATCTACTTGCCGCTGAAACTCTCGGCCGCCATTTGCGTGGGTGGCGTGATCTCGGCCTTGGCCAGGAGAGCGACAGCGGAGGGGGATGACCCGTCACGACATGGGCTCCTCTTCTCCGCAGGGTTGATCACCGGCGAAGCATTGATGGGCATCTTGCTGGCGATCCCAATTGCGCTGGCCGCGTTGTGGCCCAGCCTCAGTCCCGATCCGTTTACTCTCTTTGAGTCGCCTCCGTTCGGCGGCTGGCCCGGTCTCTTCATCGTGGCGATGGTGGGATTGGCCCTCTATCGGATCGCGAGAGGCCAAAGGGGCGAGGGTCGCTAAACTCCTGTGCTCGCGGGCTCACGCCCAACAGGCTTAAGAAAAGACTCCCGACCACTGCTGTCCAAGACAGGATTTAACCCGCGTCTTCTCGCCTCTAACCCATTGAAATCCGAGGTGATGTATTTTGGTTGTGAATCGAGGTCTCCTGGTCGTGCAGATGCTGTCCAAAACCCCTGCGGCGTTGCCGCATAAGATAGCGCTGGCGTGAAGGGCGTGAATTCATGGCTTCCGAAGCCCTTGGGGCCTCCATCAATCGCATAGGGACCAGGCGTTCCGGTCAGATGCTGTCCAAAATCCACTTCTCGGAAAAGTTATTTTGGACAAGAGTGCTCCCGACCCCTTTGTTTCGACCCTCGGTCAATCGGACACATCTGTGATTCCGGTCCACGGATGAGAGCCGTCAATGTGAACTGCGCCTCTCTTGCATTTCACGGTTGGTCCTTTCGGGAGGAGAACGATGAACTGTCTACGATGCAACGGCCTTGCTGTCAGTGATTACAGTATCAGTCTGCAGGTCGGGTCCCCGTTCAACTCTCATGGGTGGCGGTGTGTCAACTGCGGAATGATCAGCGACGATATCATCCGTCAAAATCAACTGACATCGCCGGCGCTGAGGATGTCCCAACGTCGTGGTCTCCGTCGGCACACTGGTCATGCGCGACGGGACTCTGTCCAGCGTTGTGTTTCCCGCTAAGGGGCAAGAAGTCTTAATTACCCCGTACGATGTCAAAGAAGACTCCCGACCCAGTTCTTTCTACAGTCTCACCCCGACTTCATCCAGATGTCTGAGCAGGTCGGCCGGGTCCTGATAGACCCGGTAGGCGCCGGCCCGCTCCAATTCCTCTTGTCCATACCCCCCGGAGAGCAGTCCCACCGACAGGGCGAACGCACGGCGCGCGGCGAGCATG
>JBQTHY010000052.1:0-3919 GCA_052389395.1 Nitrospiraceae bacterium | reverse complement strand
TGCCCGAGAGGGAACTGGACGAAGCGAAGCCATTCCTGAAGCACGAAATGGAAGGGGTGGGGAAACAGCTTGGCCTCTCTGTGCCGCTCACGGTGGAATTCGCCGTCGGAAAAAACTGGCGCGTCTCGCATCCATAAGCAAAGTGCGGATCCCGTCGCGGCGAACAACCCTAGCGGGACTGGCTCCGGCATCGCCGATGCCTGTCCCGCTTCATTGACGGGGGCAGGCGCCGGACAGAAGGGCGCCAGGCCCCAAGTCATCCCCCAGTGGGGCCCTTCCGTTGTGCGCTGCTCGCTTTGATCGGCCGCGTTGGACAGAAAGCTGAGCCGTCTCGTTTCCCTAATATGCGGGAGGATGCGTACTCCTCACGATCGAGATCGCGAGGTAGATGAGCACACCCGCTCCCACAATAACCCCAGCCACATACATCCAAACCTTATCCATGGTGTCCTCCGTTGTTGAAGGGTTATCCTCCTTCCTCATCATTCTGAAAACCTCTGCGATCCATTCAAACGGAGCATACTGCCAGGCATGGTAGGTGCTAAAGTCACTGGAAACTACCGAGTAATTATTGAGGTTGTTCATTGACGTGTCAACACGTCCCCTCGCGTCGCATCGTCGTACTGTACAGATCCGCCTAATTCCGCGATGGCGGCTCAACTGCAAAGGGTTCAGGCCTCAATCCGCGCGTACAAGAGGCCGCCGCATGAAGATGAAAAGGACTGCGATGAAGATCCGCTGTCTCCGTCGGTCATCGCAACTCCACACTTTCCCGCTGGTTACGGTTTCTGCGATGGCCGGCTGAAAAACTACAAGATTTGGATTCCTTGAGTGTCACACACGCAATTTGGGCAGAACATCAGCGAATACGAACCCGTCACGTTCCACAGTTTCACCGATATCTATTTGAATGGGGTTGCCCATCATCGGTCCGTCGAAGACAAAGGTGTGAAACTCACCTCGCTCGCCGCATGGATCGACACCTCCCGGAAGATTTGCAAGAAACGTCGCGTCATAATCCTTTCCTGCAAAGGACGGTGAAAGCCGCTGAGGATCGACACAGGTAATGACGGCCTTCAGTCCAGATGTGATCATGGCGTTGGCAAGCTCGCGAGTGGGCCGCTGCCATAATGGGAAAAGCGGTTGTATTCCTGTCTGAGCCAACATTGTCTCGCGGTACCGACGAACATCCTCTAAGAAAAGGTCACCGAACACGATGTGTGTAACATGCGCCCGTTGTGCGCGTTCGATCGCCTCCGCCATCCGTCTTTCATAGATCTGATTCGGGCACGGATATGGAATTTCTACCTGGTGGAGAGGAAGCCCAAGCTCTTCAGCCTGTCGTTTCAACAAGGCTACACGCACACCGTGCATAGCCACTCGCTCATACGTTTGGGTCACTGTGCTTAGTAGACCGACAATCTCGATATTGTCCTGCTTCCACAACTCATGAACGGCGAAAGCGCTATCCTTGCCACTGCTCCAACTGACCAAGGCTCTCGGTTTACTCATGGCTGATCGCTGCGTGATTCCTTCACAGAGCCTGATGACGTCGGAAACTCAGCACCCTGTTGAGGAGGCAACAAGACTACCGCGGCCAATATGATCTCTTTTTGGACTTCTTCCAGCTGAAGGCTGTAGCCTTATTCCCCCAACCGAGTTTTCCTTCGCAAACGGACTGGGTTTATGAACACCCTGCAGACCACAGCTCCCCGTGGTATCGGGCATCGCTGAACGTCAAGAGGAGGAGCTCAACTCCCCCTGCCGCGCATGATCGAGGGCCTTGACCATATTCAAAAGGCGCGCCCGTCCTTGCTCGGAAATCTCGGTGAACTGGACCCCCATTCCCGGAAAGAATACAAAATGCTCCTCCCCAGGCCGGATCCATGCCACTTTGCCTTGTGCGATGATCGGCTCGGTCTGATGATCGTCAGGCAGGACGATTTCCAGCTCGAGGGCCGTCCCTACCTGCGGAGGTTGACGGGTCTCGATAAAGATCCCGCCTCCGCCGATCTCGCAGGTGACACTGTGGCAATGTTTGTGGTCTGGTGTCAGGTAGCGCACCTTCGCCGCGAGACGACTGCGGGAGTAATTCCGGACTGCTCGATGGGATCGGGCCTCTTTGACAGAGCCCTGCATGAAATCTATGACTGCTTCCCACGACACCGCCCCCAGCCGGCCGCCTGTTGGTCCGAGCAGCGTCATCGATTCAGCCTCGCTATCCACCCCCAATACTTTCCCCCGGTGTCGCGATGAGATCTTAACGGGCAGCTTCATCATGGTAATCCTTCCTCTCGGTGGGAAATAAGCTTTCCTGCCCTTTCGATAGGCCTTCGCGAATTATCACGTATGCTCCTTCAGATTCTCGACCCCGAGTTCTAACAAGATGGGTCTCTCTCGACGACCCTGAAGGTTTATTTTTCAAATATCCCCCTAGCATAAGTCAAAATCCTTGAGAAATCGATGGCGCCTCGGAAAGTTTGTGGGGGAAGGGATTTATTCTCGATAAACGGCACCTGGAACCGTTCTTTATGTCTGTATCGCTCAGACCTGCCCCTCTCGTCGCTCCCTGCCTTCGGCTGCTAAAACCCAGAGCCAGTTTTCGCGGGGAGTGAGGGAGTGGGACAGCCATACGCGGAATACAGACAGCGGACAATTTCAGTGTTATTGAACAGCATCGCGTTCATGCGGGTATAGGCCGCGTGGCCGTAGTAATGTTCGCTGACATTGGTGGAGCCGGTGCAGTCTTTATAGTCGACGAGTAAGCAGCGGCCGTCGCTCGGAAAGCGCACGACCCGGCGGGCGCATTCCAGCCACTGTTCGAATCCGTCGTACGGCTCGACTAATTCCCACAGGGCCTTGTTCGCCGTCTTCGCCGCTTCGATCACCGGCATCGCGTCGCTGCCGGCAACTGCGAGTTGCTGGACATAGTCTCCGCCCCATGCGATCGGCATCTCCATCGTGATTTGCGGCAGTTCCATTTTCGAGAGCCAGGTCTTGCCGTCGGTCCGGAGATTCCGATGGTTCACGATATGCAGCAGTTTCCCAATCCCTGACGGATCCCATCCGTACCGCACCGGCGTGCCCATCGTCACCACATCGAGGCTTGCGTCGTGCAACAACGAATGTCCAGCCAACAAGGGTTCGATGTGCCGGACTGAGGCGGCCAGGTCCACTTTACCGGTCTGCTCCGCATAAGAAATTAGAATGCCCAAGAGCTTCGGTCGCCCGGTGATGGGACTGAGGCAGAGCAGATTCGAGGCCAGCGCGAGAACCAATCCGGCTTGCCCGTGGGCTTGCACAAGAATCCTGTCTCCCTTGCCGAGTTTCTGCGTCTCACAGAGCGTACGTAAGTCATCGAGCAGGCGAACGGCAGCGATCATACGTCCGAGATGGTGATGTTCAGACGACCACAGCATGCGAGTGCATACGATCGGTCGGAAGAGGTTCTTGTTGAGCGATTCTCTGAGCAATCCGACATAGCCGTTCGTAAAATTGCCCGCGTCGCCAAGGTGCCGGTCGAGGAGGTTTTTCGTGGCATCATCGTTCGGGAGCGGTGGCATGAGTCCACCGGCCATGGGAGGAATGCCGGTTCCGCCTTCGCGCATGGCAGCAAGGAGGGCGTCGACACCAGACACTCCTCGTGAATAGCCGCGTTTGAGTCCGCCGACTTCATCCAGCCGCTGCATCCCGAAGACATCGGTGCCGCGAATAGATCCGTGAAGGAAGACGATGGTCCTAACACCTGCGGAGACTAGCTTCGTCCCGCATCGCGCCATGGCGTCGAACCAGGCGGGAGTCTCGGGCTGCTCGTCGGTCGTCAGCTCAGCAGTCGTGAGGCGTTCACCGGGACTCTTTCTTGAGAGTTCGTCGTGCTGGAAATTGTTCTCAATCGGCATGGGAGAACGTACTTACCGCA
>JBQTHY010000051.1:0-1957 GCA_052389395.1 Nitrospiraceae bacterium | reverse complement strand
GACGGTGGCGGCGGTGGAGGGGGCGGGAGCAGCCGGGCCGGCTGAATTTACTGACGACAACGAGGAACCGTCACAGAACCCCTGGCTATCCGACAAACTTGCGGCAGGCGTTCAGACTCGTTGCGGTCGGAAAAGCGATGCTGTAGTTGGATTGCCGGTTCGAGGCGACGAAGATCCCGATCACCCGGCCCCGGCCGTCCAGCACCGGAGCGCCGCTGGCCCCCGAATGCAGGGCGGGTTTGAAGACGATCATCGGAGCGTTCACGCGCCGTCCGCTGAGGACCGCAGACGAAATTACGTGGCTGATGCGGCCGGTCCTGACCTGCCATTTCCTCTGCGGGTATCCGGCGACCATGACTTTCTCCCCAACGGCGGGGGTGCGGAAGGACATACGGTAATACGGCGTGCCCTTCGGCAGACTCGCCCGCACAACGGCCAGGTCCTGGTAGCGCGCCCGGCAGACTGCCCGCCCGGCCACTGAAACTTTCGGGAAACGGATCACCAGTTTGTCCGCTGCTGCGACGTGCTCGGCGGTCAAAACCGTGTCCCGTCCGACCACAACGCCGGTCCCGTATTTTAGCAGGTCGCGGTTTTGCGAGATCAGCATCGGGATCGCGCGGCGGTCGGGCTGACTGAGAACTCGTTCCTGGGCAACGGCGGGGAACGAGACGGCGATGACGAGCAAAAGGATTGCCACAGACTCGAAGCGGCGTGTTCGCATGGGTTACCCCGGCGGCGTGCAGGCGCTCCGCTTGTAGGGTTTCCGATTCCCCCTCATCCGAAAATCGCTAAGGGCAGGTAGGCTGACACGATCCAGTTGGGCTTGTCGACTACTTCCGAAATCTTCAAATCAACGGCGACGCTGCAGAGCACATAGGCATCCTCCCGCCCCAAGCGATACGTGCGCACGAGATGCTCGATCATCGCCCTGACCGCGGCCTTGGCACCCTCCATGAGGTCCGGCGAGATACCCGTCGTCGCGTAGTACCCCTTGCCACCGTGCCTCGACGTCAATGGCCCAGGGGTGACGAATTGGGGGGATGGCAAAGGCAGGTCCTTGCGGACGTCGAATCGCAGCGTCGCCGACATCGGAGCCTCGATAGCGGAAATACACACCTCGCCATCGCCCTGAACCGCATGGGCATCCCCGCAGGAAAACAGGGCACCGTCCACCCACACGGGAAGCAGCAGTGTGGCTCCTTGTGTCAGATGCCGGATATCCATGTTCCCGCCGAACTTGCCTGGAGGCATGACGGGAAATGGACCTGCTTCATCTGATGCGACGCCCATCGTGCCGAGAAACGGATCCAGAGGAATATTGATGTCATGGCGGAGTGACGCGTGAGTCCGCGAGGCCAGGTCCCAGATGCGGAGATGCGGTTCCGGGAAATCTTCGGGAAGCAGACCGAACCCCGGAAGAATCGACGTCCACCCCCAGTTCCCCGGGCGTAAATCGAGAACTGTCACTTCGAGAACGTCTCCGGGACCCACGCCCCGGATGAACAGGGGCCCCGCCAGTGGATAGACCCGGCTCATGTCCAGTCGGCCGAGGTCAGCCGCGGTCGAAGTGGGAGTCACCTGCCCGCCGCTCACCTCCTGGAGCTCATAGTGCACGACATCTCCAGGCTCCACCTCCAGGACCGGCTCGAGCGCGTTATCCCATTGAAAGTGAACCTGGTGCGCCGGCAACCTGCGTTCCCGGACCATCCACGCGGCCCTCCTTGTGGGAGGAGGGCCCCGGCGGTCCCGGAGCCCTCCTCAACACTCACTGACCAACCGTGATCTTGTTGAAGAACATGTAGAAGGATGGATGCAGTTTGAAGTTCTTGACCTTCTTCAACCCTGCCGCGTTTTGGAGGGAATGGTCGATGAAGATCCACGGCGCCTCGTCGGCGACGATCTTCTGCATCTGCTTGTAGAGGTCTCCGCGCTTCCGGACGTCGACGGTGCTCGTGGC
>JBQTHY010000050.1:0-3400 GCA_052389395.1 Nitrospiraceae bacterium | reverse complement strand
TCGGGCGCCCCTACTGCTTTCAATGTGGAGAAGAGATTACCGCACAAACCGTGCAGCAGATGGTCGATGCGATCGCCTCGTTGCCGGAGGGCGTGAGATTTCAGATCCTGGCGCCGGTCGTGCGCGGTCGGAAGGGGGAATACCGAAAGGAACTGTTGGAGATGCGAAAGGCGGGCTATGTCCGGGCCCGCATCGACAACCAGATGGTCGACCTGGGCGAGGATCTCGCTCTCGATAAACAGAAAAAGCATCAGATCGAGGTCATTGTGGACCGGCTGGTGATGAAACCCGGTGAGGCGCTTATGCGTCGGTTGGCGGATTCCGTCGAAACGTCGCTCAAACTGACCGGCGGGCTCGTGGGCGTGCTGACGGATGACGGCAGGACGCGGCTTTACAGTGACAAGCTCGCTTGCATCAAATGCGGCGTGAGCTATCCGGAGATCACTCCACGGGTATTTTCCTTTAATAGCCCGCACGGTGCCTGTCCTGCCTGCGACGGTATCGGGTATGCCCTAACCCCGGGATGCCCAGGGGAAGAAGATTTTACCCTGTGGGAACCGTGTGAATTCTGTCACGGCGCGAGGCTCAGACCGGAAAGTTTGTCCGTCAAACTGGCGAAGCAATCGATTTCAGAAGTGACGAGGCTCTCGGTGCGGGCTGCCGCCGAATTTTTCCTCTCATTGAAGTTCACCGACCGAGAGCTGGTCATCGCGCATCGGATTCTGAAAGAGATTCGCGAGCGGTTGGGATTCCTGGTGAACGTCGGACTCGATTACCTGACGCTTGATCGAGCGGCGGCCACCTTATCGGGCGGGGAAGGGCAACGCATCAGACTGGCCACGCAGATAGGCTCCGGGCTTGTCGGCGTGCTCTATATTCTCGATGAACCCTCAATCGGGCTCCATCAACGGGACAATCGTCGCCTGCTCCAGACACTGCTGCGCTTGCGCGATCTCGGCAACACGGTGTTGGTGGTCGAGCACGATGCCGAGACCATGCGGGTGGCGGATCACATCCTCGACATGGGCCCAGGCGCCGGCTCGCAGGGCGGGCACGTGATCGCGCAGGGCACACCGCAACAGATCATGGGCGATCCCAATTCGTTGACCGGCCAGTACTTGCGTGGGGTCCAAGCCGTCTCGGTGCCGCAGCGTCAACGGAAACCCAAAACGTTTTTGTCCGTTGTCGGAGCCCAAAAATATAATCTGAAGAACGTGACCGCCAAAATTCCGTTGGGACTCTTCACCTGCGTCACCGGTGTATCGGGATCGGGGAAGAGTACGCTGGTACTGGAGGTCTTGTTCCATTCGCTCTCGCAACTCCTCTACCATAAGAAGCCTGTCATCGACGGCTGCAAAGAACTCAAGGGTGTCGAAGCGCTCGACAAAGTGATCGACATCGATCAATCGCCGATCGGTCGGACCCCGCGCTCGAATCCGGCGACCTACACCGGACTCTTCGGGTACATTCGCGATCTCTATTCAAACCTGCCGGAATCACGTGTGCGCGGCTACAAACCGGGGCGCTACAGCTTCAATGTCAAAGGCGGGCGCTGCGAGGCATGCCAGGGCGATGGGCTCATCAAGATCGCGATGCACTTCTTACCGGATGTCTATGTAACCTGCGAGGTCTGCAAGGGGCAGCGCTACAACCGGGAGACTCTGGAGGTTCTTCACAAGGGGAAGAGCATCGCGGACGTGTTGAGCATGACCGTCGACGAAGCACTGGATTTTTTCGAGCACATCCCGCTCATTAAGGCCAAGCTCCAAACGCTACACGATGTCGGCCTGCACTACGTGAAACTCGGTCAATCCGCCACGACGCTGTCAGGCGGTGAAGCCCAGCGGGTGAAGTTGTCGCGCGAGCTCTCGAAGCGGGCGACCGGGCGAACAATGTACATTCTGGACGAACCGACGACAGGGCTGCATTTTGCCGACGTGCAGCGACTGCTCGATGTGCTGGATCGCTTGGTCGAGGGCGGCAATACCGTCCTCGTCATCGAGCACAACCTCGATGTGATCAAGAACGCCGATTGGATTATCGACCTCGGTCCTGATGGGGGCGACCGAGGCGGCGAGATTGTGACGGAGGGGCCGCCAAGAGAGATCGAAAAGTCGAAGCGGTCGTATACGGGGCAGGTGCTGAAAGAGGCGGGGGTGGGATGACAAAGAGTGGCGGCCGAGGAAGGGCGAGCAATTTCAGGTTCGCCGTAATGCGATAAAGGGAGAAGGGGTGACGAAGGGCGAATAGTTCGGGAGTCGCTATTGTGCGTTGAATTGGGGGCGAAGCGCGGGCCGACTGGGCATCCTTTGTGCTCGCGCAACGCGCACGCTAGATTGATTGAATGATGATCACAGCGGGCGGTGCTCGTTGCACGCGCGCAGTAAAGGATAACCCAGCTGTCCCGCGCTGCAGGCAGGATGCATGGCGACTCCCTCCAAATCCATCCCTTCCATCCCGCCGAGAAGGAAAGGGTGAAAGCGGCTGACGGCGCTAATGGCCGTCAGCCCCAGCAGCGCACTAACCAGGCCATTGATATTGGTTTGCGATTGGTGACATAGCTTGACTGGAAACGCAGACGTCATAAGAGATTGTTTCGAGGGGTAGCAACAAGATCTCGAAAGAGTCAAGTCGCTGTTGGGCGACCCCAAGTACTACCTCGATGCCATATTAGTTCTGAGTTGTTACATTGGGGCCTTGGGCTCACTCCGCTATCCAGGCGAGCAAGATAACAACGCCTACAAAACGGTTGTTCGTGAATATTCGGGGAAGCGAGACTTTTATGAACGAGTAGATCTGCTTTTCTTTCTGCAATGGCCACATTCGGATTTTCAGACTCACGGGGATTATCTCAAACTGAAGAATCACGCAGACATCTCCAAAATAATAGTCGCGACCTACGGTGAGGAAGACCAAATCAGGAACGGAACACGCTACATTTCACAGCAGAACTTTGTGGCAGCCGTGGATCAGGTACCATTCCAATGCTTTGATCGAGAGAATCTTCAACAAAATATCCACCTCTTCTCGCTTTGTGAAATGCTTTATCGTTATGTGCGTTGTAGCGCAGTTCATAACGTCCGCTTTCCGTTTGTTACTCGCGTTACAAGAGCTGATGGCAGCATACGCTATAAAGACAATCATGCGATCACGGGATCTATCCTCCATGAAACGACGGAGAATATTCTGGGGAACCTGAAAAAGGAATGCATAGAGAAGTCTCAATGGCCTTGGGAACTGTGAGTGCTTATAGCTGGCAGCTTTTCGACGCAAGGAGCCTATGCTCACGATCCTCCTGCTGACTGTTTCCAATATTTTCATGACGATCGCGTGGTATGGCCATCTCAAAAACAAGATCGTGCCCATGTAGTAGGTGATTTGATCAGTTGAGAAATCGCTT
>JBQTHY010000049.1:0-3375 GCA_052389395.1 Nitrospiraceae bacterium | reverse complement strand
CGATAGTAGCACCGATTGGACGCATCGCCCGCCAAGGGCGTCATCCCGCGCAGGACCAAGCCGGGAGGAAGATGTGCCTCGATGGTCCGTGCAACGAGTGTTTGATCGGGCGGAGACAGTGGGGTTTGCGAAGGAGCAGGACTCGCAGTGGACATACGCGGCGGATTATAGCGAGTGCTTCCCAACTTGTCACCAAGACGACCGAACTGTCAGCGACGGTGCGGCACTTCCGGAGTGGAATGCGCCGGCCACAGGCTGAGCATTTGACGCGTCCCCACTGTTCCGATCGTCGCGCCCAGAGTGTCTGCCAGCCAATCGTGCCAATCCGAATCTCTGAAGGGAACGAACGCCTGATGCACTTCGTCGCTAACCCCATACAGAGATGGCAATAGGATGGCCAGAGGAACTGCCCAGTCTCGCCACGATCCATCCGTGCCCCAGCGGAACGCCCGGTAGCAAATTCCACCCAACACGGCATACTCAATGCCATGCAGAATCTTATCACTGAAGAGACCAAAGAACGACGGCAGGTCTTCCTCGGAAAGGGGCTGCGACGACAGATAGAAAATCAATCCAGCATATCCGCACACCGGCCCCCAGTACCGGAGGAATGTTACCACTGCACCTCCACTAATCCGACAAAGCGCAAACAAATCCCGCGGTTGATTGTACTCCCCCTACCCCTATGACATACTTGAAATGAACGCAGAAATCACGCGCCAATGAAGAACGCACACGTCTGTTTTTTGTGGCATATGCACCAGCCGTACTACACCGATCCGGTGGCGGGATCGGCCAGTCTGCCGTGGGTGCGTCTCCACGCAACCAAGGCCTACTACGATATGGCCTATCTGCTGGAGAAATTCCCAGCGGTCCACTCAACATTCAACTTCACCCCATCCCTGCTGCTCCAATTGCAGGAAATCGGCTCTGGCACGATCCGCGATCTCTTTCTCGAACACGCGCAACGACCGGCTAAGGATCTGACGATTGAAGAAAAGGCGTTTCTCATCCGCTACTTCTTTTCCGCCAACTGGGCCACGATGGTCCGCCCCTACCCACGCTACCATGAACTGCTGGTCAGGCGGGGATTGGAGGTCTATAGCCACGATCTCGAGCGCATAGCCCGCCAGTTTTCGACTCAGGATTTCCTGGATCTGCAAGTCTGGCACAACCTCGCGTGGTTCGGATACGGCACTGTCCACCGATATCCTCGCCTGGCTGCTCTGCGCAATAAGAATAGAGGATTCACGGAGGAAGACAAATATGAAGTATTGGCGCTTCAACGTGTTGCCATGCAGGAAATCGTTCCTCGCTACAGACAGCTCATGGAACGTGGGCAAGTCGAACTCACCACGACTCCCTTCTTCCATCCGATTCTCCCGCTGGTCATCGACACCGATATCAGCAGGCGGGCGAGGCCGGACCTCCCGCTGCCCGATCGTTTCCGTGCCCCCGAAGACGCCGAAGCCCAGCTCCGACAGGCCATCGACTTTCATTGCCGCACATTCGGTCAGCCGCCAACGGGGTTGTGGCCGTCAGAGGGATCGGTCTGTCCCGAGATACTTCCAATCGTTCATCGAGTGGGCCTTCGCTGGCTGGCCACCGATGAGGGCATCCTCGCCCGATCCCTGGAAATGTGCGGCCGTCCTTGGCATCGGCACAACGCGCTCTATCAAGCCTATCGGGCCGGAGACTCTGGACAGGATCTGACCTTGCTGTTCCGTGACCGAGAGATTTCCGACGGGTTCGGATTCGTCTATAACAAGACGACACCAGATTCCGCGGTCGACGATGTGATCCGACGGCTGCGAAGCATCATCAACGATGCCCCCCAAGAGGAGATCGTCATCGCCATCATCCTAGACGGGGAAAATCCTTGGGAGCACTATCACGACGGCGGTGAACGGTTCCTCTCGCTCCTCTATTCGGCCTTTGCGAATCATGAACTGAACCAAGGAGGCGATATTGTATTCCATGCCTCAACCGTATCCGACGCAATCAGAGCCGTTCCGCCCACACAGCACCTGCCTTACCTCCATTCGGGTTCGTGGATTAATTCTGACTATAAGATCTGGATCGGTCACCAGGAGGATAATCGCGGCTGGGACCTCGTTGGCCAGACCAGGACACGTCTCACCAGCCTCGTGAAGAGTCTACCGTCTGATCGCGTGCGGGCGGCGTGGGATGAACTGTACGCCGCCGAGGGTAGTGATTGGTTCTGGTGGTACGGTGACGATTTTGAGACCGACCTTAAGCCGGAGTTCGACCGGCTGTTCAGGACTCATCTCCGCAATGTCTGGAAACACATGGGCCTCACACCGCCCGATCAGCTGGACCAGCCGATCTGCTCGGTGGCGGCCCAACCCGAACCGGATCGCGTGACCCAGCCGCTTGCGCTCCTCACCCCGACGATCGATGGACTGGTGACGGATTTCTTTGAATGGCGCGGGGCCGGGTCGATCAAGACTCAGCCGCCGCTCGGCGCCATGTGGAAGGCCGACGGAATCTTTACCGCAATTCAGTTCGGCTGGAGTCATGACCACCTGTATCTCCGTCTCGACCCTGATGAAACTTCGCATGCTCGGCAAAACAGCATGGTTGCGGACATCACCTTGCGGGCCCCTCGGCGCACGTTTCGGCTCACGTTTACGCTCGCTCCCTCTGGTCCTCAGCAATTCACGTTGTTCCAATCGACGGGACCGGATGCGTGGGAGGAGATCGGGCCCTATCGCTCGATCAGCCGCCGGGCTGTTCTCGAAGTGGCCCTGCCCCGGAAAGATCTTCATCTGGAGGAAGGACAGGAAATCCGGATGTCGATCGTGGTGCTGGAACATGGTCTCGAAGTAGCCCGCTACCCGCATCAGAGCCCAGCTTTGTTAACGGTCCCCGGGCTGGAATTCGATGCTGCCATGTGGAGAGTGTAGTGAAGCACACACTGTGGCCATTGACGATTTATTCATTGATTCATCGATTGAGGCATTCGAAAATAAATCAATGGTCAAATGAACCAATGTCTAAATCATGCCGAGGTGCCTATGTCTGACCTAAGACGTGATCCGATCGTCGGCCGGTGGGTGATTATTTCGACTGAACGGAGCGTCCGGCCGCACGACTTTGCGCAACTGCAGCCGGCGAGGCCGATCTCTACCGCCCTCTGTCCCTTCTGCCCAGGGCAGGAACGGCTCACCCCCAAGGAAATCATGGCCTATCGGCCGCAGCCTGCCGAACCCAATACACCGAATTGGACTGTTCGCGTTATACCCACTAAGTTTCCCGCGCTGCATGTGGAGGGCGACATAGGCCGTGAGGGCATAGGGTTGTACGACAGGATGAACGGCATCGGCGCGCACGAAGTCATTATCGAAACGCCGG
>JBQTHY010000048.1:0-2424 GCA_052389395.1 Nitrospiraceae bacterium | reverse complement strand
CCACCGGCTTGGCAATATAGGAATTGGCTCCGATGTTGATGGCCATCTGCCGATGTTTGTCACCGGCTCTGGTCGTCATGACGACGATCGGCGTCTGTTGCGTCTGTGGACGGGTTCGGAGAGCTTGAATAATCTCAAATCCATTCAGTTTCGGCATCTCAAGGTCGGTGATGATCAATCGGTAATTCGAAGCGCATGCTTTTCTGAGCCCGTCCTCTCCGTCAACCGCCGTATCGACCTGGTATCCGGCCGACTCCAGCATTCTGCCGACAAACTTACGGATGCTCAACGAGTCGTCGACCAATAGAATAGGCACCCCAAGTTGTTCGGACTGCTCCGCTTCCTCCGTGATCGAGTCGTCCGCCAAGCGCTTCGTCTCGGAAGACGGGAGGCGCCCCGCTGGTTCTCTCGATTCATAGGCCGCCAGGCGGTTTGGATCGACGACAAGAATAACACGGCCTTCCGGATCGATGGTCGCCCCTCCGAAGAATGAGCGCTCCAAGGGCTTCAACGATCCGAGCGTCTTTATGACGATTTCCTGCCGACCCAAGAGCTCATCGACTACCAATCCCTTGGGCCCCGCAGGCGTCCGCACAATCACGATCGGCATCTCTCTATCCACCTCACCCAGTTCCCGACGGAGTACATGTCGTAGCGATTGCACTTCAATAGCTTCCTCGCCCAGATGCAACAAGACCTGATCCCCCATTCGTTGCAGCGAGGATTCCGTCGGCATCGTGACTTCGCGGATAGTCGGCAATGGGATGGCGTAGTATTCGTCTCCGGCACGCACCAGCAGGGCCGTTGCTATGAGCAGCGTCAGGGGAAGATCCAACGTAAACTTCGTCCCGACGCCCAGCAGCGATTCCACATCGATATGGCCATTCATTCCCTCGATGACCCGTTTGACAACGTCGAGCCCGACACCGCGACCGGCCTGATCGTCGATCCTGTCGGCTGTCGAGAAGCCCGGGGAAAAAATAAACTGTATTACCTCCGTGTCAGGCATGGCGTGGGCGTGATCGGCTCGCACCAACCCTAACTTCACCGCCTTGGCCCGAATTTTTTCCAGGTCCAGTCCGCCGCCGTCGTCTTCTACTTCGATGATGACGGAGTTGCCTCGGTGGGCCGCGTGAAGATAGACCGTCCCTGTTGTCGGCTTGCCTTTCGCCACCCGGTCTGTCGTCGATTCGATGCCGTGATAGACCGCGTTCCGCACAAGGTGAATGAGCGGATCCACAAGGCGCTCGACGATGCCTGTATCGACTTCGGTCTGTTCGCCAGACGTCACCAGCACCACTTCCTTATTCGACGCACGGGCGATTTCACGAATTGCGCGACGGAATCGCGTAAATGGAGTTCCGATAGGGACCATGCGCGCTCGAGCAATCTCGTCTCGCATCCCCAACGTCAATTGGTGTAGCTGGCTCATGTCATCGTGAGAGCGCCGGATGGACCCGTTCAGTTGCGACATTGACTCACTAATATCGGCGGTGATCTCGCTGATGCGACGGGATAGGATATTGAAATCATCATACTTATCAAGTTCGAGACTACCGAAATCGCGTAATCCAGGAAGCCCTTGAGTAGCCTGGTCAACCGAACTACTTGGTGCCGCTTGATATGTGAAGGTGTGCTTTTCCTCGAAGGATTGGACGGCATCAACTAATCGCGTCTTGCACGCCAGCACTTGCTGAGACAGCCGTTCCAATACTTGCAGTCGCTGTTCAAGACGACCGCGTCCAATCACGAGCTCGCCCACGAGGTTCAACAGCTGCTCTAATCGATCGCGGCTGACACGAATGACGTCTCGATCCACTACCGATTTGCCATCGGTCACAGTTCCCTGCGTCTGATCCTCTGCAAGTCCTGCTTTCTGCTCGCCATGCGAGAGAGGGGTGGCTTCGGTTTGATGTGCCAGCGTCGCTTCAATGACGTTGCCCCGTCCCAGTCGCTTCAGTTCCGACAGTGTCGCCTCAAAGCGATGCCTCGTACCGGCCACCTTGCTGAAATCTCTTCGCATAAGGACACGGACGACGTCCACCGAACGAAGCATCAAATCCGTATGTCCCGGTAAAACTTTGAGGTGATTGTCACGCACCGCGCCCATAAAATCTTCGACGTGGTGAACAAGATCGCCGATCGATTGAAAGCCCACTGTATAGGCCGAGCCTTTCAATGTATGGGCAGTTCTGAAGAGTTGATTGATAAGTTCCATACTCGTCGGATCCTTATCCAATCGCAGGAGATTGGCCTCTAAAGTTTCGAGATACTCTTGGGCCTCAGGCGCAAAATATGACATGACTTCTGGGTCCAGGTGTGGGACCAAGTAGTCGTCCGCCAGGTTTTCCGGCTGATCCGCTTCCACGGCGGGACCTCTCGCCTGCTGTGCAGGACCCAAGACAGGGGACGTTTCTGGGCGGG
>JBQTHY010000047.1:0-16103 GCA_052389395.1 Nitrospiraceae bacterium | reverse complement strand
TTCATCACGGCGCACGACGGATTCACGCTGCACGATCTCGTCTCCTATGACAACAAACATAACGAAGCAAACGGAGAACAGAACCGAGATGGAACAGACGACAACGCCAGTTGGAACTGCGGTCTGGAGGGCCCTACGCAGGACCTCGCCGTCAACGGGTTACGCGAACGCCAGAAGCGGAATTTTCTGACTCTGCTCTTTCTCTCTCAGGGCGTCCCTATGCTTTGCGCGGGCGACGAGATCGGACGGACGCAGAAAGGAAACAACAACGCCTATTGCCAGGATAATGAGATTAGTTGGTTCGACTGGAAGCTGGATCAACCACAGCGCGAGTTGTTGAATTTTGTACGAGGCCTTATCGCGTTTCGCAAACGCCACTCGGTCCTTCGACGACGCCGATTCTTCCAGGGGCGACACATCAGGGGCTCTGAAGTCAAGGATCTCTCCTGGTTCCGACCCGACGGTAAGGAGATGACCGACAAGGACTGGAATGCGGGCTACGCGAAATCACTAGGGCTTCGGCTGGCGGGGGATGCAATCGCCGAGACGGACGAAAAGGGACGAGCGATCGTCGACGACACCTTGCTGATTCTGCTCAACGCCCATCATGAACAGCTGGCCTTCACGCTGCCCGCCCATAAGCGCGCGGTTCGCTGGCAACCGATTCTTGATACCGCCGTCACAGCCGGCAAAGAAAAGCCGGTCACCATCCTTAAAGGGGGTGAACGGTATAAGCTGGAAGCCCGGTCGATTGCGGTCCTGCGGCTCAACCACAAGCAATAGTAAGGGTAGAGTTTCATGATTATCCCTCCCCTCTCTTGCTCTTCCTCAATAGTTACACGTCCCGACCGCATCATGCCGATCCAAATCGCTGTCCTGTTGCGGGATCGAACAGATGAAGGGTCGCCTGCTGCACAACCACCGCAACAGAGTCCCTGATCTTCGGGACGAACCCGGGCACCGCCGTTCCTATCACTGTTGTCGGTCCATCCTGACCTCGGAAGTCAACGGTGACCCATGCTCCTGTCCCTGACGGCTCGATGAGGCGGATCACACCGGCCACAGAGCCTTCTTCGCCGATCTTCTCCGCAGGCTCAACGACTATTGCTTCCGGCCTGATGCCCAACATCACAGCCTGATGAAGGCTGAACGTCGGTGCCATCCTTGATCTGGCCAGACGGATCGGTCCCGCTCTGAGCATCTCGCCTTCGACTCGCGCCTCGAGCAGATTCATCGGCGGATAGCCCATGAATCCCGCAACGAATAAATTGGCGGGCCGTTCATAGATGTCGTGGGGTTGGTCCACCTGCTGAACGCGACCTTGATTGAGCACGGCAAGTCGGTCGGCTAACGTCATGGCTTCCGTCTGATCGTGCGTGACATAGATCGTGGTGATCTTCAACTCCTCATGGAGTCTACGAAGCTCCGCGCGCATCGAGGCGCGCAACTGCGCGTCGAGATTGGACAGTGGTTCGTCCATCAAAAACACGCGGGGCTTTCGGATCAACGCCCTGCCCAACGCCACCCGCTGCCGCTGACCGCCCGAGAGCTCGCCCGGCCGCCGATCAAGCAGCGACTCCAGCCCCAGGAACCCAGCCACCCGTCGAACTTCGTCTTCGATCTGTGGCCGACCGAGACTGTTCTTCCGACTCGCCACACGAAGGGGAAAGGCAAGATTGTCACGCACGGTCATGTGTGGATAGAGGGCATAGTTTTGAAACACCAAGGCGACGTCTCGGTCGCGCGGTTCCAAGCCCGTGACGTCTACGCCGTCGAACAGAATTCGTCCGGACGTCGGGCGATCCAGTCCGGCGAGGAGATGCAGCAGCGTAGATTTCCCGCACCCCGACGGCCCCACAATCGCGAACAACTCTCCGTCTCCGATCGTCAGCGACACGTCGGGGAGGACGTTCGTCGCGCCGAACCATTTTGAGAGCCGCTCCAGCCGCACTTCCGCCATCGGTCTCTAGCCCTTCACGCTGCCGGCCGTCAACCCGGCCACGATGTGTCGTTGAAACAGGGCCGCCAATCCTGCCACCGGCAGGGTTATCACGAGAGACGCGGCCGCAATATCGCCCCATGGAATTTCGTACAAACCTGGAAACAACGCCACCGCCACCGGCGCTGTGCGGATGGAATCGCTTGCCGTGAGGGTCAGGGCAAACATGAATTCGTTCCACGAATAGATGAAGACCAGCAGCGCCGCCACGGCCAGCCCCGGACGCGCAAGGGGCAGGAGCACCGAGAGCAGGGCCCGCAGCGGTGTGCAGCCGTCCACACGCGCGGCGTAATAGACTTCTCGCGGCAATTGCCTGAAAAAGCTTGTTAGGAGCCACACGGCGAGTGGGAGTGCGTAAACTGCATGGGTCAGTCCTACCGCAACGAGCGTGTCTCGTAGCCCGAGTCCCCGCATCAAGAGGTACAATGGACTGATCACAGCGATGGGAGGAAACATCGACGTCGAGAGCACGAGTCCAAGAATGACCGGCTTGCCGGCGATCGGCAATCGCGCCAGGGCGAAGGCACAGAACGAACCGACCACGATGGAGACCGTGGTTGCGCTCGCCGCCACCACCGCACTGTTCACCAGCGACCGCGCCAGTGGCGACTGCAGCAGAACTCGTTCGTAATGCGAGGCTGTCGCTTGCTCCGGCAAAATCGGTGGCAACCGCACGAGATCCTGATCCGACTTGACGGATGTCACTGCCTGCCAGAGCACCGGTCCTAGACAGAACAGCCCGGCCAAAATGAGGACACAGAACGCCAGCCCTCGCACACCGAACCGCCGGATACCGCCGCGACTTCCATTCCCTCCGGCACATGGCATCATGCCACGTCCCGCAGATGCCGCCGCAACAGCAGCAGGTACAGTGAGGAAAGAGCCGCAACGATCAAAAACATCGCCGTGGCCAAGGCAGACCCGTACCCGAATTGCAAGGTTTGAAACAACGTCTTGTACGCGTAGATCGAGAGCGTTTCGGTGGTGTTTCCAGGCCCGCCACCGGTCAACACGTAGACAGCGTCGAACACGCGGACCGCATCCATCGTGCGAAAGACGAGCACGATCACGACGATAGGCATCAAGAGCGGAAGCGTTATTAGGCGAAACCTCTTCCACGCCCCAGCTCCGTCGACCCTTGCAGCGGCGTAGAGCTCCCCCGGGACCGTTTTCAGTCCGGCCAGGAGCAGCAGCGCAGCGAACGGCGTGGTTTTCCAGACGTCCATCATGACGGCCGCGTGGATCGCCCAGTCGGGATCTGCCAACCAGTCGATAGGGGCGGTAGCGAGCCTCGCCTGCCGAAGCAGATAATTGAGCAACCCATAGTCCGGCTGGTAGAGCCAGGCCCAGATCTGAGCCGACACGACCGTAGGGACGGCCCAAGGCAGGATGATCATGACCTGCGCCCAACGTGGCGACCCGCCCCTTATGCTCGTCAGACCATCCAGCAAGAGTGCTATCCAGAGGCCCAACAGCAGTTCGGCCGTCACGGATAGAGCGGTAAAATACAACGTGGTCCTGCAGGCGGCCCAGAACCGGTCGTCGCTCCACAGTTGAACATAGTTCCAGGCTCCCACGAATTCCTCTACCCCGAAGATCGGCAAGCGACGGTGCAGGCTCAACCACAGCGCTGCCGCTATCGGAAGGACGGCGAGCAGACCGACCAGCAGGAACGCGGGGCCTGCTAAGAGATACCCCCATGCCTGCTCTGACAGGCAAACACGGCTCGTCGCCTCTCTCGTTACAGTGGATCGCTGACCTGTCATAGGCCTTCCGCTGCGACCGAGGGTGCGCGTTGGCCCACGATCCTCTCCGTGTGACGGCGCACGGCTTCAAGCGTCTCACGCGGCGTTTTCAGTCCCACCACAAGGGCGCTCACTTCCGGTTGCACCGCCTGTGACAGCAGGAGATAGTAGGGCGTGACCGGGCGAGGTCTTGCCCCGAGAAAGACGGGATAGAGTTCCTTCAGCCCAGGCCGGGCCACCGCCAAGGTTTCGTCATAGTACAGTGCCCGGCGTGTGGGGTTGTACCCGAGTTCCGAAGCAACCAGGCGTTGCACGGACGGCGAGGTCAAGTAGCGGATCAGCTCGCCCGCCGCCTCTCGCCGGGGCGAACTCTGCGGGACAGCGAGCAACCATCCTCCCAAGACTGGCGCGCTGGCATAGCCGGGAAAGGACGGGAGCGGAACCACTCCGACCTTCCCACGGACCGGCGAGCCTTCCCGTTCCAGCAAGGACCTGGCATAGGGCCAATTGCGCATAAAGAGCGCGCGCCCGTCCCCGAAGATCCGGCGAGTCGATTCTTCATCAGCCATGCTCATGGAAAGGGGGGTAATCCGATGCCCTGCGATGGTCTCTCGCAGAAACCGTAGACCTGCTCGCGCCCGCTCTTGATCCCCTCCCCACAGATCTGCACCATTGCTGCGGAGCACTTCCAAGGCAAAACAGATTAGACCTTCGTACTGTTTCCCTTGCCAGACAAAACCGACTAGATCGGCATCCTGTTCCGCGTCGAGAACCAGCTTGGCTGAGCGGACAAGCTCCGGCCAGGTTTGAGGCGGAGAAAGCTTGTGGCGATCCAAAAGATCACGTCGATAGTAGAGCACCCCCGCGTCGATATACCAGGGCACTGCGTAGAGCCGCTCCTCGAATGTGGCAGCCTCGACCGGCCCAGGAAAGAACTGATCCCTCTCCCCCAGGGGCAAGAGCGTGTCGAGTGGAGTGATCCACCCAGCCTTCGCGAATTCCTGCACCCAGATCGTGTCGACGCCGAGCAGGTCGAAGGGGGCCTGCCCTCCATCGAGATTCATGGCATAGTACTGGTGTTGTTGGTCCGACGAGGCCGGCAGCAGTTCTTCACGAACAATCACCCCGGGATGGCGTTGTTCAAATTTCCTGAGAAGGTTAGAGAGCACTGTCCCGTCGCCTGAGAGTTTTCCATGCTTGAACACGAGAAGGGTCCGGCCGTCCGGTTGATCCCCTGCCGGCGTACAGCTCAGTACCAACACCACACAGAAGGCTAGGATGACGCGCGCGATCATAAGTGCCGTAGATCGTCAGGGGCGCGGTCCCGCGCTCGATTCGACAGCATCCGTTCGAGATACTCTTTCGCCAGATCCTTTGCCCCGAGTCCGAAGGCCAAACCCGTTGCGAACACGATTCCACCGAAGGTGATTCCAAACCCGACCACCACCACGCTTGCCGCGATACCCAGTTCCTCCAACGCCATTGCAAGGGCAAAGAGCTGAACACCCCAGCGCGACATCACTGCGATCAGCCGTGCGGGTGGCAGGCTCGCGTTCACCGCTGCGATCAGCACGGCCTGGGCGATAAAGTTGGAGAGCAAATAGCCCACCACCACGATCACCGCCGCGGTCAGGATGTGCGGAATATAGGCCAGAAAAGACTGGGCGAATTGATTGACCGGCTGAAGATTCAGCGCGCCCAGTCCCGCGATGGTCGCGAAGGCGACGATGGTCCAGTAGACGGCACGCCCGAAGAGGTACGACGGGTCAGACTTCACGCCCCCTCGCATCAGGGCCGCGTTAATTCCGAGACGATTACAGAGATGATCGAGCCGCACGACACGTAAGAGTCTTTCAACGGTATGGCCCAATCCCCAGGCCACCACGAAACCCAACCCTATAATGATGGCCATGGCCATGATGTTCGGCAATACCGCCAGTAGTTGTCGGCCTAGTTGTTCCAACGGCGCGAGCAGCGCGGTTTCAAAAAAGGTCATCATATGCGCCTCCCTCCTACCCGCCGACAGAGTTGAGTCTCACGTCCCGGACTCTTGGTTCCACCGCTCAACGAGATAGGATTTTCTTGACTCAAACGCTAGACACAATTGTTCAATTCGTCTTTCCGCTTCAGCCGTCGTCAGTCCTTGCGTCTCCAACACGAAGGTCGCCGTTCGACCGAGATAGAGCGGAGTAAGGGCCTTCAATAGATGCTCCCGAGGCATGAGGCGTTGATGGTAGGCCAGCGCGGCCTCATAGATCACACGGACCCACAGGTCGTCGGGAACGCGAAAATCCGCGGACGAAACCTTCCGCAATGGTCGCAGTTCAGCCACCGTCTCTCGGCCCAACACCTGTTCCCAGATGGGAGCCAAATCCGTTAATCCTTGTTTGAATGAAACAATCATGCGCTCCACGTTCACGTTGACCGGCTCGACGCCGACTTCGTATTGAAACCCGAACAGTTTTACCGGCGTCGAGCCTTGCCGACGAGACCAGACGCCGTGGTGGGACTCCATCAACGCGAACACCGCGCCCAACACCTGCATGAGCATGGCGGCCAGGTCCGCCGCAGGATCCTTGGGATTGTGAATTTTGGCTCCGAGAAAACTCTGGCAGACCAGCGCGCCGCTGGCGATGGCCTCCGTCGTCATCCAGATGTCGATCCCGAATCTTGCGACATCCGATTCCCACACATGCTGATCCAGGTAATGTTCGGTCAGGCGTCCGGAAAATCCGAAATCGCCCCCGATGGGTTGCCGGATCCGTTGACCATAGAGTGACCGCGTGAGCGGATACACGATGCTGTTCGTGATCGTGCCGTCATACTTGTGGCGCAGATAATAGGGCGCCACATAGTCATAGTTCTCGTCGAGGATCGGACGAAGGAGCAGTTCGATCCATTCCGGTGTAATGCTCCGCAGATCGGAATCCACGACTGCGCAGGCCTTCGCATTCAGGCGCCGGGCAATCTCGAAGATAGTGCGAAACGCGCTCCCTTTGCCCGGAATTCCGTGATAGGGCGTGATGATCTTCTGTAACAGACTCTGGTGATCGCTGATAAGGAGCGCGCCGAAATCCACCACCGCCCGTGAGACCGCTTCTGGTGTCCCGTCCGACGAACCGCCGTCGGAATTGATCAGTACCGCGCGCCGGCCAGGAAAATACTTCGCCAACCCCGCGCTCACTGCTTTCACTACATGCCCGATCGTGTCGGCGTTGTTGTAACTGGGAATGCCGACGAGGATTTCCGCTTCCCCAACGGACTGCACCCGGGATTCGGTTTCCGGCGTGAGGGCCACCGATGATTGTTTCAACTGGGCGTCGGACGGCGCTCTTGGGTCGGATCCCACCGATGATCCTCCTCTATCGCTTGAACCAGACGAGTAAAAACGTCCGGCACAGCCGCCGCGACGCGACTCCAATTCGAAATCATAGGCACTCCCAGAGGATCTCTCTGAAATACCTCCGAGGCCAGCTTAATGCCTTTCAGGAACGTCTCGACCGCGGTCCGTTCCGCATGACGATCGAACTTCAGGCTATTGATGGCGGCGCTGTCCTCATAGCGGCGGATGGCCTCCTCGGCTGAACGGAGGTAGGTTGCCGGCAGCGTTTTGATCTCCCCGTCGCCGAGCACCACCCCTTCACTGGCCAGGTGGCGGAACAACGACTTCGCGATATCCACGCTCATCTTGAGCAATCCCTTTTCGGGATCGTCGGGCGAAAGCGCCTGATGCTTGTGTTCGTAGGCGTCGGCAATGTCAGCCTGACAGATTCGGCGCAACGCACAGTTTCGGTACACCTCCGCCAAGATGCCGATCTCGAGCCCCCAATCCCCCGGGATACGATTCACCCAGGCGAGGTCGCGCACCATCGCGAATTCCCCTGCCAGGGGGTAACGGAAACTATCCAGGTAGGTCAGAAGGGGATGGGACCCCACGAGTCGCTGCAAGGTGCGCACTAGCGGGGTAATGAACAGTCTGGTAACCCGACCATGCAATCGATCCGTCACGCGACTGTAATAGCCCTTACAAAACTCATAGCCCAGATTGGGGTTTGCCAGCGGATAACAGAGCCGCGCCAGGTACTCCGGTCCGTAGCTCACGATATCGCAGTCGTGCAACGCGATGACTTGGCTTCGGTGGCGAGCCAGGACATACCCGAAGGCCAGCCAGCAAGATTGGCCTTTGCCCGGCAATCCAACGTCGATCTCCCGCTCGACCAACGTCTTAAGGATCTCCTGCACCCGCACTCCATCGACCCACACGAGGCGCACGTCCTGCGGGAGCGCTTTGAAATACTCCTTCGCGCGCCGGAACTCGAGGGCTGAGGCCTGGCCTAAGGCCACGACGATTTCATTGAGATATGTCACCCGCTTCAACTGTTCCACGATTCCGTGGAGCGCCGGACCTTCCAGTTCCGAATAGAGACAAGGAAGGACCAATGCGATCGGGTTGACGGTCCGATACTGTTCGAGTTCCCTCTCCAGTCGGTCCACGTTGGGGGAGCCCAAGCGATGGAGGACGCTCACCACCCCGTTCTGAAAAAAATCCGACAAGCAGTCCTCCCTTCCCATCCGACGGGACAGCCGAACGTGTTCGAGGCTACACAGCGGGAATCCTTCCGGATTTGATAGTGTGCCGCAATCTCGGACCCCACCACAAGCATGACAGATTTCAGTTGCTTATCCCAGAGGGAACTTCATTAGTTCTCCGGTGTGGCCTCACCAGATCGCTGGGCAAAACGTCCACCAAAGCCACACCACAAGAATCCTGTTTCCGTCTGACTTCTCTTCGGGTTAAGGTATAGGGAGCAGGGAGCACGTCGCTACCGATGGCAACCGGAATGCATCTTCGGCAATTCTTCACGCATGAACTTTGGGCCGCGAATCTCGACGGGGCCCCCCGTGCGCAACGCGCCATGCTCCAGATCTTGCGTTTGCTCGTCGCCGTCGCGTACGAAATTCGTTTTCACCTGTTGGACGCGCGCGCAGCAGGCCTTGTCTACACCACCCTCCTCTCGCTCGTGCCGTTTCTGGCGGTCATGTTTTCAGTCCTCAAGGCGTTCGGCGCGCATCAACAGATCGAGCCCCTGCTGAACCAAGTACTCGAGCCGCTGGGACCAAAAGGCGCGGAGGTCACCGGCCAAATAATCGGGTTCGTGAACAATCTCAAGGTCGGTGTCCTAGGCGCAGTCGGCTTGGCTGGTCTCTTTTATACGACCTATTCTCTCATCGACAAGATTGAGCAGGCCCTCAATGCAATTTGGAGGGTCAGGCAGGGCCGCACCTGGGCGAGAAAGTTTACCGATTATTTAAGTGTGGTCCTGGTCGGACCGGTGCTGATCTTCACCGCCGTCGGATTGCTCGCCTCGGTCAGAAGTCATGCGATCGTCGAACGTGTCGCGGAGATCCAACCGTTCGGAACCCTGCTCGTGTGGACAGCTGAGCTGATGCCTTTCTTCCTGCTCTGCGGTGTCTTCACATTTGTCTACAAATTCGTGCCGTACTGTCAGGTGGCGTTTCGATCGGCTTTCATCGGGGGCGTGACGGCAGCCGTCCTCTGGGGACTCGCCGGAGAAGCGTTTGCCGTCTTTGTCGCTGCTTCCGGAAAATACAGCGCGATTTACTCCGGTTTTGCCGTTTTGATTCTGTTCCTCCTCTGGCTCTATGCAGGCTGGATGATCATTCTGGTCGGCGCCCAGGTTTCTTTCTTTGTCCAACACCCGGGGGCCTATCGAGCACGCTTTCCTTGGCAGCAGGACACGCCGGCGCGGCAGGAGCGACTCGTCCTGGAAATCCTTTCGACTTTGGGACGGCGCCATCTTCGAGGCGACGGCCCCCTGTCCCTGACGAAACTCGCAAACGAGTTGGGGTTGCCTCCCCCCGTCGTGGAGGAGCGAATCACGGAGTTGGTCGCTCATGGTCTCCTGGCCCGCATGGCGGAACCGGAAGGAGTCGGGCTTGTCAAGCCACCGGAATTGATAGCTGTCAACGAGGTGCTGGATCTGGTGCACGGGGGACCAGCTCTGCCACCTGGCCTTCTTCAGAAGCCGGGCGACCCGATCGATGACCTCATCAGGCGTCGCAACATCGCCGCTGCGCAGAGTCTCGACGGAATGACCCTCCAGTCACTGATCGTGGCGCAAGGGAAGACAGCCCCTGGGCCGCGGGTCGACGTTCAGGCCTAGCGCCGATTAACCTTTCCGGACGTGGGGGAAACGGTCTGACCGTAACGCGGGGGTCGGACTGTGTGAACCTTCAGCATCGACGAATGAGAGGAGGCATGGAACAGAATATTGCGTCGAAGAATCTCCGCGGAGCGAAGAGAACTTTGATCATCTTCACCGATCTGGACGGGACCCTGCTTGACAGCGTAACCTACTCCTTCGATGCCGCGCGCGAGGCATTGGTCCAGCTCCTGGCTCGCTCGATTCCCGTGATCATCGTGTCGAGTAAAACTCGATCGGAGATTGAGCCGCTCCGTTTTCAGATACATAACGAGCATCCGTTCATCGTGGAGAACGGCGGCGCTGTTGTCGTTCCCTCCGATTACTTTCCCTTCCCCCTCACCGGCGCGGTGACGTCTGGTCACTATCAGGTCGTCGGGTTGGGAACACCCTATCCCCTGCTCCGCGCAGCGCTGAAAGAGGTCGAGAAGGAACTGGGAAGGGAGCTGAGAGGATATGGAGATATGTCCGTCGATGAGATCGCGGCGCGGACGGGGCTCTCGCGCCAAGAGGCAGAATTGGCCAAACAGCGCGATTACGATGAGCCCTTCATCATGGAGGGCCCGGGATGTCGGGAAGAAACGGTCGTCGAGGCAATCACCACGCGAGCCCTCTCCTGCACGAAGTGAGATCGCTTTTATCACCTGATGGGACCTCAGGACAAGGGACGAGCCGTGCGCTATCTGATCCAGTGTTACCAGCGGAGGGCAAGCGATGACACCGAGGCGCTCACCACAGTGGCCATCGGCAACAGTGTGAACGATCTGCCGATGCTCGCGGCAGTCGACGAACCCATCCTCCTTCAACAAGGGGACGGCTCGTATGTATGCGGCTTCGAGCTTCCGCGCGTAAAGCTCGCGCCGGGACCAGGCCCTGCTGGATGGAATCGGGCCATCCTTTCGCTGTTGCAAGGGACGTGACGGTTCAGGATGAATAAAGCCTCGCTGGTTTCTCCCAATGCTCTACGTTTCAAACGTCGGCGCAACCTGATCGGGGTGGTCGCCTGGTGTCCAGGCCGTTGTCCGCCACATTAATACATACCGGCCATTCGGAATTCAGTCTCCTCGGCATAAGTCCTCAGCCCCACACCCCGTTAAAATCCTTTGTTTCCTTGCCTGGTTGAAGACCCTCGGTTAGACTTTTTTCCACACAGCCATGGCACGAGCACGATCGGCAGAGAACCATCGGTCCAAGCCCAAGGCGGTTCTGATCGAGGAGAGCAGTCTCGGAATTAGCAAGTTTCAGGAACTTCTCGCCGCGATCGACGACTTCAGCCAAGAGGGATTCCCCTATCGAGATGCAGCGCGGGCCAAAGCCGAGTTGCAGTTTCGCGAATGCGTGCGCCTGGCCTTCGGTGAACGTTCTCAGGAATTCCAGACTTATCGCAACCATAAACTTCGCACCTCAACTAAAACAGAGGTTGCCCAGAGCATCGCAGTGGTCAAAGGCCTCATGCAAACGCTGGAAGACAAGAGACTCGAACTCCAGGGACTCAAGCCACCCCCGATCGCAGATCCACCGGCTGAGACGAGTCCGGCTACTCCTCCACAAATGACACTCGTCCCGCCCACGGCACAGGTCACAATGGCACCTCAAGCGGCAGGCACGACACCACCGGTCACACTATCGGTTGCCATGACTACAAACCTGGGAAAACCGGCTGCCTCTACCTCTGCGAAGCAGCCATCGCCACCTCATGCACGAAAATCTGGGACGCCTGCTCCTCAGCCCAGACCGCCAATGCCTCAGGCACCGGACGCTCCAGCACCAGAACCATCCAGACCATTGGCCACCGCCCGGACCGTTCAGGCAACACCACCACCCCGGGAGGAACCGGCGACCACGACGGCGCCTACACCAAGCACCATTCCACCCGTGCCCCCGATCCCCGCTCTCCGTGACGTGGACGATTCACTGGCACAACCACCGGCTGACGTGAATCCACTATCCTTGGCAACAACACTTCGCGCTGAAACCCGTTCGATGCCTTCTGCACCCACTGCGGACCGGTCTGACAGCCAGTCTACGGCGCACTCGCCTGCGCCCGCTGCTCCGGCCCACTCGGCCAGGGTACCGGATAAGCCATCGACGGTTCAGCCATCGCTCGAGGCCCGGTCGATCCAACCTCATCCTGAGCAGGAGCCGCTTGAACTTCTCCGCAAAGTCTGTCTTCGATTTCACTCCGTTGCGCGCCAGCTGCGCCTCAGGAAGGATTATCGGGCGACACTCGAGGTTGAGGACGACTATGACTTGCAGGATCTCTTGTGTGCCCTCTTGAAAGTGGAGTTTGATGAAGTCGGAGTTGAAGAATGGACGCCCCCCTATACAGGGGGCGAGCCCAGAACGACCTTGTTCCTCAACAGGGATCAGATTGCTGTGGTGGCGAAGAAAACCAGAGCCGGCTTGACCGCAAAGGAACTTGCGGACCAGGTGGTGGCGGACTCGGCCTACTACCGTGCTCAGGACAAATGCGCCACCATGTTTTGCTTCATTTACGATCCCGAAGGCCGCATCGGAAGTCCCAAGCGACTGGAAACAAACCTAACCAGCGTCAGCGAGCGCTGTACCGTCGAAGTGCTTGTCGCGCCAAAGTGAAACCATGCTCAAAACCAAATTGAAGAGCGTCCCTTCCTCCGCCAATCGATCACCCTCCAAGCCCGAGTCTCCGTTGACAGGGACGCAAGGACCGCGCTACGGTGAACCAAAGCCAGTACATTCTGCGATTCCCTATACGATTCATGTGCCAACAGCAGGAGAACCGTTGGTGTCGGACCGTGCTTATATCTTGATTAATGTGCAACCGGGCCAGACGTCCTTCGTGGTCAAGTCCCTTGAGCAGATCAAGGAAATCAAAACGATCGATCCCTGCTGGGGAAAGCCCGACATCATCGTGGTGGCCGAGGTACGGAACCAGGATGCCTTGACCCAGCTGGTCTTGAGCCGGATCCACGCGATCGAAGGGGTCACGCAGACCGACACCCACCTCGTCTACCATCTGAAAGAATCCAAAGCGAAATGAAGCAGCGATTCGGCCGGCCCCTCGTCGCGGCTATTCTGCCGCCCGCTGTAGCAGCACGCTAGGCTCCGATCTTGCGTCGGTAGGTCCTATTCTTTCTCAGCCCGATCAGGCTCGTCTCCAAGATCCAACCCGAAGCGTTCAGCCATCCGATAGAGCGTGCGACGATCGATCCCCAGTATCTTTGCTGCTTTCACTTTGTTCCCCTTCGTTTCTTTGAGCACTCGAATCAGATGGCGCCTCTCGACCTCTTCCAGGGTCAGACACACCTCATCGGCCTGATCGCCCTTCGACACTTTGGCATCAGACTCAGACAGCGCACCCTGACGAATCGCCTCCGGCAGGTCATCCGGCGTCAAGAGCGGGCCATGGCTCAAGGACACCGCTCGTTCGATCGCATTCTCCAGCTCCCGCACATTGCCGGGCCACCGGTATTGTTTGAGCAGCGCCATCGTCTCCGGAAGCAGCCCGTGCACCACGCTCGGGGACCCGACCGAAGACTTCTGGAGGAAGTGATGTGCAAGCATCGGGATATCCTCCCTACGCTCCGCCAGAGACGGGAGCGTAATCCGGACGACGTTCAACCGGTAGTACAGGTCATCGCGAAATTTCTCTTCTTTGACGAACTGCTCCAAGTCCCGATTCGTCGCCGCAATAATCCGCACATCCACCTTCATCGAACCAGTGCCACCGACACGGCGCACCTGGTGGTCTTGCATCACGCGCAGGAGCTTAACCTGCAAGGCCAGGCCGAGCTCGCTGATTTCGTCCAGAAACAGCGTGCCGCCATTGGCGGCCTCAAATAGGCCGGCTTTCGTTCCTACCGCACCGGTAAACGCTCCCTTCTCATACCCGAACATTTCCGACTCCAGGAGGGTATCCGGCAACGCCCCGCAATTCACCGGAATGAACGGTTTCTCCCGACGAGGCCCATTTGCATGGATCGCCCGCGCAATCAGCTCCTTGCCGGTCCCGCTTTCCCCTTGCAGGAGCACCGTGCTCTTGTTCTCGGCCACCCTTGCTACCAGCTTATACACTTCCAGCATCGCCGGGCTGCTGCCCACCAGCGGCGACCATTCGCCTTTCCCCTTCAGCTCTTCTCGAAATCGGGCATTCTCACGCGCCAGGCGGCAGTGGTCCAGACTCCGATGCACAACCAGTTTGATCTGTTCTTTGTTAAACGGCTTGGCGAGATAATCATAGGCCCCTTGCTTGATCGCCTCGATCGCCCCTTCCAGGGAACCGAACGCGGTCAACACCACAACCGCTGTGTCAGGGCTCAAACGCTTAAATTCGCGCAAGACCGTCAGTCCGTCGACCGCGCCCATACGAATATCCGTCAGCACCAGATCCACTCGCCCCTGGTGCCCACGAGCGATGACCTCTTCGCCACTGGCAAATGCTTCGACGCTGTAGCCTTCCTTCCTTAAGGCATCCGTCAGGAGTTCGCGCGCGACCGCATCGTCGTCGGCTACCAGAATACTCGCTGGTTGCATCAGTCCCTCTCTCTCACGGGTGTCGGTTCGGTCATCAATCCAGGTAAGGTCATGGTGACGGTCGTGCCGCGCCCCGTCTCGCTCTCGAGCGAAAGACTTCCTCCGTGGGCCAGGACCGCTTCGCGGCTCAAGAATAGCCCCAAGCCCGTACCAGTGCCAATGGCCTTGGTCGTAAAAAATGGTTCAAAGGCTTTCTGCGCATCGGCCTCCGGCATGCCGCATCCTGTATCCCGCACCGAGATAGTGATAACCAGAGGTGACATCGCATCAGCCATCCGACGGCCGCGATCGAGTTCATCGGACGAGGCGGCACGGGCTTCCGCTGATACAGTCACCGTTCCCTGCGCCGGGGTGGCAGCTAAGGCATTGGCCAGTACGTTGACCAACACTTGATGCAACTTCTCCGCATCGGCCCAGACGAGCGGGAGGTCCCCGGGAATCTCGATCGTCAATGTGATCGCCTTCGCATGAAAGGCCGGTTCCATAAGGAGGACTGCCGGCCTGATCACCTCCTCCACCTGTAACCATGTCGGTTCAGGCTGGCGTGGTCTGGTCGAGGACAGCAAATCCTGAATGATCCGAACCACCTTAGTGAGCTGTTCATCGATGACGGTCACCCGCTTCCTCATTTCAGGCGGGAGATCAGGCTCTTCAGCCAATGCTTGCACGTGCCAGGCAATCGAGTGTAGCGGCGTTCCAACCTCATGCGCCACCGACGCCACCAGTTGCCCTACTGCGGCTAAGCGCTCCGACCGATTCAGCCGGTCCTTCGCATCGACCAGCTGCGTATTGGCCTTCAGAAGATTTTCCGTCTCCCGGGCGAGGGCGGCACGCGCCGCTTCCTCTCGCGCCTTGCGCTCTTCCCAACTCATACCGAGGTAGCCCACCAGCAGCAACACCCCGACCACGACACTCCGATTGATGACCGCGGCTTGGAAGCGGCCCGGCTTGGTCGGTTGTAAGAGGCCTGCGTAGGTCGCGATGACACAGGCCAACACGGTCGCCAGCATCAGCGTTCGGTTCCGAAGCACGGCCACCAGCAAGATCGGCAGCACATAGCCGTACGCGCCCACGACGTTTACCGGCGCGAACTCTTCGATGATGACGATGATGAGGAAACAAGCCGCGGCAACGGCAAGGACGAGACGGTTACGATGCGTCATAGTCGGTCAATGACTCCGCAGTCAATCACGGCTGAGTAAGGAATGCCTGCAGGGCAAGGAGGTCGACAAGCGCGCTCTCGTGTCAAAGGTTCTTACACAAGTGGCCGCACCGAACGCAACTGGGTCGCGAGCCGTTCGAACCGAGGATCCCGAACCAGTTGATCCACAGTCAAGCTCAATTTCCGGCACCAGTTAGGATGTTTATCGAACGTCCCCGGAAGATTCGCTTGGACACGCGTGCCGATCACGTCCTCAAAATTGGCCAGCACAATCCATGCGGGCGTGCAAGCCAGATACCGATGAATTGCCTCTGCCAACTCCGTCGTCAGCACGGGTGTCTGGGCCGGATCGTCTGGCACACCGGACGGCAACAGCCCTTCGGATTTCAACGCCGCCAGCATCCGAGCCTTCTCTACTTGCCGTTCCGCCAGCATCGCGACCCGCTTTTGTTTAGTAGGAA
>JBQTHY010000046.1:0-7887 GCA_052389395.1 Nitrospiraceae bacterium | reverse complement strand
GTTCACTGATCACCTCTCACACATCAGGTCCTTTGCCTACCACAGCCGCAATCGGCTTGTGAAGACCACCGACAGACTGCACCTGCATAATTCCTCTGTCACGGCTTCTGCAACACGTTCGTCCATGTAGAACTTGATCCGTTCAGCCACCGATCTTGCCGCTCAGTTTGGACTTGATCCGTTTCCGGAGTTCGGCGACATACGATTCGTCGGCCAAGATCGCCTCATCGATCTCTTGACGGTGATCGTAGTAATACGTCAATGCGGCATAGACATCGGCCAAGGTTAATCCCTTGTCGGAGGCAATCTCGTCCGCGCTCAGCCCCATGCGCTCATGCCAGATCACGATGTCCTGCACGGTAATCCGGTGTCCTGTGATCCGGGGCTTCCCGCCGGCCACGTCCTGAGAAACGGCGATATGCTGTGTGGTCATGCTGTCCATGATCGTCTCCGCGGAAGAAATGGGATGCGTGCATTATAAGCCAGAGAAACATCCCCTTCCATGAAAAAGGGACCTCAACCCGATCTTCACGATCGGTCCTGCTTCTCCCGCAAGTCCGTTTTGGACATCCCTTTGAGCGCTCCCCGGAGCGACTTGAGGGGAACTTCCGGCACCAAGGTGATGATCCCGCCCTTCCCGATGATCTGCAAACGTTGCCGAGGACTGAGATGCAGCTTTTCTCGCATTTCCTTGGGGATCACGATTTGAAACTTCGAGGAAATTGTGGTCGTGGCCATGTCAGGGCCTCACTATAAATCGTGATCGGTCATAGTCTCGTAATACGCTCCGAGTCAAGAAAATCACGGCCTGACTGATGCGGCCCCTGTCGTTCTGAAATGCGGAGCCCCGGGGATATTCTGAATTTCCGACGAGTCGCTAGAAGCGCGGATGGAGTGAGGAGTTCCGGGGATTGCTTGATCGCTGATTCCTGATACGACTAATAAGAGAGAAGCGCACGGCAAGAGCAGGAGAAGCACAAATCTGGCTAGCGGGGTTTTGCCTGCGCCTGCAATCCTAAAATCCCCTGGAGAGACGCCGGTACACGCCAAGCGAGGGATGGTACACCATGGGCTGAAGATTGTGCTTAGGGCCGTCGCTTACTGAGTTGTTTCACACGTTCCAGATTGCCGGTGATAAGAGCTTCCTTCTTTGCGAGGCTCCAGCGCTTGAGTTGCCGTTCGCGGCGGACTGCCGCATCCACCGATTGGAAGGCTTCCGTGTAGACCAGAGAGACAGGGCGTCGGATTGCTGTATATCGGGCCCCGCGTCCTGTGTTGTGTTCTTTCTCGCGTGTCTCAGGGTTCTCGGTGTGCCCGACATAGATGGTGCCGTCAGCGCAACGGATCATGTAAACGAAATCCATTCGGGAGCCCCTCGACTCGCTTCGCTCGCTCGGGACACCCTTCGCCTCGCGAGGGGGCCCGGAGTCATTCTTGGGTGGCCTGCCATGAGCGAGCCCTGAGTTCATCGAAGGGCGAGTCGAATGGTGGTCCCAACGGGATTCGAACCCGTGTTTAAGCCTTGAGAGGGCTCCGTCCTAGGCCGGGCTAGACGATGGGACCATCCGTCTCTCTGCGCTCCCCTCCGCCGTGGAAAGCTCCGTGCGCGCTGGAGGCAGATTGAGAAAAATAACCGGAGCCGGACGGTAACATAAGCCCTTTTGGGTTTGCAACGGGACTCCTGTCCCCCGGTCATCACTGATCATGAACACTCTCGGTCTACCATCATGAATGAGAACACCGCGTCGCCCTTATCACCGTCGGCACGCGAGCGGAAGCCCGGCATAGGGACGTTCCTAACGGGAACCCTCTTGACAGAATAGAGACTTCGAGACTAGCCTGCCACCGCGTTCTTGCAGACCGCACGCACTATGCGTTCATAGGACACGACCAGAATCTGAAATCGTTCTCCGGGTGACCACGATGGGCGAAACGGTTGAACCTCACAGAACAGGGCCCTCTTCCCTCACAGATATAGCCGCAGCAGAGACTCCGAAACAGGGTCTGGAACTTCTTATCGGATCAAACGTGTTTCGCAACACTAATGGGGTGGTCAAGATTCACGGGAAGGAACAGCTCGTCCTCGAGTCTAAGCCGGACCAAGAGCTGCTTCTCATGACAATGGACCTCTACTGTGACGACGGCACCCACATCGCGCATCTCCGCCGGAACGTGTTGGCGTTGAACCAAGCGGGACAATTCGCCGTCGAGGTCCATCGCGCTCAACGCGATTCGCCGACCGATGCCCCGTGGGTTCGCCTGACTGACCAACGGACCGGCGAGATTGTTCTTGAGACACTGATGGCGTCGGAGAACAGGATCCAGATCACGTCAGGTAAGTTCTACTCACATAAGGGAACGTTGGTCGAAATTACCCCTCACTACTGCCGTATCGGTTCAGGCATGACGCTTTTCGGCGATATTGTAGAAAGCCGCGGCGGGATGGTCGTCCTGGGCTGAGGGTGGTCTCGACAGCTCCCTACCCGATCTTGAATTTCTTCTCTGCAAGCAACACGCGTAATCGCTCTCGTTGCGCCGGCAGCAAATCCAGGAATTCGATTCCAAATACGTCCACGTTGATCCATCGCACGATGGCTCGCTGGACTTTCAACGGCCAGTCGTAGTCCGGGAAATAGATCTGCGCATCGATTTCGGTCCCCACCGAAAGGTCTGACTCACACCGCACTCGACACCCACCCTTGGAGATATCAAGGACGACTCCCTCGCCTTCCTTCTCACCGGCAGTAAAGAAAATGCGCACCTGCGTCAGAAAGCGTGGGGCCTTCCGTTCAATACGCCCGTCACTCATCTGATCACCAGCCGACCGCCACCGATTCCGCGTAGAAATACGACAACCATTTTGCGATTGACGGTATTTTCTTTAGAATAGCACCTATGACCGATATCGTAAAACCGAGCGTCCAAGCTTTCCTGGTCTGTGACCAGGTCATTGAAGACAGTCTGACGAAGAAGAAGAGCTTGATCGGCATTTTCACGCATCTCCAAGCAGTTTCCTTTCCGTTCCAACATCAGCAACTGGGGCTGTATTTTTGCCTCACGGACGCGGAGGGCACCTATCACTTCGACATCGACTTGTCGTACCTCAATGACGAACAACTGGTGTGCCGCGCAACGCTCCCGAACATTGTGATCGGAGATCGCCTGCAGATTTCCGATTTCGGCATTAATATTCCCTCATTGATCTTCCCCGCCCCCGGTCGCTACGAGTTTCGATTGAGGATGGAGGGTCACCTCATCGCTCAAAAGGACTTCAATGTGATGCAGATGCCGACCCATCGGACGACGGACCCATATTCCTAAACGTTGCCCCATTCCTCCCCTCGGCCTGTCTGTGGTAGAACTGCCCCGCAGCATGAGCCGCGTACGGCAGTCCAGCGACTCACCAAAGATGAGACTGCATGACGACACCAGCACTGTCAGGCCCCTCTGACTTCATTCGCGATATAGTGACAGCAGACCGCGAAGCCGGCAAACATGGCGGCCGGGTCGTCACCCGATTCCCCCCGGAACCGAACGGGCATCTCCATATCGGCCACGCCAAATCCATCTGCCTCAATTTTGGAATCGCCAACGAGAATCCAGGGGGCATCTGCCACTTGCGATTCGATGATACCAACCCGACCACCGAAGCTCCGGAATACGTCCAGGCAATCCAGGAAGACGTGCGGTGGCTGGGGTTTGATTGGCACGGTAAGATGTTCTATGCATCGGACTATTTTGATCGGCTGTATTCATTCGCCCTTACCTTGATCAAGAAGGGCAAAGCCTACGTCGATAGCCTCTCGGCTGATCACATGCGTCAGTATCGCGGCACACTGACGGAACCAGGGCGAAACAGCCCCTACAGAACGCGATCCGTCGAAGAAAACCTCGACCTCTTCCAACGGATGCGAGCAGGAGAATTTCCGGATGGCGCCCACGTGTTGCGGGCGAAGATTGATATGGCCTCTCCCAATTTGAATCTTCGCGATCCAGTTCTCTATCGCATTCGCCATACCGACCACTATCGGACGGGCTCTACATGGTGCATCTATCCCTCGTACGACTATGCCCATCCCCTGTCGGATGCCATCGAGGGGATCACGCATTCCATCTGCACGCTGGAATTCGAGGATCACCGCCCGTTATACGACTGGGTTGTGGCGGAAGCTGAAGCCCCCCATCGTCCCCAACAGATCGAGTTCGCCCGTCTCAACCTTACCTTCGCGGTGTTGAGCAAGCGCAAGCTGCTCGAACTGGTCGGGAAAAAGTTAGTGGGCGGCTGGGATGATCCACGCCTTCCAACGCTCAAAGGGCTCCGTCGTCGAGGCGTTACCCCGGAAGCGATCCGCGCCTTCTGCGAACATATCGGAGTCGCCAAACGCGATTCGATCGTCGAGATGCAACTCCTGGAACACTTCATCCGTGAGGATTTGAATAAGCGGTCACCGCGCGTCATGGCGGTCCTCAAGCCGTTGAAAGTCGTCATCGATAACTATCCAGAGGGCACGGTTGAGGAGCTGGAGGCCGTGAACAATCCGGAAGACCCATCGGCAGGTACAAGAAAAGTCTCATTTTCCGGAACTCTTTTCATCGAGCAGGACGATTTCCGGGAGGATCCTCCCAAGCAGTTCTTCCGCCTCGCCCCGGGCCGGGAAGTCCGGTTGCGCTACGCGTACATCATCAAATGTGTCAGCGCGAGGAAGGATCCGCAGACAGGCGAGATCAGCGAGCTGCATTGCACGTATGATCCGGAAACCAAGAGCGGATCGTCGCAAGAACAACGGAAAGTGAAGGCCACGATTCATTGGGTGTCTGCGGCTCATGCCGCTGATGCAGAAGTGCGCCTCTATAATCCGCTCCTCGTGAACGACCCTACCAAGATCCCTGCCGATCACGACTGGACTCTGGCCTTAAACCCCCAATCTCTCGAACGCCTCACCGGCTGTTTCGTGGAACCGGGTCTCCGTGCTGCTCAGGCAGGATCCCGCTTTCAATTCGAACGGCAAGGGTACTTTTGCGTCGACCCCGATTCTTCAGCACGCTTACTCGTTTTCAACCGTACCGTCTCCCTTAAAGACACCTGGGCCAAGATTGAAAAAGCCCAGCAGGCCCGCTAGGACATTTTTCGTCACTTCCTTAATCTCGTTTCTTCCTTCTTTCCGGTAGGTTCAGCACATCTTTACATCCACAGCATCCCTGCTAGGCTTGCGAGGTGCAACTGAAAGCCCCTACGAAGTCACCATTCCAACAGCGCGTCTCGCATCGACCTGTTCAGGCGGTCATGCTGGTCTGCGCCATTGCGGTAGCTTGGGTTTCAGCTCCCCTTGGTGCAACAGAATCGTTGACAACTCACGCCGAATCAGCGGCGACCGAAGCCGTTCAAAGTACAATCGCCGAATTGATCCAGGTATTAGATGACGCGAGGTTGAAAGAACCGGAGCGAGCCGAACAGCGTCGTCACGAAATCGAGCGTATTCTCATGAGCCGTGTCAACTACGAAGAAATGGCTAAACGAGCCTTAGGCGCCCCTTGGTCTGAGATTAACGAGCAAGAGCGGCAGGAATTTGTCGGGCTTTTCATTCAACTGCTGCGAGACGCCTTCGCCGGCAGACTCAACGAGCATACGGACGAACAGGTTGTTTACCTGGGCGAGCAGCGGGAAGACCATTTTGCCGAGGTCAAGACCCAGCTCAAAGGCCAGAAAGTCGACACGCGTGTTGATTTCCGCTTAATGCATGCCTCGGGAGACTGGTTGGTCTATGATGTCGTCATCGATGGCGCAAGCATCGTGAGCAACTACCGCGCACAATTCACCAGCATCATTCGCGATGTGACCTACGTGGGCCTTGTGAAGAAAATGAAGCAGAAGGCCGTCACCGTCAAATTCTTCGAGAAGGCGACTCCCTCTAACGTACTCCGGAGGCAGCCATGATCGAATGTCGGGAACACCCGAGAATCCCTGTTGAGTTACAGGTCTTTTTTTCGACCATCGGAAACAACGATATTCGCGAAGGCACGATGTTCGACATCTCCGCCGGCGGCTGCGCGGTGACGAGTTTCGTCCCGCTCAAACCCGGCACCGGAGTCAAGCTTCTGATCCGGGCGACCGAATTAGGCTCACCGATTACCGTCCATTCCGCTGCAGTCCGGTGGGCAAACCATGGCGAGTTCGGAGTAGAATTCCTGAATCTCACCGAACTGGATCGGAGCCGGCTACACCGCTTCCTCCGCGTCGCAGCACCACAATCCGCTCCTCAGAACTAACCAGTCCTCATTACGGCATAGGTTTTCTCCTCCTCCCCTTGGTGCTACACTGGCCACATGACCTGCCCCATCTGTCGCCAACCGACATCGTGGGAGAAGAATCCGTGGCGGCCCTTCTGCTCGGAACGATGTCAGCTTACGGATATGGGAACCTGGGCTGCGGAACAGTACCGAATACCAGGCATTCGGCTGACGGTTGAACCGGATCAGCAAAAAGCGGAAAAGTCAGACTAGATCGGACGCCGTCTTCTCTCACCCTGGCCTCCTCCCCTTCTTCCCCATTGGCAAGTTTTCCTCATCTTGATATGGTTGTCCTCCCTTCAACCGCCTGAACAGGAGTGCCCCCTATGTTTCCAACCAAGGGCTACGCCGCCATGACCGCGAAGGCCACCCTACAGCCATTTTCATTCGAGCGACGAGATGTGGGTATCCACGATGTCCTCATCAAGGTTACCCACTGCGGCATTTGTCACTCAGACATCCACCAGGCCCGGGACGAATGGGGCGGCTCGCTCTTCCCGATGGTGCCGGGTCATGAGATCATCGGCGCCATTACACAGATAGGGAAATCGGTCCGAACCTTCCGGGTTGGTGAAACAGTCGGCGTCGGCTGCTTCGTCGATTCCTGCCGAAAGTGTGCCGCCTGTCGGGAAGGATTGGAGCAGTACTGTGAGGCCGGCATGGTCCTCACTTACAATGGACGCGACAAGAATGGCCAGGTCACGCAAGGTGGATACTCGACGCAGATCGTCGTCGACGAGAACTATGTCCTGCGGATTCCCCAGCCGCTCTCGCCGGCTGGCGCAGCCCCACTCCTCTGTGCGGGCATTACCACCTATTCCCCGCTTCGTCACTGGGGCGTGGGCAGGTATCACAAGCTGGCAGTCGTTGGATTGGGCGGGCTCGGCCATATGGCGGTGAAGATCGCAAAGGCGCTCGGCACCGAGGTTACTGTCTTGAGTACGTCCGAGCAAAAACGCAACGACGCGGAGCGCTTGGGAGCCGCTGATTTCGGCGTGACTGCACAGCCCCAGACCTTCACGAGACTGCAGCGGCGCTTCGATTTTGTGCTCGATACCATCTCAGCCCCGCATGACTACAATGCCTATGTGAATCTCCTCAAAACCGATGGAACGATGATTCTCGTCGGCGCGCCGGACAAGCCGACCCTGCTGGAGCCCTTCCCATTGATTCTTCATCGACGGCGCATTGCCGGCTCCGTGATAGGCGGGATCCGCGAAACCCAGGAGATGCTCGACTTCTCCGCCGAACACCGGATTGAATCCGATGTTGAAGTGATTCCCATCCAACAAGTCAACGAGGCCTACGAACGAGTCCTCCGCGGCGAGGTGCGGTTCCGGTTCGTCATTGACCTCGCGTCGTTGAAATAATCGAGGCAGGGAGTAGAAAGAAAGAAGAAGTGGCTGGGGGATCGGGAAGTGAACCCGGGAGTCGACCCTCTTCAAATATATACCGACTGTCATCATGGCAGTCCGCTCAGACATGGGCTGAGTGTGGGATCGCCATGGCCACCACCTCCAAGAGCGTCATGGATTCGCATCCCTTGCGAACCCACGCGATTGCTCCCTGCTTAACCGCCTGCTCATGCACCAGATCGCC
>JBQTHY010000045.1:0-10033 GCA_052389395.1 Nitrospiraceae bacterium | reverse complement strand
GCCGGCCAGACTTTCCACAGCAAAGTCTTCGTCCACCGATCCCACCACCGTGCCATCCGGCTCCGCGACGACGGTATAGTTTGCCGTGTCAGGAATCGCGCCGCCGGAGGTGATAGCCGCCAATCGCGCTCCTCGACGGCCTTTGATCCGCCGATTGATGCGGTCATGATAGAGATGAGCCTGCCCTCGGCTTCGCGTCGTGACGATTCCTTCAGCCAACATGCGGAGCACCTGCTCAAAGTCTTCGTTGGTCAGATCGCGATAGGGATAGGATCGCCGACAGAGCGCAAAGAATTCGTCCACCTGCCACGCTTGGGAGGCGGCAGCTGCGACCATTTGCTGCGCCAGAACATCGAGCGGCGCGGGCGGCACCGTGATGCGATCAAGCACGCCCAGGCGGATCGCTCGAATCAGCGCGGCACATTCAAGCAGTTCGTCTCTGGTCAGCGCGAACAAGCGGCCCTTGGGAATGGCCTTGATCCAGTGACCGGCCCGCCCCACTCGTTGCAAACAGGTCGCAATCGCGCGCGGTGAACCGAGCTGACAGACCAAGTCGACCGTTCCGACATCGATGCCTAGCTCCAACGATGCGGTCGCCACCACAACCCGCGTTCTGCCGGTCTTGAGCCGCTCTTCTGCCGAGAGCCTCAGTTGGCGCGACAAACTTCCATGATGGGCCGCCACGGCATCGGCACCGAGGTCCTGCAATCGCGCTTCGAGATGGTGCGAGACCCGCTCAGCCAACCGTCTGGTATTGACAAAGACAAGCGTGGAACGATGCTGCCTGATTAATTCAGTCAATCGGTCATAGACGTCTCCCCAAATCGCATTCGTCGCCACTGCGCTCAATTCATCCTTCGGCACCTCCACCGTCAGATCTATTTCGCGGCAGTGGCCCACGTCGATGATCCGTACGTCGTTCGTCGCTCGTATCTCGTCGCTCGCATTCCCGCTTTCGAGAGACGCTTCACGGTTCGACTGGCTCACCGTCCCGAGCCGAGTCGAGGGACGCTTCACGAGAGACGCGGGTCTCGCCCTGGCTCCAACGAGAAAATCGGCGACGAGTTCGATCGGCCGCTGCGTGGCCGAGAGCCCAATCCGCTGCGGTTTCGTGTGGGTCAGCATTTCCAACCGTTCCAACGACAACGCCACGTGCGAGCCACGTTTATTGGGCGCGAGGGCATGAATTTCATCGACGATGACTGTCCGCACTGTCTGGAGCATCCGTCGACTTTTTTCGGCGGTCAGGAGGATATAGAGCGATTCCGGCGTCGTCACAAGAATGTGCGGCGGCCGTTTCAACATCTGCTGACGCTCTGCCATCGGTGTGTCGCCGGTTCGAACCAGCACGCGCAACTCGGGCATCAGCAGCCCGGCCTGCAAGGCCGCCTGGCCGATTTCTGCCAGTGGCTTCTGCAGATTCTTTTGCACGTCGTTGCTCAACGCCTTCAGTGGTGAGATGTAGAGAACCTGAGTGTGATCGTCGAGCTCGCAAGCGAGGGCCTGTTTGAACAGGCTATCGATGCAGGACAGAAAGGCCGCGAGTGTTTTCCCTGACCCCGTCGGCGCGGCGATCAGCGCATCCCTGCCCGATTGAATGGCAGGCCAGGCTTGGAGCTGGACTTCGGTCGGCTGACCGACGCGCGACTCAAACCAATCAGAGATCAGAGGGTGAAAACGGGAGAGTGACATGGGATGCGATTCTAGCATGCCATCAGAGAAGACTCTATCGGGTCATGAGCCGACTGATCGTTCCAACATGACAACCCAGCAGAACAAACCCAGGCGCGTCAACTCACACGACATAATTCAATGGACTCACAGCGATCATCGCTGGCACACTCTCCACCTATCCAAACGGAGAGTGCCTCACCTTGTCAAAGTCGCTCGTCATCCTTGGCGCAGGCTATACCGCGCGCTATCTCTTACCCCTCGCCTCGCACCGCTATGCCCACGTCCTTGCCACCAGCCGTGTCCCGGAAAAGCATCTCAGCCATATCACGCCTAACCGACGAATCAGATTCGACCTCACGCAGCAAGACACCTGGAAGAACATTCCAACGGAAACTGATCTGCTCTGGTGCTTCCCTGCCGTGCCGCTTCATCTCGTTCAAGAGTTTTCAGCGACGCTCGACTCCCCATTACGTCGACTTGTGGTTCTTGGTAGCACTTCAGCCTACGATATCGGTTCATCAAGAGAGTATCCCCCACCCTGGATCGACGAGTCCGCTCCGATCAACCTCACAAAACCCCGCGTGCAGGGGGAAGAGTTCTTGCGAATCAACTGTGGCGCGATGGTGCTACGCGTAGCCGGAATCTATGGGCCGGGCCGCAATCCCCTCGACTGGATCGGATCCGGGCGTGTGGGCCCCTCGCGGAAATACGTCAACCTGATTCATGTGGATGACTTGGCGGCAATCTGTTTGGCGTCGCTTCGGCAGGGGGCACCGGGTGACGTCTACAATGTGAGCGACGGCACCCCTCGCACCTGGGAAGATATCTGCCGTATCACAAAAGAGCGCTGGGGCATTCGTCCAGCTAGTTCAGAGCTTCCCACCACTTCAGGCAAACGGATCTTGAATAACAAGATGCTTATCCTTCTCCAAGCCGATCACGCTTCATTGCACCACGGTGACTTTGCCCGAGCGCTCGAGGAGCTGCCCAACCGCTCGGTCATGCCCGGAGCAGCACCATTACCGCAAGACACACAAGAAGATTATTGAGCGCGTGCGCGATCATTCCTGGGATCAAACTGCCAGTCTTTTCGTAAATCCAAGCCCACAAGAACCCGCTCCAGAGCACGCTGATGAAGCCGATCACCCCATAGCCATGGGCAAGCGCAAAGATGCCGGCGCTGATCCATGCAGCAGGAAGAAAACTGAACCGGCGCCGCAGGGTCGCATAAAATAATCCGCGAAAGGTGAGCTCTTCGAAGATCGGCGCAAAGACGACTATCTCCAACAAGTTGATAGCCAATACCGCCCCCGGCGCCCAGACAAGGTTGGGATCAAACCATTCTGTCCAATGGCTGGTCAGACGCAGCGACTCAGCGACCCTTCCCATCACCCACTCACCCCAGAGTCCGGCCGCCACGACGGCCAGAACAACGCCGAACAGTCGTCCGAAATACGCACGCGCGATATGCAGGCCAAATCCACTCCAGAAATTGAGCCCGACCGGCTTGAAGAGATGAATATAGGCTAGGGCGAGGAGCGGCAGGTTTGCCAAAGGAATAGCCAAGGCCCGCAACGAGACATTCTCGACAGGGGGAAAGGACAGAAAGACCACTGTGATGACAGCACCGATCGCGCTGCCCCACAGGAGAACCATCGTGCCGATCCCACCCTGCCAAGGCGGCGGAACCCCCGGCAAGTGCAAGCGCAAGATATCCGTCCGTTGCCCACGAAGCCTTGCGATTCCCACCAGCATGACCGAACCGATGATCAAACAGGCCAATTCAAATATGATCAACATCCGCAACCATCCCTGAACCTGTTCGCCTCGCACCGCAATTTGTCGTCCGACCGTCGTCAGCAGCGCCTGGTTGCTCGCTCGTTGGGCCAACCTGGCGGCCAGGTGGTTGTAGAACCATCCGTCCGGCACGGTTTCCGCCAACGCCGCTTGCAACTCGATCTCGCGCGTCTTGTCCAACGACCGAACACCATAGGCTGCCTCGATCAATTGCCCGAAGAAGGGCATGGGCGAACCGAGGTCCTGCCACGTGCTCACCTCGTCGAGCGCATCGGTTTCATGGCCGGATTCCCCTTGGAGGATCGCCAGACGCAACTTGGAGAGTGGATCTCCGGTCGTACGCACAAGCTCTTGATACCACTCGATCGCCTGGATGCGCTCTGCTTCGTTGCTGCCGACGGTCCACTCGGCGAGCCATTGTTGCCACTCAGGCGATTGGCGGAGCCCGTCTTCCGCTTCCATCGTGCGGCTGACCATCAACTCGAGTGCACGATCGGGCTCTGTAACCCGTTCAAGCTCCGGCAAGGTCGTGGAAAATCGCAGAATCGTGCCGAGTGCGGCGATCAGGATAGCCGCCGACACCAGACTCACAACGAGGGATAAGCCGGACCGAAATGGCGCAGTCGATTGAGGAGAGACCGACCGTGCATCGAGCTCTGCGAACCCTTGTGGTTGGCCAATTTTGAGTGCGTCCTCGCTCATGCGTCGTGACTATAACATGGGCGCTCGGTCATCAATACCCCTCGAAATAACTAAAATCGCCTGTATCCTCGGTCGATGATCGCATAGCCTCTCAGCTTCGATTTGGCTATACTAACTCCCCGAGATTACAAGGAGCTTGCTTCTTCATGCAGGAACTTCTTCCGCCACAACGACTGCTCCTCGGGCCCGGTCCCAGCGCGGTGCACCCGCGGGTACTCCGCGCCATGTCGACGCCGCTGCTTGGGCACCTCGACCCAGCCTTCCTCGCCGTGATGAACGATATCCAGACCCTGTTGCGCCAGGCGTTTGCGACAACGAATCGTTTCACCATCGCGATCTCTGGCACCGGGTCTGCAGGCATGGAAGCATCTATCGTCAATCTGGTGGAGCCAGGCGATGCCGTCATCGTCGGCGTCAATGGCGTCTTCGGCACGCGTCTCGCGACCGTCGTTGAACGTTGCGGAGGCAAACCTATCCGGGTTGAAGCCCCGTGGGGACACATCATCGAGCCGGAAGTAATCGAGGCGGCGCTCCGGCGATCAGGGCCCGTCAAAGCGGTGGCCCTCGTCCATGCCGAAACATCGACGGGCGTGTGGCAGCCGATTGAACCGGTGGGCAGAATCTGCCGGACGTATAACACCCTGTTCATCGTCGATGCCGTCACGTCTCTCTGTGGTGTCCCAGTCGAAGTGGATCGGTGGGACATCGATGTCTGCTACAGCGCCACACAAAAATGTCTCAGTTGCCCCCCTGGCCTCGCCCCCATCACATTGAGCGACCGCGCACTCTCGGTGATCAAGAATCGTCGCGCGCCCTGCCAGAGTTGGTATCTCGACATGGGGCTCATCGCGGACTACTGGACGGAGCGCAACCGCGCGTACCACCACACGGCTCCGATCTCGATGCTGTATGCCCTGCGGGAGGCGTTACGCCTCGTTGATGAGGAGGGGCTCCCGGCCCGCTATGCCCGACATCAGCTCAATAGCGATGCGCTCCTGGCCGGGCTTACGGAACTCGGGCTCACGCCGCTGCCTCCGGCCGGGCGCCGACTTCCCATGTTGACCTGCGTCACTATTCCCGCACAGGTCGATGAAGCTGCCGTGCGGGCTCAGCTGCTTGAAAATTTCGGCATTGAAATCGGCGGAGGTTTGGGCCCGTTGAAGGGGAAGGTCTGGCGGGTCGGGCTAATGGGAGAATCCTGTACCAAAGCCAATGTCTTGACTCTGTTGGATGCGCTCGAAGAAATCGGCATTCGATTCGGATGGATATCGTCACCGGGCGTGGCCCTGCAGGCGGCTGCCCGTTCATATAGCCACGGTCGCTAGCTCGTGACCATTGCGATTCATCATACCCGCCTCATCGATGGGACTGGAGCGGTTCTCGATCGGGCCACCCTGCTCGTTCGCGGATCGAAGATCGCGGCGGTTGGTTCCAGCAGGGACATCACGATCCCGAAAGGCTCCATACGCATCGACGGTCGCGGACTCACCGTCATCCCGGGACTCATCGATTGCCACGTGCATTTATGCCTGGGAGGAGAACCAGATGTCGTCGCTACAGTGGAATCGGAAAGCCCCTCCTATACTCTGTTGAAATCCGCGCAGCACGCCAGGATGACGATCGAGGCCGGATTCACCACTGTGCGCGACGTCGGCTCCCGGGACCACTCCATCTTTACGCTCAAGCGAGCCATCGAGTCCGGAATCCTGCCAGGCCCGCTCATCGTCGGCGCTGGTCTTGTTATCTGCATGATCCGCGGCCATGCGCGATTTATCGGACAGGAAGTCGACGGGACCGAGCAGGTCCGGCAGGCTGTCGACGCGCAAGTCGCCGCGGGTGCGGGGGTGATCAAAGTCATTGCGTCAGGCGGTGTGCTCACGCCGGGCACATCACCGGATCAAGCCCAAATGACGATGGAGGAACTCTCGGCGGCAGTCGATGCCGCGCGCCGCGCGCAGAAGAAAGTCGCGGCACATGCGCACGGAGCCTCAGGCATGAAGAATGCGATCCGGGCCGGCGTCAATTCGATCGAACACGCCACCCTGTTAGACGACGCCGCCGGGGAGCTTATGAAGGAGCACGGTGTTTATATGGTCCCGACGCTCTCAGCGCTCGCCGCCACCGCGGCAGCCCGTCCTGGATGCGGCATTCCCGAGAGTGTCTGGGAGAAGTCCAGATCCATGATGAAGCGCCATCAAGCAAGCTTCAGGAAAGCTCACCGGAGCGGCATCCTGATCGCCATGGGCACCGACGCAGGGACGCCGTTCAACTACCATGGGGATAACGCGCAGGAACTCGAACGCATGGTCACGCTCGGCATGACGCCGATGGAAGCAATTGTCGCCTCAACCGCAACCGCAGCACGACTCATCGGAATCCAGAATTCGGTGGGCAAGCTCGTCAAGGGAATGCAGGCCGATATAGTGGCCATCGACGGAAATCCTCTCAGGCGCGTTGAATTCTTGCGCGACCACAGCCGGATCATGGGTGTCATGCAGGCGGGACGCTTTGTGGCAGGGCCACTCTCGAAGGACTGAGTTCTGAATTCTGAGTTATGAGTTTTGAGTTAAGGGGTCGATGCTTGCGAATTTCAAAACTCAAAACTTAAAACTCAACACTCAGCACTGTCCTTACCGCCGTTCATAGAACAACTCCAGCGCCGAGGCCACGCCGTGCTTGCGGCCCTTCCGAAACGCCGCTTCGAGCCGACGGCGCAATGTTCGAAGCCCGCCTTGGTCGCCGCGTTTTGTCACGCCTTGGGACACCAGCATCTCCGCCGCGACTTCGACCAGGCGCTGTTTTCTCCCTTCCATCTCTTCAGTGACGAAGTCATCCATGATTTCTGACGCGCGCGCCGCCACGACTTTCTCCAGGAATGAATCGTAGCCCTGCTCCGCCAAGGTGCGCTCACGGATGATGCTCAATTCTGCCTTTACCCGCCTCACATCCTTCATCAAGATGGCAAACAATTCTTTCCGCCCTTCATCGAACAGTTTCTTTTCCATTTCGTCCAGTATGACGCCCGGATCAACCGCTTCGGTGCGTGGTTCATCTCCCCAGAATAGGCGGTCATAACTCCGTCGTTTCTCCGCATCGCCGACGATTTCATAGGCCGCATTGAGCTCGCGGATCTTCGCTTCGGCATCTTTGCTGTCGCGATTCCGGTCAGGATGGTTCTGGAACACCAGTTTCCGATAAGCCTTCTTGATGTCCTCATCGGACGCCTCGCGTGAGACCCCTAGAACCCGATAGTAATCCATTCGCGCCATGGCCAAGGACTATAGCACGGCATTTTGGACGGCTTCACCTTGACAGCATAGGCAAAGCCCCTTAGCCTTGCACCACCAATGCGCCCTCTCAGCACTCAGCACGCAGCACGGTTCGACAAGCTCACCGTCCCGAGCAAAGTCGAGGGACTCAACACTGGAACGCCGCCGCGCGCCAATCGCAGAGCCCACCGGTGAAGACGCAATCTTGGTGGAGCGGCGTCACACCGTATCAATGGCTCGTCCTCTTCGTCGCGTGGCTCGGCTGGGTTTTCGATGCGATGGACGCCACGATTTACGCCATCGTCCTTCACCCGGCGCTGCATGACCTCCTGCACTCAGGCAGCGGACCGCCCCCGACAGAACAGATCGGCTGGTACGGCGGGATCATTTTTTCGATCTTTCTCGTTGGTTGGGCCATCGGCGGCATCACGTTCGGTATCCTGGCCGATCGCTTTGGCCGGACCAAGGTTTTGATCGCTACGATCATCATCTACGCTGTCTTCACCGGAGCTGCGGCGCTCGCGCAGACTTGGTGGCACCTCGCCCTGTCCCGCTTTCTTACGGCCCTCGGTATTGGTGGCGAATGGGCAGCCGGCGCGGCCATCGTGGCGGAGACCTGGCCGGAAGACAAGCGAGCGAAAGCAGCGGGCATTTTGCAGTCGGCCTGGGCCGTGGGATTCTTCCTGGCCGCAAGCTTCAACCTGATATTGAAGGACTATAGCTGGCGGTTGCTGTTTCTCATCGGCATCCTACCGGCCTTCGTCGCGCTGTTCGTGCGCTGGTGGCTCAAGGAACCGGAGCGTTGGACACGCGCCCATGAACAGCCACCAGTGCCCCTCTCCGCGATTTTCGAGAGCAACTTGCGACGCGCGACTCTCGTCGGGTCCACGTTGGCCTTTGTCGCAGTCTTTGGATTGTGGGGCTCGACAAATTGGGCTCCGACGCTGGTGCGCGAATTACCCGACATCAAAAGCGCGGACACCGCAACGTTGGCCAAGTATGTGAGCTACGCCATCATGGCTCTGAACGCGGGCGCGATCTTCGGCTATCTCGGCTTCGGCCCGCTGGCCGATCGATTCGGCCGTCGCCCAGTGTTTGCCCTCATGTGCCTCGGCAGTCTGGTCATGCTGCCAATCACGTATCTTGCGCCAAGTACGTACGCCGGTGTGTTGATGTTGTTGCCAATTCTTGGGTTTTTCAACAACGGCATTTTCAGCGGCTTTCCGATCTACTTGCCGGAACTCTACCCCACCCGCCTACGCGCTACCGGCGCCGGATTTTGCTTCAACGCGGGGCGCGTGCTGGCCTCGGCTTCGCCCTTTCTCACCGGCTGGCTCGTCACGACTCTGGGCACCTTCGGCCGGGCCGCCAGCACGGTGGCCTTGATCTATCTGCTTGGATTGGCTGTGCTTTTCTTTGCGCCGGAAACGAGGGGCCAACGTCTGCCTGACTAACCCCACTCGATCGCTTGACTCCACATTGTCCCGCCTTATCTATTGCGCATGGATACGAACAAAAGCCCACGAGTACTGACCCACGATGAGCAAAAAGCCGCTGAGGCGGCTTTTGCCGGTCGACCGTTTAATCCGATCTGGTCCCAATCAGCCAAACTCGTTTATGATGGGCTTACCAGAGCGCTCCCGTCGAGGCCAAGAGCTGATGACGCGCTTCCTCCTCCCGAAATCCATGCCGAGGAAGCATCTCGACCTAATGAGAGCGAGGCGCCGACCTCCTCAGATGAGAGAGAGGTGGCTCCAGACACTGAGCCTGACGGGCTGCCAGCTGCACGTGAGGATGAGCCTGCCAAGAGATTGATCGTCAATCGGCAGGAAGCGATCGAAGCGGGAGTCTTGATCGATGTCACGCCTGTTGCGCAGAAACTCGGGTTGACCTTCCCGGTTACCGTGACCCGTCCGTTATGGGAGGTTGGAATTGCGCCGACTCAGGGGTTATCGGATGAGGAAAAGGCGAATCGGTTGCGTGATGTGCTCATGGCATTCCGGCTTAGGTTGTCGAGCCTCGTGACGGCTTCGCCGCTGATCGACTTTCCGGCCATCCTCGCTTTTCCACCGGGGGCGGCCCCCCAGCCGGTACTCTTGTTCGCGTTGATTCAACCAGACACAAGTCATCGGGCGACCGCGACACTCTTGTTGCCGAACGAAATCGCCGCAACAATCGTCCCGATGAACTGAACGTCAGGCTGTTTGGGACATGAGTCTGCGTACCAACTCCCGCTCTTCCGACTCCGTCTTCACATCACGGTTCAGCCGTGCATCGAGCAAGCGATCGAGAATCATTTTGAACTGCGGCCCAGGCTTTAAGCCCATCGCCTTCAGATCGACGCCGGTCAGGGACGGCTTCACATGTTGAGAGGTCGTCAGGAAGGCCGACACCTGCCGTTTCACCGATTCTCTCTTGCTCTTGGCCATCAGGCCCAAGAGTGTCTCGTCGGAAAGTTTAGACAGGAGCCTATAAGCTTCGGCTGGTGTTAGCGGCGGTCGCTTTCCGAGCTGGCGAATCACCGCGTGAGAGCCCATGCGACTCGCTTTGAGCTTGGCGGTTTCTGGTTCAGAAAATGGGAATCGTTTGAG
>JBQTHY010000044.1:0-2993 GCA_052389395.1 Nitrospiraceae bacterium | reverse complement strand
GGCGCCTATATCGTCGCCCGATCGAACATCGGCGATTTGCCGGCCTTGGTTGCCGCGGCAGCCTTGATGATCGACTATGTCCTGACCGTCGCCGTCAGCGTGGCGGCAGGAGTCGCCGCACTCACTTCGGCGATCCCGAGCCTTTTTATGCACAGGGAGGCCTTGGGGCTTGTCACCATTTTCTTCATCGTGATGATGAATCTTCGCGGTGTCCGTGAGTCGGGAAAGTTCTTCGCCATCCCCACCTATTTTGCCATCGGGGCTCTGGGCCTTATGGTCATCATCGGGACGGTCAAGTCGTTTTCCACAACAGCCGCCCCCCCTGCTCCATCCTCCGGCCTCCATGGCGAAGTTGAAGCGTTGACACTCTTCCTCGTTCTTCGCGCGTTCTCCGCCGGTTGCGCTGCGGTCACCGGCATGGAAGTCATCTCGAACGGCGTCAAGGCCTTTCGCCGTCCTGAATCCAAGAATGCCGCCACAACGATGATTTGGATGTCCGCCATCCTCGCGTCGTTGTTCATGGGTATCAGTTGGATTGCCTACCACTATGGCATTCTCGCGAAAGTAGATGAAACGGTCGTGTCGCAGTTGGCTCGCCTCACGTTCGGCACAGGCGCCATCTACTACGCAGTCCAAATCGGCACCGCCATGCTGCTGGTTCTGGCGGCCAACAGCGCCTTTGCCGGTTTCCCGTACCTGGCTTCGATCCTGGCCCGGGACGGATTCATGCCGCATCAGATGGCCACGTTCGGCGATCGCCTGGTTTTTTCGAACGGCATTATCATTCTTGGCTTCTTCGCCTGCCTTCTCATCGTGCTGTTCCAGGGAAGCACTCACGCGCTGATTCCGTTGTATGCAATCGGCGTGTTCGTGTCGTTTACGCTCTCGCAGGCTGGCATGGTGAAGCGGTGGCTAGTGAAAAAAGGGGTGCATTGGCGGAAAAAGTTGATCGTGAATGGGATAGGCGCTCTTACCACAGGTATTGCTACAGTCATCATCGCCACCACAAAGTTCATGCAGGGCGCCTGGATTGTGTTCTTCATGGTCGCCCTCTTGATTTTTATGTTTCAGGCCATTCGATCGCACTACAAAGCCGTGGCTGAGCAAGTCTCGTTGTCCCGCGACGCCCGTCCTCCGCGCCCCCGGCGCAACATCGTCATCATACCCATCGGCGGAGTCAATCGATCGGTGGTGCGAGCCGTCGACTACGCGCGCAGCCGGGCGGGCGAAATTCGCGCCGTTTTTGTTGATCTCGATCCAGAAGAGAGCGCGAAGGTCAAAATCCAGTGGGCCCAATGGGGTGGTGGCATCAACTTGATCGCCCTCCCCTCTCCCTATCGTTCTGTCCTAGGATCCTTGCTCCACTACATCGAAGAAATTCTGGAGAAAGAACCGGACACCTGGGTGACCGTCGTGATCCCGGAAATTCTTCCTGCCCGCTGGTGGCAGAACATCCTGCACAACCAACGAGCGCTGCTCCTCAAGGCAGCGCTGCTGTTTAAAGACCGCGTGGTTCTCACGGACGTCCCGTTTCACCTGACACGGTGAGTCTGAAAAGTAAAAAGTTGAAAGTAAAAAGGAAAAAGTTTGGGACGAGTTTTTACCTTTACACTTTTGCCTTTTGCCTTGCGCTTCCGCCCCAGCCGGCGTTCGCGTTCAAGATCACGGAGCCGGCAGAAGGGGCCAAGTTGACCGCGGGAAATACCGTCACCGCCCATGTGGATCTGGGAAAGGATATCGGCATCGTCAAGGTTCGTTACTATTGGTATGGCGAGCAGGACGACACACTGGTCGAACAGGAAGACGCCACAGCCATCGGCTCCATCGTGGCGCCCGTCGCGTTGATTGGGCTGGCCGAGCAAGACCCCGCCTTTGGCGGACCGCTACTGGTGCCGAAGGACGGCATCGGACCGATGCGTCTCCTGGCCGTGGCTGAAATCTCACGCGGCCGGTTAGGGACCCGCTCCGTCTTCGACGAAATCCTGGTGTTGGTCGAACCCGACGCGGCCCTTACCACGATCGACTTTGAAACCGACAAGCCCTTGCAACTCGGACGCGCGGGACAATCCTCCGCGTTCGGCCATGTGGATTCTATGGGCAAGATTTTCGAGTTACCGGTCGTGGGCGAATTCGCCGATGGCATGATCCGCCGGATCAGTATCCCGTCGACCGGCACGATCTACCAATCGTCAAACCAGAACGTTATCAAGATTCTCCCCGGCGGCCTGCTGCAGATTGCCGGGAACGGAAAAACGACGCTCACCGTGACCAATCGCGGCAAGCAGGCGTTGCTCGATGTCACAGTCGAAGTGAACGAGGAACCGAACGAGCCTCCGCTCGCCGATGCCGGACCTGATAAGATCGTCGAAGGCGGGTCGAAAGTGAAACTGAGTGGATTGAAAAGTCGAGATCCGGAAGGCGAGGCCCTCTACTACACCTGGAGCCAAGTGCGTGGCAGCAAGGTTTCCCTGCTGGACGTCAACGGTCCAGAGCCATCCTTCCAGGCCCCGCAAGTCTCCGAGCCGAGAACCTATCGCTTCAAGCTGCGGGTGACGGATAAGAAAGGAGCAGACAGCCTGCCGGCGTTTGTAGACGTGACGGTGGAACCTTGAACAGCAAATGAAACGGCCTGCCCGCCCACTTCGCGCCTCCGTAGATTCCCGGCAAATCGCATGGCATTCCAGGGTCTCGTGCCCCCTGCACACCCAAAATGACCGAATTATTCAAATCGCTGACTCCTCAAAGGACCGCGCACACACCAGGCGGGGGGATATTCGATTTGAGGCTAACGGTCACGAACTCATCGGCAAAGGACACATTCCACGCATCCTTGCCAACCTATACTTTACCTAACCGCACCGGCCCATAGGTCTGGCGGGCTTTGCGGAGTTCTTCGACGTGGCGGCGGAATGAGAGGGCGAACGTCGAGCGGAGGACTTCGCCCTTGAATCGTTCGATGCTGCGTTCCACTTGATCAATGGCCTCTGCCAGTT
>JBQTHY010000043.1:0-2258 GCA_052389395.1 Nitrospiraceae bacterium | reverse complement strand
GTGCCTGAGGTATAGATGATCATGAAGGGGTCGTCGGCCTCCATGGCTTCTGTGCGCCCTTCGACTTCGCTCAGGGCGGGCTTTTCGCCGACTGTCTGTGCCAGCTCATGCCACCAGACATCCCGTGCCGCGTTCCACGAGACCGGGCTGCCGGCCCGCCGCACGACCAGCAAATGTTGCAGGGTCGGGCAACGTGAAGCGGCCTCATCGGCGACCTGTTTCATTTTCACGAGCCCACCGCGACGGAAGAAGCCGTCGGCGGTCACAAGCAGCCTCGCTTCACAGTCCTGCACCCTTGTGGCCACTGCTTCCGCCCCATAGCCCGAAAAGATCGGTGTATAGATCGCTCCAATCTTGGAGCAAGCGAGCGCGGTGACCGCCACTTCGGGAATCATGGGGAGGAAGATTGCCACTCGGTCTCCTCGGCGTACCCCCAATCGCTGAAGCATGGCTGATGCCCTCCAGACCTCTGCATCCAGTTGCCGGTAGGTAAGGGACCGTTGCGTGCCGTCTTCGCCTTCCCAGCGGATCGCCATCCGATCGGCCTGCGGGCCAGCGCGGTGCTTGTCCACGCAGTTGTGCACCAAATTCAGACGGCCACCCACAAACCAGTGGGGCCACTGGATGCCCTTGCTGAGGTCCAGAACCTTGCTGTACGGCCGAGCCCACTCGATCCCCATCTCCTGAAGCGCCGCTTCCCAGAACCATTCAGGGTCTTGGACCGACCGTTCATAGAGCGTGGGATAGTCGGGGATCGCATGCCGCTGCATGAAGCGAAACAGACGGCTCCGCTGCACGTACTCCGGCGTGGGATGCCAGACAATCCCTGAATGATGTTCAGGTCCGGTGCGCGAGAGGGACATAGGTTTGCGGCGATGGTCCGGTATAGAGCGCCCGGGGCCGGATCAGTCGGTTGTGATCCTGCTGTTCGATCACGTGCGCGCACCAGCCGGTGATACGTGAACAGACGAAGACGGGGGTGTACAGCTCGCGAGGAATGCCCATCAGGAGATAGGCCACGGCGGTATAGAAATCGAGGTTGGGGTAGAGGCTCTTTTCCTGCCGCATCATGCGATCGATCGTGGTCGCAATCTCGTACCACCGGCGGTCGCCGCAGCTCCGGCTTAACGATTCTGCGTGCTGTTGAATGATGAGTGAACGAGAGTCGCCTTTCTTGAGAACCCGATGGCCGAAGCCCATGATTCGGCGTTTGTTCGCGAGGGCCTCCCGTACCCATGGCTCCGCCTTTTCGTGGCTTCCGATATCGAGAAACATCTCGGCCACAGCCTCATTCGCCCCACCATGGAGCGGCCCCTTCAGCGTGCCGATCGCCGCGGTAATGGCCGAGTGCAGATCCGTCATCGTTGACGCAGTCACACGGGCGGAGAAGGTGGAGGCATTGAATTCATGTTCGGCATACAACGTGAGCGACACGTCGAGCACTCGGGCCATGGCCTTGGCGATGTCGTCACCGCGACGGTCGGTGAGCATAAAGAGTAGGTTCTCGGCGAAGGTCAGATCGGCCTGCGGCCCCACCGGGGGCTTCCGTTTCACCAGCCGATGCGCCGTCGCGATAACGATCGGGATTTGCGCTACCAAGCGGATCGATTTTCGGATGTTCGCCTCACGGGAGTTCTCGGCCGCGTCGGGATCGCTCATACCCAACAGCGAGACGCTGGTTCTGAGAACGTCCATCGGATCCGCATTGGGAGGAACGACGCTAAAGAACGTCTCGACAGGATGGGGAACAAAGGCGTTGGCGACGAGTTGCGTCGCGAAATCCTTCAGCTCTTTCGGCGTCGGCAACTGTCCGAACAGCAACAGATAGGCCACTTCCTCGAAGGTCGCCAAGTCCGCCAGATCCTTCACCGCGTACCCGCGGTACCTCAGCCCCGCTTCGCCTTCGTCCACATGGCAGAGGGCCGTTTCGCCGGCCAGCACTCCTTCACGTCCCGGGCTGTATCCCGGACTCCTTGTCGTATCAGCCGTTGGCATTGTCATCGCCCGTCGAGTGAAATTGCCGATCCCGTTGCTCATATTCCTTGTATCGAAGCAGATCGTAGAGTTGCTGGCGAGTATGCATGTGGTCCAACAGTCCGCGCTGGGAACCGTGGTTTCTCAGTTCGACCAACACTTGCTCGATCGATTTCGTCGCTATCCGGAGGGCTGTGACGGGAAAGAGCACCAGCCGATAGCCGAGATCTTCAAACTCGCCCACGCTGAGGTAGGGAGTCTTTCCAAACTCGGTCATGTTGGCG
>JBQTHY010000042.1:0-5462 GCA_052389395.1 Nitrospiraceae bacterium | reverse complement strand
GTTACCCAAGTCAAAAATAATCAGCTCTCGCTTTACAACGTTCAAATCGACTTGGAACATCCAGAAGTGAACAAGCCTACCCACTCCTTCTGGGAAATGCGGAAATTGCTACGAACCGTTACTGAGGATGACTGAAGAAGCAAGGGGAGTCAGCCACCGTTTCGCACCGCGGGGCGTTCTTCTGGTAACGTGATTGTTGTTTCATCTGTCCAAGATACCTGCTCTGAATCCTGAAGGCTTGTAAGTCGCCACGCAGCAGTTTTCCCTTTTCTCAAACCGGAACGATAAGCCTCAACATTACGCGCCCTTATCACTGACTCTCAGGCGGGAAACGTCCCTCCTCTCCGGCCCATGTCCATCGTGGCTGATGCTTGGTAAGATGATTAGTGATCTTTTTCACATGAAGGACCCCCGACTGTGGAGACGAAAGTACCGATTACCACTGGCCTCTTCGTGGCTTGGGTCTTGATAGAGACCTTCGTGATGTCAAGCCCTACCGCTGCCGAATGGTATGTGGCGGGAGAGGGTGGGGTCAATTTCGCGGATCGTCTCACCAACGTTGAGGGAACGGGCGGTCAGGCGGGACTTCAGGGTCCCGACTTTGACCTTACAGATTCAATCAGCTTCGGCGGCAAGCTTGGATATTTTCCTCAGCACGGTTGGGTCGGTATCGAAGGCGAAGTCTTCCACAGCACTCCGCACATCAAGAGTCTGGATAACGATCCTGGGATCCATATGCGAGTGACCACTGTCGGGGCCAATTTCATTGTTCGGTATCCTGGGCGCACGTTCCAGCCTTATGGAGGAATCGGCGGAGGAGTGGTGATTGCCCATATTGGAGATACCCCCACTGTACAAAGTGATACCGATGTCGCCGGTGGGTGGAATGTGCTTGCGGGGTTGCGTGCATTTGTCACTCCCCGTGTGGCGATCTTTACCGAGTACAAGTACACGAGTGCCAGGCTTCGGTTCGATGGGGCCTTTGGTACGTTAGGGGGCTTTGAAGGGACCTATAGAGCGCAGCATGTGTTGGCAGGCCTGTCCTATCATTTTTAGGAGAGGAGAACTCCGATGTCTCGCATGACTTTAATCGTTTTCTTGCTCATGGGGCTGCTGATTCTGTCGTCCTGCGCGGAATCCGCTCACCAGGTTCAACGCAACTCGGGCTACCTTGGAGTGCCACCTGAGCTGGAAATACAGATCGATACCAATGTTGCCTTTACCGACCTACATGCAGCCCCTGCCAATTATGTCGGGCGAGTCGTCACGGTCGGCGGTATTGTAATCACGGTCAAAAGGACGAAGGAGCAGACCGAAATCGAGATCTTAGAACTGCCAACTAAGGCAGGAGGGCCCTCAACAACAGAGCGTCTTCGGTCCGAAGGGCGTTTCCTGGCTGTTCGAGAAGCATTTCTCGACCCGGCGAGTGTGCCTGCCGGTACACCGATTACCGTAATCGGTGTCGTGAAAGGCTCAACCACGAGGCCGCTGGATGAAAGCGAGTACACCTATCCGGTTCTCGAGATCAAACACCTTATCGATTGGAACACAGTCGCCTCACAAGATTCAGGTGGCGGTGCTGCTGCCTATTACGGCCCCTATTACCCACCTTATGGATACTGGGGGAGGCCGTACGGTTACTACCCCTATTTTGGAAGGCCCTATCCCTTCGTGATCCAACCACGGTCGCCGTCGCCACCACCACCATCTCGTCCTCCTCCACAAAACATTCCGCCACGATTCAGGAAAAGGTAGTGATCATGAACGAGGGAACGTGCGGCGGCCTCTCTGCCGGTTGCGAACGAAGATTGCTGTCCTGATGTCGTTTCCAACTTTGCAGGGAGGAAATACGCGGGTCTATTTTTCGGCGCGTGCTCCTTTCTGTTGAACTACCACTATTCACCCCACTTCTCCCGTTGACACCTTCCTCTCTGAACCGTAGCCTGTCTCGGTCCTCTCACATGCCTCGTAAACGAGTGGTCATCATCGGAGGTGGTTTCGGAGGTCTGACGGCCGCGCAATCGCTGCATCATATCGATATCGACGTGGTGCTCATCGACCGCACCAATCATCATCTGTTTCAACCGTTGCTCTACCAGGTGGCTGCCGCCGCGCTCTCTCCCAGTGATATTGCCTGGCCGTTGCGCACCATCTTTCGGCGCCAACCGCAGGTCCGCGTGGTCATGGACGAAGTGCTGTCCATCGATCGTGCGGCGCGTCTCGTGCGCTTACGGGACAGCGCGCCGATTGTGTTCGATGTCCTCATCGTGGCACCGGGATCGCGGCACTCCTATTTTGGACACGACGCGTGGGAGCACTCCGCGCCCGGGCTCAAGACCCTGACCGATGCGGTCCACCTTCGCGAAAAGATGCTGCTGGCATTCGAGGAGGCCGACCGGCGGCAAACCGCCGGGACACAGGATCGACTCACCTTCGTGATCGTGGGGGGAGGCCCCACGGGCGTGGAGTTGGCCGGAGCGCTGGCGGAGATCGGACGGAAAGCCATGGGGCCAGATTTTCCGTCGTTGCGCCTCGAGGATCTGGCCATTCTGCTCGTGGAAGCCGGCTCTCGCATTCTGCCGGGATTGAGTCCCGACCTCTCAGCGAAAGCTGCTACCGCGCTCGAAGGTATGGGGGTCACGATCAGGCTTAACAGCCCCGTAAGTGAGATCCGCGCCGACGGCGTGATGATCGGGAGTGAGTTCGTTCGATCGACGAATATCATCTGGGCAGCGGGCAACAGGGCGTCGCCGCTTCTGGCCTCGCTCTCGGTTCCCCGGGACGGGTCCGATCGGATCAAGGTCCAGCCGGACCTGACAATTCCGGGCGATCCCTGGATCTTCGTCATCGGCGATGCCGCGCATTGCGCCACTCCGGATGGAACTCCCCTGCCTGGGTTGGCTCCCGTCGCCATGCAACAAGGCCACTACGTCGCGAAGCTCATTCGGGAGGAGACAGCACCAAACAAGCGACGGCCGTTTGTCTACGCGGATCGAGGCACGCTGGCCACCATCGGCCGCGCACGAGCCGTAGCTCAGATCGGCCGGTTCCGATTCTCCGGACTGGTCGCCTGGCTGCTGTGGTGCGTGGTTCACATCTTTTTCCTGATCGGATTCCGCAATCGCGTGCGGGTCATGTCGGAGTGGATGTGGTACTACCTCACGTTCAAGCCGGGAGCAAGAGTTCTCAATGAGCTGCCACGACCACCCCGTGAACGAGAGCGAACATCACACGCACAATCTATAGAACCTGACTCGAACGAGTGAACCGGCCACAAAGAGGAACAGCGTGGCTGGCTACTGGTTCGCGGCGCGCGCCGTGTCACGTTCTGCGTACATTCGGATCTTGTTTCGACCGGTCCCAGCGGTATGGATGATTGGACATCGATACTGTCAATGGAGTAGTAGAATGCCTACGACGCGGTCGTCTGAGATGCCACGACCCGCTCGTTCAGTATGCTGAGGTGCTCGAACGAATGAGGGCGCCGATGACGCAGGAAGACCGCCTCGTGGGGCGTCTCCTTTCCCGCCGGGAAGTTATCGCATTGCTTGGGGCTACAGGTGCGACTTGGCTGATGGCTGGCAGCCTGAGGACGAGGTCGGCTCTTGCAGGCACGGCTGGACCCTTATGTGTCGTGCGACCAGAGCAAACCGAGGGTCCGTATTTCGTCGACGAGCGCTTGAATCGGTCCGACATTCGTTCAGATCCGGCCGATGGGCAAGTGAAGCCCGGCGCACCGTTGGATCTGACGCTCAAGGTCTCGCGCTTTAGCGCTGGAGACTGCCGGCCACTGGCGGGCGCCCAGGTGGACCTCTGGCATTGCGATGCGCTGGGCGTTTACTCTGACGTGCGGGATCCTGGGTTCAACACCATCGGCCAGAAGTTTTTACGTGGCTATCAACTCACCGACGCGCAAGGTGAGGCCCGGTTCGTCACTGTGTACCCGGGGTGGTATCCGGTGAGGACCGTGCATATTCACTTCAAGATTCGCACCGCGCTCATGGCGCAGCGGACTTTTGAGTTCACGTCGCAACTGTACTTCGATGATGAACTGACGGATCGCGTCCACTCTGCCCCACCGTATTCCTCGAGAGGACTGCGCACCGCGCGAAATCAGCATGATCGGATCTTCCGGCGTGGGGGCAATCACCTCCTGCTGGCTCCAACGGCAACAGCCGACGGCTATTCAGCCACTTTCACAATCGGCCTCCAGCTTCCTTGAAAAAACAACGCACACGCAGCGCTTCAGTATCCCGCCCCTTTCGTCCTCAGTCGGATCCGATAGACGGAATTTCCTCCTGTGACAAATAACGCGTGCCCATCTTCCCCCCACACGACGTTGGACGTCGGCTGGCTGGTTTCGATCGTACCGAGCAACACGCCATCGGGGCCGATGACGTTGAGTCCCCCAGGACGGGCTCCGAAAATATTGCCATGCTCATCCACCTTGAATCCGTCCGGTCCGAAGAATGGGTCTTTGCGCCAGCCGGTAGCGTCGAAGAAAACGCGGCCGTTGGCCACCGTTCCGTTCGGCTGGACATCATAGGCGAGCCAGGCGGCGCGTTGCGGATCGACGTCGGAGACATACAGGATCTTCTCGTCCGGTGAAAATGCGATCCCGTTCGGGGCTTTAATGTCCCTGATGAGAAGCGTCACGGTGCCGTCCGCGCCCAGCCGGTAGACCCCCTGAATCGGCGCCTTGTCCGGATCATCGAAAGCCTTCGGCAGTCCAAACGGCGGATCCGTGAAGTACAATTCGCCGTTCGATTTGAAGACGAGATCGTTCGGGCTGTTGATCTTGTGCCCATCGTAATGGTCGGCAAGGATCGTAATCGTTCCATTTGATTCGAGGCGGCCAATTTGTCGATCTCCGTGGCGACAGAGGACAAGGTGACCCGCAGCATCGAAGGTCAATCCGTTTGAGCCAGGCTCCTTGCCCGCGAAGGGGGCCTCGCCACTATAGCCGCTCGATGTAAGATAGAGACTCGTCCCTTCGCCCGCCTTCCATTTGTAGACGGCGTTAGCGGGAATGTCGGAGAAGAGCAGATAGCCGCCTTGTTTGTTCCACACCGGACCTTCGACCCAGGTAAATCCATCTGCGATCATCTCCAGTTTGGCATCATGCGGCACTAACCTGTCGAAACGGGGATCAAGTCTGGTGCTGGTGGCCGTCACAGTCTCAGACCATGCGACTTCCCCCTGCAGGAAAGCCATCAGCGCGAGAATGGTCCACAGTCTTGAGGCAACTCGCTTCATGGTCGCACCCCAGCAACGTTTAACCTGATGCGATAGATTCCCGTGAGCGCCGTGATGTAGAGCGTCTTGCCGTCGTCGTCGCCCCAAGCCATGTTGTGCGGATCTTCCGGTCCCTTGATGAGACCGAGCTGCTTTCCTTCCGGTGACATGATCCACACCCCTCCAGGGCCGGTTGAATAGACGTTGCCTTTCTGATCGACCTTTAG
>JBQTHY010000041.1:0-2487 GCA_052389395.1 Nitrospiraceae bacterium | reverse complement strand
ACCATCCGGGGAGAACTCGACTCCCTCGTGAAAAAGGTCGACCATATCAAACAGGTGATCATGGCGCAGCAGGATATTGCGCGCGCGAAAAATGTCCGTGAGGCCGTTTCAGCTGAGGATTTTATGGTGCAAGCCTTGATGATGGCGATGCCTGAACCGGAGAAGTATCGAATCGAAGTCACGCGGGAGTATAGCAACGTCCCCAGGTTCATGACGGATCGGCATCAGGTCTTACAGATACTGGTGAATTTGATCACCAATGCCAAGAACACCATGGTCGAATATCCAGGGACCTCGCATCGTCTTACGGTACGGGTCGGAATGTCTGCCGACAGCAAAGAATCTGTGCGATTCGAGGTGACCGATACAGGCGGCGGCATCAACGCTGACAACCTCCCACGCCTGTTTACCCAGGGTTTTACGACAAGAAAGGCCGGACATGGCCTTGGTCTTCACAGTGCCGCCCTTGCTGCCAGGAATCTCAGCGGGACTATCCAAGCCGAGAGTGAGGGGGAAGGGCGCGGCGCCACCTTCACGCTTGATCTCCCATTGGCCTTGGCGGAGGCTGCCGCATGACGAGCGAAAAGACGACCGACAATCGGCGGATTCTGGTGATCGACGACAATGTGTCGATCCACGACGACTTTCGTAAGATCTTGGCGCCGACGAAAGATGGCGACTCACTCAATCAAGCGCGGGCGGCTTTGTTCGGAGAGACACCGACTCTTCCGCCACAGCAGCACTACGAGCTCGACTTCGCGCCCCAGGGGCGGGAGGGGTTCGGTCTGGTCCATAGTGCTCACCGGGATGGCCGCCCCTACGCGATGGCTTTCGTGGACATGCGTATGCCGCCGGGATGGGACGGCCTCGAAACGATCGAACATCTGTGGTATGTCGATCCTGACCTCGAGATCGTGATCTGTACCGCCTATTCCGATCATCCCTGGGAAGACGTGAGCCGCAAAATCGGGAACACTGATAAGGTGCTCATCCTGATGAAACCCTTCAACAGCATCGAGGTTGTCCAACTGGCGAACTCCCTCACGAGGAAATGGAACCTGGCGCGTTCGGCCAAGTCGCAGATGGAAAGCCTCGCGTCCTGCGTGAGCCAGCGAAAGTCCGAATTGCGCGAAGCGAGCGACCGCCTTCAAGAAAATATCGCCCGCAGGATCGCGGAGAGCACGGAATATCAGCCTCAGGACGCTGCCGAGGCGGCATTGTGGGCGAAAGAAGAATATTTGGCCATCATGAGCCATGAAATCTTCACGCCCATGAACGAATTGGTCGGCAAGGTGAATTTATTGCTCGATAGCCCACTCAATCCTGAGCAGCAAGAGCATGCGACGACCGTGCAGAGATGCGCGCAGGACCTTTTTGGCCTCATCAATGACATGCACGAGTTCATGGCTGGTCGGGAGAGAGGAAACTCGAGCGGACCGTCGTCAATGACGACGGCTCCCCCAGCGGCGCGGACAGAACCAAATCAATGATACCTCTCAAATCAGAGCGTGCTTGACCGATAGCTGACTTCGTGGGACATCCAGCCTCCTCAGAGGGAGTCGGGAGTTCACATGCTGACTCTCCTCATCCAAGCGGTACGCGACGGGAAGCCGTTCGATCCCGCGATTCTCGATAGATCGATGCCGTAGATGGACGGAGTCGAGCTTGCCCTCCGGATCAACGCCGACACCCGGTTGGCCTGCAGAGGGGTGGTACTGTTGCCGTCCGTGACGCAGGAGAAAGAGATCGGGATTCAGGGTGACGCACCGAGTCACTGATTGCGTGACGAAACCGATTAGTCAAGCTATATTACATGAAGGTAGTGCTAGCGCCATCCCGGCGAAGGCAGCCTAGAACGCTGCCTGAAGGGCACAAGAATGACTGAGAGCGATTCAATGACGTGGTCCGAACCATTCAATCGAAGGATTTTGATCGTCGACGACAACAAGGCCATTCATGATGACTTCCTCAAAATCCTTCAGCCCCAGGTTGAGCCAGATGCCATGTCGCGGGCGCGGTCGGCCTTGTTCGAGGAATCATCCGACCTCACAACGCGCGAACGGTACCAGGTTGATTGTGCCGATCAGGGTCAGACGGCGTTGGAGCTGGTCCAGCATGCTCGTGAGGAAGGACGTCGGTACGCGATGGCCTTCGTGGACATGCGCATGCCGCCCGGGTGGGACGGCCTGGAAACCATCGAACACCTCTGGAAAGCGGACGAAGATCTGCAGGTGGTCATCTGCACGGCATTTTCCGACCACCCGTGGGAAGAAATCAAAACACGTGTAGGCCGAAACGACAAGTTGTTGATCCTCCAGAAACCGTTCGAAGGCGTAGAGGTGTTGCAGCTCGCCTCCGCACTCTGTCAAAAATGGGACCTTACAAATCAGTTGGCAGGACAACTGCGTGAATTGAGCAGGCTGGTCGACGAACGGACGGCAGAACTCCAGTCGGCAAATGATCAACTGACACAATCCAATGGTGCCT
>JBQTHY010000040.1:0-6035 GCA_052389395.1 Nitrospiraceae bacterium | reverse complement strand
GTGAGGTCGGTGCGGGAGGGATCGACGGCGTCGCGGTATTTTTTGAATCGTTCCAGGCTTTCAGGCGAGCTCGGCCCCCGCAACAAGAGCTTCTGATTCCATTCATCCAATTCAGCAGGCTTGTGCGGTTGCGCAACTTGTGTAAACCATGCCGCAACCCCGTCGTCGGTCGGATTGGCTTTCACGGCGGCGGTGAACTTCTCACTGGTGATGCCCGCAAACTCCATGAGCCGTTCGTCCATCGGGCAGGGGTAAATATACTCGCCCTCGGTGCCGGCCAGCACGGCGCGGCATTTATCGATCATGCGCGCGAGATGAACGTAGCCCGCTAGCTTGGCTCGCATGCTGCGGGGAAAATTCTTTCTCAAATCCATGACTAGAGTAGTTGATGATTCGTGAAGGTCAGGCTCTTCACGATCACTTCTCCGTTTTCGTACGAAATGATTCGCCGAGTGGCCGGCAGGTCGGACGAGCCTACGCGCACGTGGGTGTCGGTGAAACTTTCGACGTTGTTCAGCTTGCCGTCGGTCGGCGAGTAGTAGTAAACAGTGTATTTCGTCGTCAGGTTCTTTCCGTCCTGCGTCACAGCGCTCTCTTCTACATTGATCGTAAAGCCAAACGGGGTCATGCCTGGGTGTGCCATCTTCCGATTGATCTGGGTGATGCGATCGTTTTTGAGGCGATAAAACGAGCTCGACCCGTGGATGATGAGCTTGGTGCCGAACGGATGGTCATCTTCCTCCATGGTCAACGTGTATTTGCCGTCAGATTCTTCAAAACTGCGTGGGCCCCGGTGGACGGCGATCATGCCGAGCTGTTCCTGTGCCCACTTCTGCACGTCGGCATCGCCCAGTTGGACGGAGACTTCGCGAGGGCCCTTGACCATGACGGGTCCGCTGGTTTCTTTCCCGTTTACGTTTACGGTGAGATCGGCAGTGAAGCCCTTAAAGTCTTTCTGCCAGCGCGCGGTGTTGTCAAACGCCCGGCGGAGGAGTTCGCGGGCTTTGGGGTCGTCGGACACGGTCGACTGTTGTTGACCATGCTGATCCATGTTGTTGTCTCCTGTGAATGTGGTGATTCCGCCGACAATTATATACGCCTGCCGTGATAGTGCTCAATGACGGAATCCCCCTTCTTGATCTCGTCGCTCTCGTACGGATTGTCTAAACGAATGGCTGCGGTCTCTGTTGCTCACAGATGAGGAACTACTGAGGAAAATACCTGTCACGTCATCAGGGAGCCTTACCGAAGCCGATTATTCCAAATTTCTTCTGAATTCTGATATACTTTGGAAATTTTTTGACGCTGTGTTGCTGAGTCAGAGCTCCCCCATCGGCAATTAATCGGGGATGAGAAAGGAATTGGTATGGAACGACGAGGTGCTTCCCATACCGAAGAAGAAGAGATGAACCAACGCCGGCGCCTCCTGAGTGCGGCGCGGAGAGGCGATACCAAGGCGATCGGCAAGCTCTTCGAGCTCTACCAAGTCCGCGTACTCAGTGGGGACCAGTTGGCAAAGGTGAATCGGACTCTCACCTACATGGTTCCTGTGAAACCCGCGAAGGGTGGCTCGTCTGGGGCCATTAGATCGGGAAAAAAGCCGAAGGAGGCCCCAAAGAAACGCCCGAAGGCCGTAGCAAAGAAACGAGCCGAGGCTCCCAAGAAATCTCCTGCCCAAAAGCGAGCAAAAATCAGTAAAGCCAAGAAGCGCAAGTCCAAACATAAATAACATATTATCGCTCGCATGTTTTCCTGTTATTGGACCGCGACTCTGAGGCCACCTCCTGCCAGTTTCGTCGCGACGTCTTCTACCTGTTGTGTCGCGCCGCTATATACAATCGCTTCTCCCTCGTGGTCAATGCGATAGGCGAGTTCAAAGGCCTTGGCCGATGTCATTCCAGGAATGAATCGACAGAAAAGATCGATGACTTGCTGGTAAGTGTGGCAGTCGCAATTAAAGACAACTACACGAGCCTCGAATCCGGTTCCCGCACCGGTTTCAATGTCTTCAGCGATGTCCGGAAGAGTCTGAGGCGTCGACGGGGTCGGCATGGTGCAGGAATTCTAGCAGACCTGGGGGAGAACCGTTAAGACCTGCTTTGGCGGCCGGATGGAGCGAGGCTTGGGAAAGAACCTCCCGTGCGGTCGGGATACTACTGTGGTCCCAAGGGACGGATTAACTTGCAATAGCCATGTATGTGTATCCGACCGTAAAGTGAATTTCCGGATCGGCGAACACCATTCAACCTTGAACATTGATCATTTCGGGTCGTTAGACCTTGTCCATATCGATCACTTCGGTCGCATCCCACAGGTTTTTCCGTTCCGCATCGGCCAAGTCTTTTTGCCGATCCAGTTCGGTTTCTTCTCCGAACGGCTGCTGTGGTGTGGCTGATGCGTTTGTTGTCTGTGCCTCCTCAGAGGCTGGCGCTGCCTCAGATAGGTTACGTCCGCGTTTCTTCGATGGGTCCATATTCACTGGCATCACAGGTCCTCGCGTATAGTGGATACTCTCCCACCGTCTTGAATGACTTGTCAATGTGGCGAGGAACCTAATTGACCCTTGGCGGGACGGCTGCTACAGTTCTGCTCTAATGCTTGACGCGCGGGTCTGGTGGCCACTCTTTCCGCTGCTGCTACTGGTTGTCATTGTGTGCCTGACATGGGCATTGGTGATGGTAGTCCGTCGAGGAGAGAAGGGGACAGGGCGGTGGCTGCAGATTGGTGCATTTACCTGTTATTTTCTGGCGGCGCTCTCTGCAATCGCCAGCGAGCGGGGCGTTGTCTCGGCTCATTTACATCGGCCCTTCTCGCTATTGACTCAGCTGTGCTTGCTCTTGGCCCTGATTCATTACTGGAGGCACAGCCATCGGTCCTTACTCTGGTTGAATGCCGTCGCTTGGGCGGGCATCGTAGCCGATACGAGTCTGCATGTCCTGATGGTTCGCCATTAAGTTGTCCGGTCTTTGATGCGATCAGAACAGTTCACTTGCTACGGTATCGGCATAGCGCTGTCCCAAAGGGGTCAATCGCACCCGGTCCGTATCTAATTCGAGCAGCCCCCTCGTAACGAGTTCGTTGATTTTGTTGTGCCGTCCTGAACCTTCAACGGTGTCCAGGGAGACCCCACGAATGAGGCGAAGCCCGAACACGAGAGCATCGCGTTGTCGGTCGGAGGATGAGAGTATGAGGCGCTCGGCCACTGGCGGGGTGTGATTCTCCAGCGAGTCGACATAGGCAGTAAGGTCCGCGATATTACCAAACCGCACTCCATCGACATAGGACTGAGCGCTTGGGCCGAGTCCGAGATAGTCGTGGCCGGTCCAGTACAACAGATTGTGGCGACAGGCAGCTCCCGGCTTGGCGTAGTTGGAGATCTCGTACCGAGTGAATCCCGCCTCGCTGAGGAGCATCACCGCTGCTGACTCCATGTCGATCTGGACTGCATCATCGGGTCGCAACACAAGATCCCGTGCTATGTCTTGCGCGAGCCTCGTCCCCTCTTCAATGGTCAGGGCGTAACACGACACATGCGACGGGTCGAGCGCAAGCAGTGACCGCAATGTCTTTTCCCAAGTCTCCCGTGTCTGGCCGGGGAGTCCGTACATGAGATCGAGATTGATGTTCGTAAAGCCCGCGGCATGTGCGGCTAACACGGCGGTTTCCGTTTCCTTCACCCTTCCAGGCCGTCCAATCGGAGCAAAGTCCTCGTCGTTCATCGATTCGGCACCAAAGCTGATGCGGTTGACCCCGGCACCGGCCAAGATGCTGAGGTCTTCGGCTGTGACAGTAGAGGGATGGGCTTCCACCGTGACCTCCACGCTGGCTTTTAGTGGCCATGTGGTCCGAATCTGTTCTAATATGGCGATGAGTGTAACGGCGGGAAGTGCCGTCGGCGTCCCGCCTCCAAGGTAGATACTCTGCAGCGGTCGTCCCGCGAAGAGTTCCTGAAGCCGGTAGAGATCAATTTCCCGTGTGAGCGCTGAGCGGAAGGCGTCAATCCGCTCGGCTCGGGCTATTTCGAGATAGAAGGCACAGAAACGGCAGCGTTGTCGGCAAAAAGGGACATGGATGTAGAGACCGATATCTCGTCGCGGCGTCATAATCACATAGGAAACGGACGTGATTGTGAGAAATCTCGGGCAAGGACAACTTCGATCTCATCCGTTGGGGAAGCCCCTCTGTTGCGGACATGCGCGGTCCAGCCAGGATATTGGCGGAGTGATTCAAAGACGAGCTTAAGCATCTGTGGTTTGATCAGTGCTTCCCACTCTCGGACCCAGGCGTTGTTGTCTTCATCCCCCTCGTAGTCGTCTGGAAATGAGGCTTCGAGCGTGAATCGGAGGGCAAAGGTTTGTTCTTCCTGATACATGGGGCTCCTGTCGTTGCGATCCGGCCTTCGCAATCTTATAATTAATGTAGCTCGCCACAAGGAGTGTTGTGTATGCCTATATTCGAATATGTCTGCCGGGAATGCAATCATCGCTTTGAGCAGCTGATTCAAGGTTCTGCAGAAGCGACTTGTCCACGATGTAACGCCACCAAACCTGAGAAGCAGTTTTCCGCATTTGGCGTCGGCGCCACCAGCAAGTGGTCCACCACTGGAGGCGCAGGAGCCTGCGGGAGTTGCGGCGATCCCCGTGGCCCCGGTGCCTGCTCAATGAACTGACGACGATGTCGGAATCCTGCGAGAAGGCACTTGGCCAGGCGATAGCCACCATTTCCCAGGCCGATCCCATTATTAGGCTGCTTCCGCAAGTCATGCAGGGTCGAATCAAGCCGACGGATGCCGGGCTGCGAGCCATCACGGAATCCTGGCTTGCGACCTATCGGAAAGTAATCGAAACGGCGCCGCTGCGTCGATCGGCGATGATGCGGCTCGACCCTCGGCCGCGAATCGATCTCCTGATTGAAGCAGGCGTGCTGGATCCCACCGATGAGGCAGGGCAATCTCTGCGTGCAGGTTTTGAAAAACGATTGGCTCAAACTCCGTCGAACTGATCCCGCAATCACTGTAGCGTGTATCTGTACCGTTGCCCTTGCTTGCCCGCCTGCCATTCCAACGGCGCTTTACGGCGAAGACTCCCTCGGTGGGAAGACGCTTCTCTCTATTCGTCTCAGCGATATCCATACTCAACTACCTCCAGATACGCAGGTACTGATTGATGCCGCTGCCATCGAACAGTTCCTTCACGGGTTAGACGGGGCGCCACCCGATTGGGCGAAGCTGTATGGCGATGGCCATCACAATCCTGAGCGTGACGAGCGTTTGTTCAAGTTGAACCGAGAACGGGATGCCAAACGGGAAGGGAATCAAGCGCTGCCCCGGCGAATTGCCTTTGTCTGGAGCGGAGAATTGTCTACCTACGACTCAGAAACCGATGGATTCCATGTCGCGCTGGGGCCGCGATTCACACCGACCAGCTGGGGCATGGTCCGTTTCAAGCCCGAGGAGTTGCCTGGGAATTTAACTTTGGTCCCAACTTCTCCTCAGCGTGAGAAGCTGCTTCGGAGAATCGGTCAGAAGCAGTCGGTCGAGCTCGATGTTGTCATGATGGGTTCGCTCGTCCCCGAAGAGTCCATCCTGTACGACTTTTCGCATGAACAGGAAGGTCTCGGCGTGATCATGCCCGTGGTTCGCGTCGAAGATGTTTTCTACCTGCTTGCCCCGCTCACCCGCTGTATTGAACATGCTCGTTAGCCTTGGAATCTCCATTCCGCTTACACGATAGCAGTCACCAATAAGAAGACTCCGCCCTAAGGGCAGCATGGATCATCGGCGCGCGCAGCTTTTTTCCAAAACTGATAGCTGATGGCCGGTGGCTCATCACAAGTAGGAGCGGGGATGCAATGAGGGCGAGATTTGCCACTAGGACTTCTTGATGCCGCAGGCCTTGGCGACCGCGTCGCGGTATCGGAGCCAGAAGGAGAGAGTTATTTGAAGGGTGGCAAGGACGGATCGTTGGAGAGCCGGGGTGGTGTAGTCGACGACCATGTCATAGGCAGCATGACGATGTCCTGCTTCGACCAGTTGG
>JBQTHY010000039.1:0-2278 GCA_052389395.1 Nitrospiraceae bacterium | reverse complement strand
GATCTCGGACCGGCGTCAGGTCAATGAAGAGCGCCCCGTCTGCGAACTCGCCCTGGATTTCGTCGGCGACCGCCAGCGCCAGGCGTGTCTTGCCGACTCCGGGAGGCCCCACCAGAGTGAGGAGCCGGACGTGGCCTCTCAGAAGAAGATCGCGTATGCCGGCGACCTCCCGATCGCGTCCCAGGAACGATGTGGGTGGTCGGGGTAGGCGGAGCCGGACGGCTGCAGGCGGTGAGGATGTCCCCGGGTCCGCGGTCACCGGAAGGTTCAGGAGATTGCTCCGGACCTCCCTGTTCAGCTTTGGGGGCGCACCCCGCGGCGCATGACCGGCCTGGGGTTCTTTGGTCGGGCTTGCTCCTTGCAGGCCGGGCGATCGTACATCCTCGTGGCTCGAATACACATTAACTCAGGATGACTCCTCTCCTTCTTGTCGACGTGATAGCCTTCCAGGAGCGTGGCGCCCTGTGATCGAGCGTAGTCGATCGCCGCCCTCAGCAGGGCCTCCATGACTCCCTTGCCTCTCTCCCGGGGATCAACGTAGAAACAGACGATCGACCACACAGGTTTGTCATCGACGCGCTTCATCACCGGCGAGCGCTCAAGCTTGCGGTAGTCCTCGCGCGGCCCCAACGAGATCCAGCCGATGGGCCGTCCATCTTTGTAGCCGACGAGCCCGGGGACCGTTCCAGTCTCTACCAGCGACTTCAACGCCCGCTTGTTGGCCTGGCCCCATCCTCCGTGACTACCGGCTCCCGACCTTCTGTAGTACATGCACCAGCAGCCTCGAACAATCGACCCTCCTGGCCGGCTGAAGAGATCGACCAGATCGTCCCAGCGACGCTTGATGAGCGGAAGCACTTCCAGCCGCATCTTCGACAAATCGCCCTCCGCTTGCCCCCAGTTCTCCTTAGGGGGGAAGGAGTCAGCTCTACACTTGATCCTTCGAAGACTTGAGTTCGAGGATTACGACAGGAATCATGCGGCTCGTTCTCGATTGATAGGCGGCATATCCCGAATAGCTTTGGACGGCGCGATCCCATAATTCACTGCGTTCGGCGCGTGCCGCTTCCCGGGCTTGCACTGCAGCGTGCGTGCCCCGAATCTGAATTGCCGCGCGTGGATTGGCCCTAAGGTTGAGCACCCAGTCGGGATGATTCGGCGCTCCACCGTTCGAGCCGATGACGGCAAAGGAGGCTCCGTGGGGTGAGTAAGTCAAGCTGGTTGTGTGGCTCCGCCCAGTACGCCGCCCAATCGTGGTGAGCAGCAGCACGGGCATCCCTACGATCCGACTCCCGACGCGGCCGCCGGTGGCGCGGTACAGCCATCGGTGAAAGCGCCACACTGCCCGGATCAGCCGTCGCCGAACCGCAACCATGGCCTTGGTACCCAGCGAGCCTCGCCCTCCTTACACCTCAATCTGCTGCCCCGCGGATGGAACCTCTGCAGAAAAGCCGTTTTCTCGAAGATGGGCCGCCAGGCTCGAGGACTGCTTCTCTTCCCCGTGCACACAATAGATCCGGTTCACCCGGGGGATCTTGCGCACCCAGGCCAGCAGCTCTTCTCGATCCGCATGAGCGCTGAACGAATCCAGCTGGTGAACTTGCAGGCGCACATCGTGGGGCTCCCCCAGAACGTTCACCGGGTTAAGTCCGTCGACAAGCCGCCTTCCCAGGGTGTTCTGCGCCTGGAATGAGACGAACACCAGCGAGGAGCGAGGATCACCAAGATGCCTTCGAAGGTGATGGAGAATCCGGCCTGCTTCACACATTCCCGACGTCGCAATCACGATGAACGGATCGGCCATGTGGTTGAGCATCTTGGATTCTTCGACGGAACGCAAGTACCGGAGCTGTTTGAAACCGAACGGATCGTGACGCTCCAGGTGGGAGCGAATTTCCTCATCGAAGTTCTCCGGATGCAATCGGAAGATCTCAGTGGCGTCCACAGCCATCGGGCTGTCCACAAACGTTGCCACCTCGGGGATCTGCCCCCTTTCGCGCAACCGGTGTAATGAATACACAACGTCTTGGGCGCGCCCCAATGCGAAGGATGGAATGAGCACTTTCCCGCCCTGACGCACGGTGGCTCCCACAACTTCAGCCAGCTTGCGCTCGCGATTCTCAAATGGCTCGTGCCGCCGATCACCGTAGGTGGATTCAGTTAGCAGAACATCTACGGGCGGCGGGGCCTCTGGATCCCGAAGAATCGGCGCACCACGACGACCGAGGTCTCCGGTGAACCCAGAGTTCGCCCTTCGGCCTCGACGATGGTGACTGCG
>JBQTHY010000038.1:0-2497 GCA_052389395.1 Nitrospiraceae bacterium | reverse complement strand
CCCTTGCAGGGGACCTACGATACGGACCATGCCCTACACTTTCTGCAGAAGAAACCGTTTCGCGACACAGCCACAATCACCCTCTTCACGGTACTCCCGCAAAACAGACCGCTCTGGCCGGTGGGCGCCACCGTGGCTGAGCAGATGGAGAGTCAAGCTCTCCGCGATGCTGAAGATTTCCTCAAGGAGACAGCCGCCAAGCTGGGCCAGATGGGCTACCAAACCCAAGTGGCCGCTGCGCTGGGGACCCCAGTTGAGGGGATTCTGCAGAAAGCCAGGGCGCTAAGTGCCGACCTCATTCTCATGGGGAGCCGTGGACGCCAGGGCGTGACGCGCGTGGTGCTAGGCAGCGTCTCTCATGCCCTCCTGCACCAGGGAACCTACCCGCTCTTGATCTTCGGGTAGGAAGAGGGAGATCGACGATGCCGATGTACGACTATCAATGCCTGGACTGCGGGAAGGAATCGCTGATCGTCGTGACGTTGAAAGAGCATGAACGGGGTGACGTCAAATGCCCCACGTGCGGAAGCAAGAAGCTGAAGCAACTGTTCAGCCCGTTCATCGCCCACACCACCAAGAAGAGTTAGATCAGGCAAGGGATGACACTGTCTCGCCGCATACTAACTCGACTCCCTCTCGTCGGACTCCCGGGCCTTCTCGCCCTGAGCGGCCCGGCGATGTCCTCCCTCTACGCCCAGGACTATCCTCCCGATATCGCGCGTGGAAAATCGGTCTATACGCAGCACTGCCTGGTGTGCCATGGAACAGGAGGGTGGGGCGACGGCCCCGCCGCTTCCTCCTTGAAAGTTGCGCCGGCGAATTTTCACCGATTCCGGTCCTTCCTGAAATCGGATGAAGAGTTATTGCGAACGATCGAGCACGGGGTCGTCTTCAGCCCGATGCATTCCTGGAGGGGGCAGCTCACCGACGGAGAAATGCAGGACGTGCTGGCGTACATTCGTCTCCTGTCGCAACAAGGACAATGACATGACCTGATCGTCGTTCGTGAAGACTTCGGCGAGCTCGCAGCGGCCGCGTGGTCCGGTGACGGTTGTTGCGTGCAACGAAGCGAGGAATGTATTCAACCCTGCTCGATGGAAGCGCATACCGCCGATGGAGCCTCTGACCGCCAACGATGCGTTGCTTATTGCAGACATCCAGAACGATTTCCTCCCCGGTGGAACGCTGGGCATCAGCGGCGGAGATGATATCATTCCGATCCTCCTGAGGTACCTCCTCCGATTCCACGACCAAGGTCTCCCAATTTACCTCACACGCGATTGGCACCCTCCCAACCATTGCTCGTTCCGCAACCGGGGAGGGCTGTGGCCCGTGCACTGTGTCGCCGGGTCGCCAGGCTCCTTGCCGCCACCGTCACTGGAGGTACCCGCATCGGCCGTCATCATCTATAAGGCAATCGACCCCGAGCAAGAAGCCTACTCGGCCTTCCAGGACACTGCCTTGGATCGTCATCTCCGGGCACTCGGTGTACGCCGATTGTTCATCGGCGGATTGGCAACCGACTATTGCGTGTTGAACACGGTCGAGGATGCTCGGGCATTGGGATATGACGTCTGTCTGCTGATGGACGGCATCAAGGCGGTGAACCTCCAGCCTGAAGATGGTCTTCACGCTGAACAAAAGATGATCCGCCTGGGAGCCGTGCCTGTCCAATGGGAGATGCTTGCAGCATGAATCCTTTGATGAGCGCCCTGCTGACCGATCTGTATGAGCTCACCATGGCCCAAGCCTACCAGGAACAGGGAATGGACGAGCAGGCGGCGTTCGAGTTCTTTGTCCGCAAATTGCCATCCCATCGGAACTTCCTGGTGGCCGCTGGTCTTGAGCAGGTGCTTGACTTTCTTTCAGGGCTGCGTCTCACGGGAGAAGAACTCGCCTGGCTGGATCGAACAGGACAGTTCACGCCGGGGCTCCTTCGCTACTTGGAGGCGCTGCGATTCACCGGCGATGTGGACGCCATGCCCGAAGGGACTATTTTCTTCCCCCCCGAGCCGATTCTCCGGATCATCGCGCCGCTTCCGCAGGCGCAGCTCGTCGAAAGCCGAGTCATGAACCTGCTGAACTTCCAGACCATGGTCGCCTCGAAAGCCGCACGGTCGGTGCTGGTCGCAGGAGGGAAACCGATCATCGACTTTGGATTGCGCCGCGCGCACGGCGCCGAGGCAGGGCTCCTTGCCGCACGTGCAAGCTACCTCTCCGGCTTTGCCGGCACCGCCACCGTGCTGGCAGGTATGATCTATGGAATCCCCCTCTACGGCACGATGGCCCATTCGTTTGTGCAAGCCCACAAGGATGAAGAAATAGCCTTCGAGCACTTTGCACAGGCCCAACCGGACTATGCGGTTTTCCTAATCGATACCTACGATACCGAGGCGGCCGTGCGAAAATTCGTCTCGTTGGCCCCAGCGCTCAAAGCCAGGGGGATCACCGTGAAAGGTGTGCGGCTCGACAGCGGCGATCTGGCCGACCATGCCCG
>JBQTHY010000037.1:0-1902 GCA_052389395.1 Nitrospiraceae bacterium | reverse complement strand
TGTCGGCCTGAATTTATCCGGGCGTTTGAAGCGGCCGTTCAGGCTGGGACGAAAGCGGGCGCGGAGGGGAAACGAATTGAGGTCCGGGCGCCCCTACTGACACTGACCAAAGCGGAGATCATTCAACTCGGCATGACGCTGAATGTTCCCTTTCACCTCACGCACAGTTGCTACGATCCTGTCGGCACTGTCGCCTGCGGAGAGTGCGACAGCTGCCTCATTCGCAAACAGGGATTTGCCAAAGCAGGAGTTGTCGACCCAATCCCCTATGCGCTCCGCCGCGCTCTCTGACGGAGTTTGGTTCGTTTGTTTGGTTTTTCTTGGTGAACCAGACAAACCAGATCGCCGAGACGAACCAGATGAACCAGATGAACGAGACCACGAGGACTCTACGGACCATGGGGATCAGTCTCATCGTGCTCCTGCTCAGCGCCATACCGGCTTGTAGTCAGGATGAGACGATGCCAAGGGGCGCGGTTGCCCCGGCTCCTGTCGAACTGCAGGGAGGAGAGCAGAAGTTTGCGGCCAAGTGTTCAGCCTGTCATGGGGCGGGAGGTGTTGGAACCAATCAAGGCCCGCCGCTCGTGCACAGGATCTATGAACCCAATCATCATGGCGACGCTGCTTTCCAACGGGCTGCGGCCAACGGGGTCAAGGCGCATCATTGGGAGTTCGGCGATATGCCGAAGGTCGACGGCGTTACGCCGGAAGAAGTCGATCAGATCGTGAAGTACGTCCGCTGGCTGCAGAAACAAGCCGGTATTTTCTAAAAGGATGCTGAGCAAGTCGCCCTTCTCAGCACGCAGGTTGATCAGCTCATCCAGGCGAGGGTCGGCTTCACGGTTCAGACTGGCCTAAGCTGGGATCAGGGCAGCGATCAACAGCCGCAACAGGTCCAGAGTGTTTTGGCCGCGATCGGGAGGTCACGTTAGGACCACCGGATCGTCGAGGGGAGCGTTCCGAAAGGAGGCTCCCCTTTTTCGTGCCGTCAAGAGCCTGGACTTATGGCGTTGCGGGAGGAAGGTTCTCGCAAAAAAGATCCACTGTCTTGCGAAAGAGAAAGAGCGCCGTATCTTGAGGAGAGGCCGCCAGAGCCGAATCAGCTGCAAGACGAATCTGTGCGGCAGACACGGCGAATCGAGTCGCCACGAAGGTCGCATCATCCAGATCCAGGTCAGTCCCGCGCCGGAGCTTGGCGATAATGAAATCGACGGGTGCGAGAAGCCGCACCCGTACGAGCGGGTGATGCACCAGGTCGGTTGCACGCTCTCGATAGCCCGGGGGCATTGCGACAATGGACCACCCGGAGAAATTATTGGTCAAATCGGCAGGAATGTCTTGTGCTGAAAAGAAAGCCTGAAGCGCGTCGAGAGAGCCTGTTACCTCCGCATCGACGCCGTTCCTCAGGCGACCTGCGTATCCATAGGCGTGAAGAGCGAGGGCGCTGACCAAGAGCAGGTCGACGGGCGTACCAGTCTGGCGGGTGTAGTCCGAAAGCAGCGTGATGAGGCGGTCAGCGGTGAGAGTAGGCAAAGGACAGTGCCTCGGCAAACACCCGATAGTCCCGGTAGTCGATGGGACCCAAGTCTGGGGGAAGCGGAGCACGATCAAACAGCGAGGTGATCAGCCGCCGGTACTGGGTATACCAACGGCAGGCCGTCTGATAGGCCTGTTGCACAGCCGGGTCAGTCTGCCAAGACGTGAGGTCGAGTCGATCATTCACCAGAATTTCAAGCCAGAGCACCCGTTGGCCCCGTGTCATGCGGAGCGCATCGTCAATCGAATGCGTGCCCAGATAGGCGGGCAACAGCACGAGGGGCCGATCGGATCCGAGTGAGCGAGGTTCTTGCGGCATGACGCCAGTGTACCATAGCTACCATACCCTATCCATGTGCCATCCAA
>JBQTHY010000036.1:0-10982 GCA_052389395.1 Nitrospiraceae bacterium | reverse complement strand
GTGAGTTCTTCTAACATGATTGCTGTCTCGCCAGGCGCATCAATCCTTACATCTGCATGACAAATTGGACCACGAGGGCCAACAGAAAAAGTCCCGCCACGATGATGGCAGCATAATGGTGGACCATGCCGCTCTGCATTTTCCGCCCCTGGCGCGCCGCGAGGTGGTTGCTGTACCCGATCACGTTCAGCCCGCCATAGATAACGTGCTTTTCGACCCAGGTTGATGCAGCGGAGCCCCACTCTGCCATCCGTCCGACCCCGCGCACAATGCCGTCCACGACGGTGCGATCGAACCAATCGAGCAACTTTCCCCAGCGCTTGCACGGTTCGACGAAAAGAAAGTCGTACAGTTCGTCGACGTAGTACTTATTGAGCAGCGTCGTATAGACGCCGGCGAATTTCGCGGCCCATCTGTCCGCGGTCGCGGGGCTGGCATTGTAGAGAACGTGTGCGAGCACCCACCCGGCCAGGGCGATGGTGGTTGCCGTTGCCATCAACAGGAACACCAGTCCGGCGCCGGCCTCATGTTCGCCGGCTGTCCCGGCAACCGGACCCAGAAACTTGTGCAGCCAGCCGTGCTCCGGCGGAAATCCCAGGATCACTCCGCCGACGAGAGACAGAAAACCGAGCGCCATCAAAGGGCCGACCATCACCATCGGCGATTCGTGCACATGTTCCGCGGTATGGTGATCCATCCTGGACGAACCATAGAAGGTCAGGTACGTCAGACGGAACATGTAGAAGGAAGTCAGAAGGGCACCGACGGCGGCGATGATGTAGAGGAGGTAGTGGTGATGGGTGAAAGCATGGGCCATGATTTCGTCTTTACTCCAGAATCCCGCAAAGGGAGGAAGCCCGGCGATCGCGATGGTTCCGATCAGAAACAATCGATGAGTCCAGGGAATTTTTTTACTGAGGCCGCCCATTTTCCGGATGTCCTGTTCGCCAGACAGGGCGTGAATCACCGAGCCCGCGGAGAGGAAAAGCAGCGCCTTGAAAAAGGCGTGGGTCATTAGATGAAAGATCGCAGCCGTGTAGGCGCCGATCCCGCAGCCCAGGAACATGTAACCCAACTGGCTGACGGTCGAATAGGCAAGGACCCGTTTAATGTCGGTCTGGACCAGGCCAATGGTGGCGGCAAAGAGCGCCGTACCGCCTCCGATCATTCCCACGATCCCCATCGCAGTGGGGGACAGATCAAAAATGGCATGGTTGCGGACGATCATGTAGACACCAGCCGTCACCATTGTTGCGGCGTGGATGAGGGCGCTCACCGGGATGGGGCCCTCCATGGCGTCGGGCAGCCAGGTATAGAGGGGAACCTGAGCGGATTTGCCGATGGCTCCCACCAAGAGGCAGAGCGCGATCGTCGTGGCCATCTCCGGTGAGAGTTGGCCAACTTGCGCAAAGACTTTGGTGTAGTCGAGGGTCTTGAAATTGACGAAGACCAGAAAGATGGCCAGCAAGAAGCCTGCGTCACCGATGCGATTCATCACAAAGGCCTTAGTTGCCGCTTTCGCCGCCGACACCTTCTCGTAGGAATACCCGATGAGCAGATATGAACAGAGCCCGACGCCTTCCCATCCGATGAAGAGGACGACGTAGTTGTTCCCCATGACGAGGAGCAGCATGGAGACCATGAAGAGGTTCATGTAGGTGAAGAATCGCGTGAATCCTGCTTCTCCGTGCATGTAGCCGACCGAGTAGACATGAATGAGAAAGCCCACGCCGGTCACCACGAGCAGCATCGCGCAGGTCAGCGGATCGACCAGGTAGGCCAGATTGATCATGAGGTCTTCGCCGAATATCCATTGGTAAGCGACGACTTCATAAGCGGCCCCGGTCCTCAGGACATCGGCGAACACGCCGATTGTGCAGAGGAACGACAGGCCGACCGAGCCCCACCCCAATCGATGGGCAACGTCGTGAGAGTACCGGTTCCCCAGCAGGCCGTTGGAGATGACGGCCAGAAGCGGGAAAATCGGAATCAGGTTGATGAGCAGGTGCGTCCAATCCGACATGTTATCCCGCCCTCTCCAGGATGGTCACGATGTCCAGGCTCGGCTGCAGGGCGGGGGAGTCCTGAAGCGGGCCCATCAGGCACGTCGACGGGAGCGAGCGAGCGCGAAAAAAGTTGGATGCCATTCTCAAGATCCTGCTACCACTTCAGGAGGTTCATTTCATCCACGTTCGTCGAGATCTTGCCGCGGAAGACGACGATAATGATGGCCAACCCGACGGCGGCTTCCCCGGCCGCGATGGCGATGACGAACAGGGCGACGAGCTGGCCGGCCATGGACTCCAGATAGTGTGAAAACGCGACCAGATTGATGTTGGCGGCGTTCAGCATGATTTCCACGGCCATCAGGACGATGATGAAGTTGCGCCTGATGAGGACCCCGAGGAGGCCCGTGATAAAGAGGACCGCGCTGACTGCGACATATGCGCTTAGCGGAACCATGGAATTTACACCACGCTATCAGCCATCAGCGGTCAGCCTCGGAGACTAACCATGATGGACACAAATCTCATGACCCTGGCCGAGCGCTGAAAGCTGATTGCTGACAGCTTCATCGTTCGCGATCCACTTCCATCGTTTTCGGCGTCTTAGCCAGCACGATGGCGCCGACGATCGCGCCCAGCAGAAACACGCCGACGATCTCAAATTGCAGGAGGTAGTCGCTGAACATCTTGATGCCTACTGCGGCGGTATCGCCGTCTTGCAGCACGGCGACAGCGGGCGCATCGCCCTTCGCGCCTCCATACGGAGACCGCAACAGGAGAAGCAGTACGTATAGCAAGCCCAAGACCGCCGGCCCGAGGAAGTACAGGTACGACGAGTGAAGATAGCGTTCGTCGGTCTTAAGGTTGAGCAACATCAGCACGAACAGGTAGAGCACCAAGATTGCGCCGGCATAGACGATCACTTGGACAGCCCACAAGAACTCGGCATTCAGCAGCACAAAGAACCCGGAAACGTGCAGCAACAATGCAAGCAACGCGATGCCGCAGTGCACGGGGTTCTTCAACGCCACCGTGAGGACGCCGGCGACAATACTCACCAACGCGAAATAGGCAAAAAAGACGGCGACCATGTCTTGGACTCAGCTCAGATGCTTGGGAGGCGGTTGGGTCGACTTCAGTACCGACTGCGGGAAATAGTAGCGGTACTCGCGGCTCTCCTCAGCATTTTTCTCCTGGTTGTGGGCATACAGATATTTTTTCGCGTCAACGAGATGACGCTCGCCGATGTCGTAGAGCCGCTTTTTGTCGAAGAGCAGGGTGCGCTTGTCGTGGGTGGAGTACTCATACATTTTGGTCATTGCGAGGGCATTAACCGGGCAGGCTTCGACGCAGTAGCCGCAGAAGACGCATTTCGTGACATCAATATAGAATTCACTCGCGTAGCGTTGGAGCGGGCGGGTCTTGTCCTCCTCGCTCACCACTTTGATACAATGCGACGGACAGGCGGCTTCGCAGAGATCGCACCCCACACACCGCTCGCGCCCATCGTCGTATCGAAGCAACCCGAGCGCGCCCCGATGGGTATCAGGGAGCGTCCGTTGCTCGCGCGGGTATTGAAACGTGATCGGTCGATGGAACATGTGCTGAAACGTCACCTTCATCGCGTCCCAAATCTCGAAGAACAACGCGGCGTGGAGAATTTTCTTGGCCAAGGCCGCCACGCTCATCGTAGTCACTTCCTTACCGAGGGCGAGCATATACATCCCTTTACGCCGGTTCAATGCTTACCCAAGTCTGCTTGAAAGCCGGAACACCCGTCGCGGCATCGACCGACACGGTCATCAAGTCCTTCACCGGCGGTTCGTTGAAGTGCTCGGGGAAGAAGCAGGTACCGGGTGCGATGGACTGGTCAGGCTGGACCCCGAGTTGGAGTGATCCCCGCTCGGAGGTCAGACGAATTCTCGTGTCGTGCTGCAATCCAAGACGTTCCATGTCCCGGGCATTCATGCGAAGCTTTCCGGTGTTCGGCGCGATCTTGATGAGACCGGGGGCTTCCGTCGACATCTTGCCCGAATGCATGAGCAACTGACCCATCATCAAGGCAAACGGGCGGTTGCGTTCACCGGATCTTGGCGTCGATCGGTAGCGGGCGCTGACCTCGGCGACATATCCGTTGGCCAAATAATGGTCCGGCGTCGGCGTGACTTTGCGCGGCTGACCGAGGTTGTAGTACCCGGGTAAGAGCTTCATGATCTCGGCTTGGATATCGTTGGCCGATTGATACTCCCACCGGCATCCCATCGCATCGGCAAGGGCGGTCATGATGTGCCAATCCGGCAAGCTCTCACCGATGGGATCCATGGCTTGGCGAACACGGAGGACGCGGCCCTCGAGGTTCGTGTACGTGCCATCTTTCTCCGCATAGGTGCATGCGGGCAGTACGAAGTGAGCCTGCCGTCCTGTCTCGGTCAGGAAGGGATCCTGGACCACCAGTAATTCCAGTCGCTCGAGTGCGGCTCGCACTTCCATCGAAGCCGGCAGGGTCGCAAGCGGGTTTTCCCCGAGCACATACAACGCTTTGATCCGCCCGCTCCTGCAACGCTTGAGGATCTCGATGAGGTGCGCCCCGGTACCGACGGCCGGAAGCGAAGCCTCCCAGACCTTCGCCAACCGGTCGCGAGTCGCGGTGTCGTCAAACCGGGCCTGCCCTGGCAGGAACTCAGGCGCCACACCCATATCAACTGCGCCCTGCTCATTCGGCTCCTCGGTCACGGTATTGACACCGCAACCGGGTCGGCCAAGCTTGCCTGTGACCCAGGCCAGATCGATGAGCTTCAACACATTCTGGTAACCGTCCGTCCTTCTCACGATGCCTTCCGCGCAAAGAATGAGCGAGCGGGGTGACTCCGCAAAGATGGCCGCGATTTCCTTGAAGGCGTCAGTGGAGAGACCGGTGTCTGATGAGAGCTGTTCCAGTGAGAGACTCTCCACAGCGGCCTTGAGGGCTGCAAACGCCTTGGGATGTTTCTTGGTGACTTCTTCATCCACCAGGTCCTGATCGATCGTCGCCTTGACCAACCCATCGATGACCAGTCCTTCTGTGCCGGGCGTGATCAGGAATGGATGAGAAGCCAGCCTGGCCATGTTGGTCACGGCTGAATCGAGGGTGACGACTTGCGCTTTGTAGACGCGGATCGCTTCCTTGATCCGAACCGCGGTCAGCGGATTGGTTTCGGTGATGTTTGAACCGATGAGGAGAATGGCTTTGGCTTTGGTGAAATCTTCCCAATCGTTCGGCGTCCGCCCGAGCCCCACCGCGTGCCTCGAGGCTTGCACAAAGTTCATATGCCCATAGCGGGCGCTGCTGTCGAGATGGTTGCTTCCGAACCCGGCGCGCATGAGCTTTTGGAACAAATAGAGCTCTTCGTTCGTGCAGCGCGCGGTGATGAGGCCTCCGATGGCATCACCGCCGTGTTTGCGCTTGACTTCGGCAAACCGGTCAGCGACCAGCTGCAAGGCCTCAAGCCAAGGCTTTGCGACCAGTTGATTGCCTTCGCGGACCAGTGGCTGCTTTAAGCGGGTCTTGCTGTCCAGAAACTCGAATCCGAAGCGGCCCCGCACGCAGAGACCGCCGTGTCCTTTGGCCGTTTCAGATCGGTCGCCCCATTTATTCTTCCAGGATAACGGAGACGTGACGCGAATCACCTCCGCATCTTTCGTCTCCAGATACATCTGGCACCCATCCCCGCAATAGTTGCAGGTCGTGGCGGTTTTTTTCATCTGCCATGGCTTGTAGAGGTACTTCGAGAACTTGTTGGTAATGGCGCCGACCGGGCAGACTGCCAAGCAGTCTCCGCAGAATTCACAATCGAGCGGGACGTCACCCTTCGGAACCACTTGATTGAAGCCGCCCTTTTTCATGAACTGCAGGGCGTCGATCATCAACACGTCTTTGCAGACGTTGATGCATTCGGCACAGGCGATGCAGCGGTTCATGTTGAAATCGAGTACCGGACTGCGGGTGTCTTCCGGGATAAACTTCTGTTTGGCATTGGCGAGATTCGTGACACCGTGCAGGAATGCCATGTCTTGCAGCTCGCAATGGCCGTCGGCGTCGCACACGGGGCAGTCCAGCGGGTGCACGGAGAGATGTTTCTCGACGGCCTTCTTGCGTGCCAGGAAGAGGTCTTCTCCCTCGGTGCGGATGATCATCCCTGCCGCGGCCTTGGCCGTGCAGGACCGGACCGGGGCCTTCTTGCCCTCTTGCATGACGAGACACATGCCGCAGGAGCCGAAGGGATCGAAGGTGTAGTGGTAGCACATGGCCGGGATGATCTTGCCCGTAACCGAGATGACGTCGTACAACGACACGCCGTCTTTCGCGGTCACCGTCTTCCCGTCGATGGTCAGCTCAATCGTCGCCGCTTCGACTTCCGGGTTGGTGGCTGGTTTCAGGCCCATGGGTATTTCCTCAAGTACGATTTTGTGATTCCGTAATTGATGTGAATCCGGAAACTTCGCCAAATCACCAGATCACCAAATCGCCAAATTCTTCATCGGTCGCACTCGCCCATTACGATGTCATAGGTTCCGAAGATCGTGCAGGCATCCGCGATCATATAGCCTCTGGCCATGTGATCGAACGCGCCCATGTGAATGAAGGAGGGGGCGCGAATCTTGAGGCGGTACGGTTTTCCCCCGCCCGTGCTGACGATGTAGAACCCCAGTTCACCCTTGTGTGCTTCGGTGCCGCAGTAGACTTCTCCCGGAGGGGCGTCGAAGCCTTGCGAGAAGAGCTTAAACTGCTGGATCATGGATTCAAGATTCGTGAAGACCCGTTCCTTCGGCGGCAGCGTGACACTCGGCACGTCCGCCATGATCGGCCCTTCCCTCATCTGCTCCAGGCATTGCCGAATGATCTTCACGCTTTCGTAGAGCTCCATCACACGGATCCAATACCGGTCGTAGGTATCGCCGTTTTTCCCGACCGGAACACTGAATTCGCACTTCGGATAAGCGGCATAGGGCTCGTATTTTCTGAGATCGTAATCGACTCCGGAGCCCCGCAGAGTCGGTCCACTTAAGCCGAAACTGACCGCGTCTTCAGCCGAAATCACGGCGATGCCTTTCGTTCGCCCCAACCAAATCCGGTTTTTCTCCAGGAAGATGGCGTACTCATCGATCTTGGGCGGAAAATAATCGAGGAACCGTTTCAGTTTGTCGATCAGTGAGGAGGTAAAGTCCCGCTCCACCCCGCCGATGCGATACCAACTCGTCGTGAGGCGGGCCCCGCACAGCTCGTCGAACCAATCGAGCAGAATTTCCCGATCGCGAAAACAATAGAAGAAAACGGTCATGGCCCCGATGTCGAGCGCTTGCGTCCCCAGCCAGAATTGATGGCCGATGATGCGCTGCACTTCCGCAACGATCGTCCGGAGATACTCAGCCCGTTCTGGTACTTGCAAGTTCATCAACTTCTCGACCGCACGGCAATAGGCGAAGTTGTTGTACATCGCGCAGACGTAGTCGAGCCGGTCGGTATGAGGAATGAATTGGTGGTAAGTACCGTCCTCCGCGAGCTTCTCCACGCCGCGATGGAGAAAACCCATCACCGGCGTGGATTTCACGACTCGCTCCCCTTCCAGCTCGAGAATGACCTTGAGCACTCCGTGGGTGCTGGGGTGCTGGGGACCCATGTTGAGAAGGAGTTCCTCCGTTCGTAAGGTGGGAAGAGTCTCGCTCTCCGGGTGCTCCGGGTTGACTCTATAGACCGTTGTCCTCTGATCTTCGTATGCCATAACTCTTCGTCGCTTTACCGAGGAATCTCGTCGAGAAAGTCGAAGGTATCACGCCAGCCCTTGCCCCGAAGGGGGAAGTCTTTCCGCAAGGGGTAGCCTTCCGTATAGTCGTCCGGCATCAAGATCCGGCGGAGATCCGGATGATTCCGAAACCTGATTCCCATCATGTCGTAGACCTCGCGCTCCATGAAGTCTGCACCTTTCCAGAGGTCTGTCAGGGAATCCACGATGCAGTCGGATTCAGGGACTCTCGTTTTGAGACGGATACGATGCCGTTTTCGGATGGAATAGAATTCCCACACGACCTCGAATCGCTCTTCAGCGTCGGGCCAATCCACGGAGCTCACGTGGACGATATAATCGAAATCCATTGCGGGATCATCACGGAGAAACTGGGCCACTGAGTGCAGTTTGTCTCTGGTGACCGTCACCGCCAGGTCGCCACGCCACTCGGTCGCGCCGACAAATCCCGCGGGAAACGCTTCTTGAATCCGTCCGACCAATTGATGCATCTGTGGGCCGTTAGACCTTCAAACTGGCTTTAACCTGCTCAGGCTGGGTGGCGAACACTCGCTTCTCCATGATGCGCTCTTGCAGCTTCAAGATGCCGTCGAAGAGGGCCTCCGGTGTCGGAGGACAGCCGGGCACGTAGATGTCGACCGGAACAAACCGATCGACTCCCTGCACGACGCTGTAGCTGTCGTAAATGTTCCCGGACGTGGCACAAGACCCCATCGCGATGACATACTTCGGTTCCGGCATCTGGTCATAGATTTTTCTGATGACGGGCGCCATCCGTCGACAGACCGTCCCGGCGACGATCATCAAATCGGACTGTCGAGGCGAGGCCCGAAACACTCCGGCTCCATACCGGTCCATGTCATACCGCGAAGAGACGGCGGCGATCATCTCGATCGCGCAGCAGGCGAGCCCGAATGTCATGGGCCAGAGGGAGCCCTTCCTCGCCCAGTTCACCGCTTTTTCAACGGTGGTGGTGATGATATCGGAGGCTCCGTCCTTGTCATGACGTCCTAATTGGATCAGTCCCATGGAAACCCCAAGAGCTTATTGCTAATGGCGAATGGCCGATGGCAAGAAACCGTCTCATTCCCTCATGACTATTTGCTATACGCCATCTTCCATACGCTCTTCTCCGCTCAATCCCACTCCAGCGCGCCTTTCCGCCAAGCATAGGCGTAGGCCACGACGAATAAGGCGATAAAAATCATCATTTCGACCAGCCCAATCACCCCGATCTTGTCGAACACAACCGCCCAGGGGTAGAGGAAGATCACTTCGATGTCAAAAATGACGAACAACATCGCAAAGATGTAATAGCGCACCGGGAACGGCATACGGGCGTCAGAAAACGGCTCAGAACCGCACTCGTAAGGCGAAAGTTTCTCCGGTTCTGGATACCTGGGCTGGACATAATAGCTGATCACCAACGTCAAGACCCCGAATGCAAGGGCGACGAAGATAAAGAGGAGGATCGGGAAAAAATTCGTTAGGTATTCGAGGAGGTCTAGGTCGCTCATCTGTTTTGTCTCACAAGGTGTTGACCTATCAAGGACATACGGGATCTTAGTGCTGGGGTCCTGGGGATAGCAAGCGGACAAAGGACCTAACCAAAACAGCCCCGAAAGTCCTAGGCAGGGCGGACCAGGGTGGCGTGAAAACCTGAGAAGTTTTCCGCTTGATCTTGTGAAAAAAATAGAATCTTGAGATCGAGTCGATAGAGCTAGTTTTTCGGTCTGGCGAGGTCCTTTTGAGGAACCGACCGACCCAACGCTGTCTTTGGAGGTTTAAGCAAGGCCGGGGGAGGATTTCTGGAGGGAGACATGCGTAACTGGCTCGGTGGGCCGGGCTGCGACATGTCCCATTCCGACTGCAAGGGTGAAGTCGCCTTGGCCTTGAGCCGCCGATGGATCTGGGTCTCGATCCGCTGTTTCTTGCGCGGGCCCGGAGAGAGGGGTGGGAGCTGATCGCGCTGACGGTTCATAATTCTAGCGAACCCGTTCAGACCCTTCACGGAACAACCCCGACTCAGCGCCACCATAACACCCGGTGGAAATCCTCGTCAAACCCCGATCAATAAGCTCAAATTCTTGACAATACAGCGTGATTTGCTATGGTTTGGCAAGCAGTACTTGGCTCAAAAAGGAACCTATTCTATGAAAACTCTGACACCACTCATCCTTGTTCTGTCGGTCGGGATCAGCCTCTCACCTCAGGGGATACGAGCAGAACCCCAAGACGGCAGCCCGGTTCGTTCCGGCTTGGCAGCTCTTACCTTCTCAGGCGGCGCCATTCAGAAAACGACCCCGCGTGACGGGATCGTGAATCTGATAACGGGGGACAATCAAACATCGGGCAATCGAATGCTCGTGGGGAAAAAAGATGTTTTCTACCTGAAACTCGATAATCCAACCGATGTGGCGGTCGGAGACCTCTTTACCGTCTACCGGCGGGTCCGCAAAGTGTTTCACCCGGCGACAGGAGAATATCTTGGTTTTGTCACGATACGCGTCGGTGTCGTGAAAGTGACTGATACCGACCATGCTCTCACGACGGCTGAGGCGGTCTTAAGCTACGGCGCGATGTCACCTGGGGATCCCGTGATGCGGTACGTTGCTCCGGCGCCCAGCGAGATCATCAGCCAGACCTCCGACGTTGCCGATGTCAGCGGCATGATCGTCGAACTCCAGGCTGACAGGGCGATGACCCTGGTTTCACAGGGCGATGTGGTGTACGTAGATCGAGGGCGAGAGGACGGGCTCAAGGACGGGCACCTCATGGATATCTACCGTCACAGCGCGGGGCTGCCTTCTCGGAAGATCGGCCAGCTGAAGGTGCTATCGACCGAGGATCGCACAGCGACAGCAAAAATCGTCAAAGCCAACACTCGTGTCATGAAAGGAGACCGGTACAAGCTCGTCGGGTATTCGGCTCCGGTCGTTCAGCCCGTGGAGGTCGCGCCTCCATCACAACCAGCTCAGGCAACGCCGACTGTGCCGGCTGATCTGGTGGCAAGTAAGCTAGCGGTGCCGGATGCATCCGGGCAAAACCGCATCAACCTGGGCGATCTGGCCAATTTCCTTCGCTACGAATCAGGCGAAGCGGCGATCAAGCCGGAAGGCTACAAAGTGTTGGACCAGTTGATCGAATATCTGGGCACCAGCGGCGATAGCAGGCTGATTCGAGTGGAAGGCCATAC
>JBQTHY010000035.1:0-13299 GCA_052389395.1 Nitrospiraceae bacterium | reverse complement strand
TCGGTATCGCGGGGGCTGATGATGCTCTGCGAGACCTGCCATAGGCAGGTGTTACAGGAGAAGCTCGTCGACCATAAAAACTTCGTTGCCGATCACGAAACGTTGTTCGATGCCATCTGCCCAGGATGCCTGGACATCAATCGCCCCCTCATCGACGACATGCTCGGCAGTTCGGAGTAACGAGAAATCGTGAAACGTAAAACGTCGAAGCCGAGTGCGACCCAGGGCACTGGACAAAGCTGGTAGGTAAGCCGTCATCCAGGTACGCGCTATTTCGTGGCCGCGTCAACTTGACCCTCGGTTATTTACCGGGTGAGCCAGGGTCGCTGTTGCGCACCGCGGTACTCTTTCTTACCACGTGGGAGCTTCGGCTATTAAATTGCCCGCTACCTCGCTTTCCAGGGGCTTGGAAAAGAAGTACCCCTGCCCATACTCGCATCCGAGTGAACGAAGCAGAGCGAGTTGCTCCCCGGTTTCAACTCCTTCCGCGATCACGTGTTTTCCAAAACTGTGAGCCAGCGTGATGATGCTGCGCACGATTTCCAAACTTTCCCCAGCCGGCTTCATGGGCGCAATAAAGGACTGATCAATTTTCAAATTATCGATCGGAAGACGTTGGAGGTAACTCAACGAAGAATACCCTGTGCCGAAATCGTCTATGGAAATATGAAGCTGCCGGCCCTTCAGTTGAGCCAACGTGGCCAAGGCCACTTCCGCATTTTCCATCATCACCGTTTCCGTCACCTCGAGCGTGAGGCTGCGGGGGTCCAAGCCGGTCGCCTTTAACGTCTGGTCGACGATCATGAGGAGCTCCCCAGATTGAAGGAACTGTTTGCACGACAGGTTGACACTCATGCTGAGGGACGGTGCGACCGGAAATTTCACTTGCCAGGCGCGTAACTGCTGTGTGGCATTCTGAAGCACCCAGTGCCCGATGGGGATGAGCAGTCCGATCTCTTCCGCGACGGGGAGACATTCACCCGGCGAGATCAGACCGCGTTGGGGGTGCTGCCAACGCAGCAGCGCTTCAAAACCTGTGATGCGTCCCGATTGCAGCGATACGATCGGTTGGTAATACAACAGGAATTCTTGTCGATCCGCAGCTCGGCGGAGGTCTGTTTCTAGCTTTAACCGGGTCACCGCTTGGGTATGCATCCGTAAGTCGAAGACAGCGACCTGGCCTGGGCCGAGTCTCTTGGCTCGTGCCATGGCGGTGCCGGCATCGCGGAGCGCATCGGCGGATCGCTTATATGTGTCCATGCTGGCGGCAATGCCGACACTCGCGCTAGTGAGCACCTCTCGTTCATCCACGAGAAACGGTTTGGCGAGTTCTGCCTGGACCCGCTCCGCAACCCGCAGTGCATTACGCATGTCCTTGACATCGTCGAGCAGCAGGGCGAATTCGTCTCCGCCAAGGCGCGCGACCGTGTCGCCGGATCGTACCTTCTGAACCAAGCGCTCGCCGATTTCGATCAACACCTTATCTCCGGCAGACTGTCCAAAACTTGCATTGATGGCCTGAAAGCCATCCAGATCGATGGAGAGGATGGCAAAGAGGTACCCTTCCCTGCGCTCCATTTGGTGGAGACAACGCTGGGCACGGTCCAGGAACAAGGCGCGGTTGGGTAAGCCGGTCAAAGCATCGTGAAAGGCATTGTGGTCCAACTGTTCCTTTACGCGCTGCCGTTCTTCACGGAGCAGTTTTTCCTCCAAACCTTTTCTCACAGCCTGTCCCAATCGCGTCAGCCTGTCTTTGAGCAAATAATCAGTCGCGCCGTACTTCATACACTCGACGGCGCGTTCTTCGCCGATGCAGCCAGACACGATGATAAAGGGGACTTCCAATCCGCGTTTCTTCAGTTGCTCGTGGGCTTGCTGTGCATTGATCTGAGGAAGGGAGTAATCGGCCAAGATTACGTCCAACTCCTGGTTTAAGTGCGCCAGGAAATCAGCTTCCGTGTCAACCAGGTGCCACTGCGGATCAAAACCCGCTCGCCGGAGTTCGTGGAGCATCAACTCCGCATCCTCCTCTCGATCTTCAAGGATGAGCAGGTGGAGAGGGGTGGCCATCATCACACCCCCGACTCGCGCGAGAGTGTGTGCTGGTGTGGAAAGTGAAAGTCATCCATGGTGCGGCTTTCCGTCTCCCGTAACGGATACCGGTGGCTCATTCAGCAGCAGCCAGTAAAGCCCCAAGGTTCGGGCAGCCTCGACGAACTGTTGGAAATCCACCGGCTTGACAATGTAACTATTGACTCCGAGTGAGTAACTGGCGACTAAGTCGTTTTCCTCGCGGGAAGAGGTCATCATGACGACGGGCGTGTTTTTCGTACGCGAGTCCGACTTGACCCTCCTCAAGACTTCAAGCCCGTCGACTTTTGGCAATTTGAGATCAAGGAGGATCAATCGGGGCGTCTGTTCATTCTTCCGATTGGCATAGGCTCCGGTGCTGAAGATATACTCCAGCGCCTCCGCCCCATCGCGGACGACATGGACTCGGTTGCTGAAGTTGCTTTTCTTAAAGGCAAACAATGCAAGGTCGACGTCATCAGGGTTGTCCTCAACCAGCAGGACATCGACAAGTTGCTGTGTCATGATTATCTCCTTCTCGTGAGTGTGAAGTAGATGGTGGTGCCCTTGCTGACCTCCGATTCAGCAAACACATCTCCGCCATGGCGGAGGATGATCCGTTTTACCGTGGCCAAACCGACGCCCGTTCCGTCAAATTCCTCTACTCGATGAAGCCGTTGAAAGGCGCCGAACAATTTCCCGACATACTGCATGTCGAAACCGACGCCGTTGTCCTGAACGAAGTAGGTGCTCGAGCCGTTCTCGGACCGGCAGCCGACGGTGATTTTGGCTACTTCCCGTGTGCGCGTAAACTTGAGCGCGTTCGAGATCAGGTTCATGTAGACCTGCTTCAGAAGAATCCTGTCCGCACGGCAAGATGGGAGCATAGCGACCGCGATATCCACGCGCCGTCCATTTCTCTCTCCATCGAGTTCCTCCAGAACCTCCTCCACGAGCTGCCGCGGTTCCACCATCTGCATGGCTACGGCTTGACGACCCACGCGGGACAACTCCAGCAGCGCGCTCACAAGGTGATCCATCTTTTGTGCATTCTCCCGCACACGCTGGAGGTAATGTCTCGCCTCCTCGGGCATAACGCCAGCATATTCCTCGGTCAGAATCTTCGAAAATCCGTCCATCGACCGGAGCGGGGCGCGCAGGTCGTGCGACACCGAATAGGAGAAGGCTTCGAGTTCATGATTGGCCGCCTTGAGATCAGTAACCTGATCCGCTAATTGCTGGTTGGCTGCTTGGAGAGCCTGCCTTTGCTCGGCGATGACGGCTTGCATCTTGTCGTAGGTCGCTGCAAGGGCACTCACCTCATCAGAGGGCACTTTGGACGAGGCGGAAGAAGAGAGAGGATCGTCCTGAGTGTCTGCGAAACTGCGCATGCGCGACGCGAGCTGACTTAAGGGACGTGCAACAACTCTTCTGGTTCCCGTTGCGATAATCCCGACCAGCAGCAGGAAGACGCCGAGACCGCCGCCGACGGTCATGAGGAGATCCTCCCGACTTTCCTGAACGTACTGATCGATAGGAATGATGACCTCCAATCCACCCATCAGGTCATGTAACTTGAAATCATGCTTCGGGCTGTCCGGATGAGCATTGTGACAGTCCACGCAGGACTTGGCCGAGGCGATATCGGACATCAGGACCCTTACCAAGGCCCTGCCCTCGACCGTGTCGATCCGGAAGAAATGTTTAGCAGGGTTCAACGCGAGGGCCGCAAAAGCTTCGCGATGAAATTGGTCTTTCAACCCTTGGTTTTTGTTGATGGCCCACGGGCTGATCAGTTGCGCGGTATAACCCCCATGTTGCGTCGTGATGATATTTGACGCCTCACGCACAAAAGTGGCCGGAAGCGGAAGACCCCCCCGGACTTCGTGGTATTGCGATGCGAGCGTTCCACCGAGCTCGAGGATCCGGGGGACGACGACGGACGCGTAGTATTCCCGGTCGGCCATGATCTGGGCATGGATCGATTTGGCTCGTGCGGTCATCTTCTGCTCGAAGCTGGTTGCACTTCTTTCATAGACGGCCCAGGTTGCCAGTAGAGTTACCACAACGAGGGACGGCAAGGTGAAGGCGAGTAGTTTGGTACTAATTCGCCAAAGTTCCGTGCGGAGGGGTCCGAGAAGCTTCATGGGTTAGCAGGAGCTCCACTGCGCGATAGCAGCAATCGAATATCTGACGTATCCGATTAAGTTTAATCCTTGTTGCAATCTCGTCAATCAAAAGATCGTATTTGTATTGGACGAGGGGAGTCCTCTTGCCTTTCAGCAGGAGTTTTCCGATAGTGAAGGTGGGAAAGAGCAGGGTCCTTCGAAACATGACGAACCTGGCTCATGAGCCATTGCTGAGCACACGTGTTGTGGCGCGGGAATCTACTTTCGTATGAACCGCAGGTCCAGGAGCCGTTGCAGTTGGGTTCCCCCATTTCTGCATTGCTCGCCGCCCGTCATTTAGAGAGTTCAGATGTCAATGAAATGATGCTATGGGGACGTTAGCGCGGCTTGCTTCTGGGAAAGTATTTAGGCGACCTGGACTGACAGGCTACTTGCACTTCGTTCCGTCGAAAATCCGACATTCGGAATCTGCACCGGTGACATGCCATTTTTTGAGCAACGGCCGGTCGTCTCCTCTCATCTCCACGACGAAGTCTGCCAACACCCCTTGTGGGAGTTTATCGATATGCGGCTTTGCTGCTTCGCTGATTTCGATGTAGAACACCTTGCCGCTTGCGGAAATGAGGATCTGATTGTTCTCCTTGTCAATGAAGATGATCGGACTGTAGAAACTCCGGTCTTCTGCAAAGCCAGGTGTCAGCGGCAAGAAGGTCAGAGAGAGCACGACGGAGAGGATTAGTGCTGATGATCGTGGAATGCCCATGAGTAACATTCCTCAGCCGGGATGAGTCCTTTGGATATTATTACATTCCGGGAAAAGGAAGAGAACTGTAAAAATACTGATCAGCGCAGGAGCACATCGGCCTTGGTAACATGGCCGGATCTGATCCAATAAGCCTGAACGTCCGGTTCCGTTTGCATGAGGGAGACGAGGAGATACGCAGGGACCGGCAGGTTGATTTTGGGCCAGATCTCTTCGTACTCGGTGGCGATCTTGATGTCGGTAATTGAGGGACGGGCCGGATCACGAGGGTGAGAATGGTAAACGGCCTGGAGGTCGAGACCTTTGTGGCGAATATCTTTTTTGGCTGCGGAGAAATCCTGCATGTCCATGACAAAGGCAATTTCTGCGCGATCGGCCGGCGACAATCGTTCCAGGTGCGCGACCTTGGCTGGGTCAAACGAAGACAGGTTCTGCGCTCCCTCCAGCGCTACGATGTTCTTAATACGATAGAGATGGCTCACGCTGTTGCCGGTTCCGGCGAGCAAACCACAGCATTCATGGGGAGCCACTTCCCTTGCATGAGCGACGAGATCATCGACAATGTGTCGGGGAATGACGAGGTCTGCCACGTCAAATCGTGCAGGTGACGGTATAGTCACTGCTGAGATCTTTGATCTTCGGGTTGGGTCCGCAGAGAAGGCAGCCAGGATCCTTCGGTCGTCCCACCTTGCGGAATTTCATGTCCAGCGCATCGTAGATCAGCAGCTTATCGGCGATCGTTTCGCCTATGCCGAGAATTTCCTTGATGGCTTCGGATGCCTGCAGAATGCCCATGGTGCCAGCCAATACACCGAGGACACCGGCTTCCTGGCAGTTCGGGACTAAGCCGGCCGGCGGCGGCTCAGGGTACAGGCAGCGGTAGCAGGGATATCCCTCGTGGGGCTTGATCGTCGTCAGCTGTCCCTCGAAGCGAAACATACTGGCGGAAACCAGCGTCTTCTTGGCGAAGAAACAGGCGTCGTTCACGAGGAACCGAGTAGCGAAGTTATCCGAACCGTCCAGGACGACGTCGTACTGGGACACCAGCGGAAGAATATTATCGGCATCGACCAGCTGATGGTAGGTTTTGATCGTGATCTCTGGATTGATGGCCGAGAGCGTCTTCCTGCCTGACTCAACTTTTGGCTGTCCGACTGTGGCGGTCGAGTGCATGATCTGTCGTTGGAGGTTTGATAAGTCGACGATGTCGCTGTCGATAAGGCCAATCGTGCCGATTCCGGCAGCGGCGAGATAGAGACCGGCCGGAGAGCCAAGACCGCCAGCGCCGATCAGCAAAACCTTTGCCTTGTTCAGCTTGATCTGACCTTTTCCGCCGACGTCCTGGAGGATGATGTGGCGGCTGTAGCGCTGAATCTGTTGTTCGGTGAGTTCCATCGTAAGACGTTATTCGTGAATCGTTATTCGTGAAACGTATGGGGAACCGTAGTGTTCCCGGTTAACGTTTAACGATGAACGGTTAACGAGATTACTCCACCACGTTCAACTCGATCGGGTCGACGACGACACCTTTTTTCCGAAGTCCGTCGATGGCGCGCTCGATCTCGGCGGTTTCACCCGTGAGTTCCAGATCCATCCAGCCGGTCGTCTCGCGCACATCGGCTCGTCGCACGTTCGTGACCACCTTGTATTCATGCCCGATCTGGTAGACGATCGGCTCCTTGATCTTGTCCTCAGGAAATCTGATGTGAAAACGCAAGCTAGCCATGGCTATCCTCCCGCGATCGCTGGGATAATGGAGACTTCATCACCATCCTTGAGGGAGGTCTCTTTGCCATTGAGGAAACGAATGTCCTCTTCGTTGATGTAGATGTTGACGAAGCGGCGCAGCTCCCCGGTCTCATCGCAGAGACGATCCTTGATGCCGGGATGCGCGTGATTCAAGGCCTCAATCATCTCCCACACGCTGCCTGCTTTGGCTTCAACTTCTCCCTGGCCTTTGGTCAGGGGACGGAGGGGAGTCGGAATGCGGACTTTAATCATGTGTCGCCACCGCCATTTTTACCCATTTTGAAGGTTTTCTCGAAGTCCACCAGGCTGGGTTGAATCCGAACAGGACGGCCGACGGAATCGATCACGGCTTCCTGCGTCTTCAGCCCGTTGCCGGTGATGTAAGCCACGGTGACATCGCTTTTCTTGATGACTCCTTGCTTGACGAGTTTCTTGAGAACGCCGATCGTCACGCCGCCGGCCGTTTCCGAAAAAATACCCTCGGTCTGCGCTAGGAGTTTGATGCCCTCCACCACTTCTTCGTCGGTCACCATGTCCATGGCACCTGCGCTTTCCGCGGTGGCCTTGAGCGCATAGTACCCATCCGCTGGATTGCCGATCGCGAGAGACTTGGCGATGGTCTTGGGCTTCACCGGCTTGAAGAAATCGCGACCTGCTTTGAAGGCGGTGGAGATCGGCGAGCAACCCTCGGCCTGGGCTCCGTTGATCTTTGTACGAACACTGTCGATGAGCTCCAAGGATTTCATTTCGTGCAGGCCTTTCCAAATTTTCGTCAGCAGCGAGCCTGACGCCATCGGGATGACGACCTGATCGGGCGTCTTCCACCCGAGCTGCTCCACGGTCTCAAAGGCGAGAGTCTTGGAGCCTTCTGCATAGTAGGGGCGGATGTTGATATTCACGAATGCCCAGCCGTGTTCACCTGCAATCTCGCTGCAGAGGCGGTTGACGTCGTCATAGTTGCCTTCCACTTCGACGACGGTCGGCTTGTAGATCAGATTGCCGAGTACCTTCGCTGCTTCGAGATCGCCCGGGATGAACACGTAGCAATGAAGATTTGCGGCGGCTGCATGGGCCGACACCGAATTGGCCAAGTTGCCGGTTGAGGCGCAGGCCACGGTTTCGAACCCCAATTCGCGGGCGCGCGTCAGTGCGACGGCGACCACGCGATCCTTAAAGGATAGGGTGGGGTGGTTCACCGTGTCGTTCTTGATATAGAGTTGGTCCAGTCCCAGATAGCCGCCGAGATTCTTCGCACGCACCAACGGGGTGAATCCGGCATGGGGGCCGACGAAGTTCGTTCCCTCAACGGGAAGCAGATCAATGTATCGCCACATACTATCCGGGCCATCCGCGATCTTCTTTCGAGAAATAGACTTCTTGATCTCCTCGTAGTTGTATTTCACTTCGAGGGGGCCGAAGCACATCTCGCAGACATGAATGGCTTTGGTGGGATATTCCTTGCCGCACTCCCGGCACACCAGGGCTTTCATCTTGCTCATTGCCGCACCACGGTGAATTGTTTGGACTTACGGTCGAACAGCGCAGTCTGCATAAGGATCCCCATCGTCGAATAGTTCGGTGATCGTCGGGTGGTTTCCGCACAGCGCGCAATCGGGGTTACGCTTCACCTTGATTTCACGGAACTTCGTCTTTCGAGCATCAAAATCCAGGAGCCGATTCGTCAAAGGCCGACCGATCCCCAGAATCAGTTTGAGCGCCTCGGTAGCCTGGATCGTGCCGATGACGCCGGCCAGGACACCGACCACACCGGCTTCTTGACATGAAGCGACCAATCCTGGCGGAGGCGGTGACTTGAACACGCAACGATAACATGCCGTCTTCTTGGGAATGATCGTCGTCACACGGCCGTCGAAGCGCAGAATTCCGCCGTGCACCAGCGGCTTATCGGCAAAGAAACAGGCGTCGTTGATCAGGAATTTCGCGGGAAAGTTATCGACTCCATCGATCACGACATCGTAGTCGTTGAAGATCTTTAGCGCGTTGCCGGCGGTCAATCGCTCCTCATACATCGAGACATTTACGTCAGGATTCAACGCCTGGATTTTTTCTTTCCCTGACACAACCTTGGGTCGCCCGATGTCAGGAGTATGATGGAGAATCTGGCGTTGGAGGTTGGTGAGATCCACTACATCGCTGTCGATGAGCCCGATCGTTCCGACCCCGGCTGCTGCCAAATAGAGGGCAGCAGGCGAGCCGAGTCCGCCGGCGCCGACGAGAAGAATTTTCGCCCTGGCGATCTTCTTCTGCCCTTTGCCGCCGACTTCCGGCAACAGAATATGCCGACTGTAGCGATTGATCTGCTCTTCGGTGAAGTCCATTTCGTCACCAAGTCTGAATGTCTTAAAGTCTTCACGTCGAGAATGTGGACGTTATGACTTTCGGACTTTCGACGCGCCCTTAGATATTAAAATACTTCTCGATACTGATGTACCGCTCGCCGGTGTCGCAGAGAATCGTCACGACATTCTTACCCTGTCCTAGTTCGTCAGCAATCTTCTGGGCGGCGAACACGTTGGCACCGGACGAGATGCCGACGAGAAGTCCTTCCTTTTTCGACAGCTGCTTGGTTGTCTGATAGGCCTCATCATCAGTCACCGTGATCACGCGGTCAAGAATCTTGCGGTTCAGGACCTTGGGAATGAAGCCGGCGCCGATTCCTTGAATCTTATGCGGTCCCGGATCGCCGCCCGAGAGCACCGGTGAACCGGCCGGCTCAACGGCGATGACTTTAACATTCGGGTTCCTTTCCTTGAAGACCTCTCCACAGCCTGTGATCGTACCACCGGTGCCAACGGCGGCGACAAAGGCGTCGATCTTTCCATCGAGCGCTTCCCAAATGTCGGGCGCCGTGGTCATCCGGTGCATCGCCGGATTTGCCGGATTCGAAAATTGATCCGGCATGAAGTACGACGGATTCTGCGCCAGGATGCTTTCGGCTTCCTTGATCGAGCCCTTCATGCCTTCCCAGGCAGGAGTCAGCACGAGCTGCGCCCCGTAGGACGACAGCAAGCTGGCCCGCTCCATACTCATGCTTTCCGGCATGACCAGGATCAGCTTATAACCCCGCACCGCCGCGATCAGGGCCAGGCCGATTCCTGTGTTCCCACTGGTCGGCTCGACGATCGTCCCGCCAGGTTTAAGCTTGCCCTGCCGTTCCGCCTCGTTGATCATGTTGAGGCAGATCCGATCCTTGACGCTCCCGGCCGGGTTAAAGAATTCGGCCTTGCCAAGGATCGTGGCCGAGCCCGGCTTTGAAAGACGGTTCAGCTGGACGAGCGGGGTTTTCCCGATGAGCTCAGTGATCTCTTTATGCAGGACCATCGTCACTTTCCCCCTCCCATGTAGAAGAGGAACTCAACCTGGTCCCCTTCACTGAGATGGGTGGAGGCAAGGTGGTCACGCTCCAACATTGTATCGTTAAGCTCGACGGCAACCATCTGAGGTTCGATCTTCTTCATCTTAAGCAGGTCAAGGACGGTTCCGCCCAGGACCTCTTCCGATTTCCCGTTGATCTTGACCTGCATGAATTCTCCCAAGTTGGCTTAGAGATTAAGGAATTTCGCCAAAGTACCAAAGGCAATATCTCAATGTCAAGGTCAACGCCCTGGCTCGTAAGAGACAGCGAAGGGGAATTGGATTCTTCCTGCCGACCTCCATTGGTTCATCCTACCATGGAGGTCCAACCGAAAGGGACTGTTGCTTGACTTTGTTCATAATCCGCCGCCACTATGCCGACTCTTTGGAGACTCCACGATGTGGAAAAAGAACTTCCTTTTTAGGGCTTCGGAGGCTACCCCTTTGAAGGAGTCCGAGAACGAGCTGTTTCATGATAAAGAACCGGCCTTGGACAGTGTTGGACTCACCTGTGATAAATTTCTGTCCGTCTGGGTTCAGGGCCAGGGTGAGGAAGAGAAACCATCAACTTTCACCAATCTGTATGTCCGGACCGCAACGCTTGATATGACCAAGCAAGTGGGTTTTCTCCAGCCGCTCCAGGGACGATCCCATGAGATCAAACAGATGTTGACGCCGTCTCAGAAGCAATTTCTCCGACAGTGGCTACAGGCCCATGCCCCACAGGCGTGGAAGTCATCCGACGACCAATTCCGTGATCTCTTCGAACAGGAATGATCCGGTCTCCCTTATCCTACTCATGCATGAGATCTGGCACGGGCCTTCTATTCTGGCTAGCGGCGACTATTGTGAGTGTGCCGAATTGGGAGGTCTCTGCCGCCTCGGTGGAGGTGTGGTACAGCCCCGATGATGAGCCGCTCAGGCGGGTCGTGCAAATTTATGAGCGCGCCACGCGATACATTTTTGTCGCGGTGTATGGGCTGACATCCCCGCTTGCTGTCAAAGCGCTGGTCCAGGCAAAGAAGCGGGGCGTGGATGTCCGACTCATCACCGACCGTGAGCGGCTTGACGATCCCAAGCAGAAGGCGGCTGTATCGATTCTTCTAGGAGCCGGTATTCCAATCAAGGTCAATCAGCACGATGGCCTCATGCATCTGAAACAGGTGGTGGTCGATGATGAGGTCAATACCAACGGTTCGATGAATCATACAACCAGCGGTAATCGCTACAATGATGAGCGGCTGGATGTCATTAGAGATCATGCCATCGCGGTGAAGGCTCGTGAGAAGTTTCTGTCGATGTGGAAGGATGAACAACGATTTTCCGAATGGAAGTAGCTGGAAGGCTGAGGTTATGCCTAAGGCTGAGGAAATCCTGACCGTGGAGTCTGAATCAATCTTGTCCTCAGCCTTAACCTCAACCTCAACCTTCATCTGTGAGGAGCAATGACTGAAGAAACAGACATTGCGGTTGTCGGAGCCGGTGGAGGCGGAGCGGTCCTTGCCCTCGCGCTGGCCCAAAAGGGGATCAAGACGGTCGTGTTGGAACAAGCCTCCGGGCCGCCGCAGGGATTGCGTGGTGAAATTCTTCAACCGAATGGGCAAGAGGTCCTCGATCGTCTTGGGTTGTTGGATAAGTTGCCGATTGACTCCACCCGAATAGTGCGGAAGTTTCACTTCTGCCGTGTCGGCGGCGAAAGGCTTTGCACGGTGGACTATGGCGAGCTTCCCCTGCCGTACAATCGCGCCCTCGTGACGCTGCCGAACGTGGCGCACCATGCCATCCTCGACGCCATCCAGGCAGAACGGTCCGTGTCGCTGTGGTACGGGGCAACGTTCACGGCACTGCTTCGAGAGCGAGGTCGTGTCAAGGGGCTGACGGCCAAGCGAGGGGCAGAACGGGTCACTGTAAAGGCCAAAGTGGTCGTCGGGGCCGATGGGGCCTTTTCGAAGGTTCGAGAAGCATTGCAGATCCCAGCTGACCTGCATCTCTATCCGCAGGGTTATCTGATCGCCATGTTGGACGCGCCTACCCCGGTGAACGAGGCGAGGTATTTTGTCGGCAAGCGGACGATCCTCGGCATGTTTCCCGCCGCTGGGAGCAAAGTCTATCTCTTCTACATGATCGACAGTGGCTCATACGACCAGGTGAAGGCGCAGGGCATTCCTGCCTTACAGCGGGTGTGGACCTCGATTGATCCGTCTTGTGGGGCGCTCTTTCGAACGTTGACCGACTGGAATCAAACCGCCTTCATGCCGACCGGTCGCGTCCGGACGCCGACGTGGGTGGTTGACGGTGCGGCGCTGATCGGGGATGCGGCGCATGCAATGAACCCCCATGCCTCTCAAGGGCGCATGCAGGCGATGGTTGATGCAATGACGCTGGCGGATCTCCTACCGGAGTGTCTGGCGTCAAACGATTTCTCAGCCGTTAAACTCAAGCGTTATGAAGAAGCACTCCGACCTCAGGTCACGATGCTGCAGCGGTTGGCGGACGAGCAAGTATTGTTATGGAACACGGCGATTCCCGTGATGGCATTTCTCCGCGACCGTGTGTTCCGCACGCTGGATCGCAATGCTCGACTGCGTTATCGCGTTCTGTCCACCACGGCGGGGCTGCGACGCACTCCTCCATTTAACCTGATCGACCGTGTCATGGCTGTCGGATTCCTGCCGGATCCTTCAGGAGATCAGAGGTGACACGATGTCATCTGTAAAGTGGACCATCGACGGATTGCCGGAGGAGACACAGCAATTGCTGCGGTCGTACGTGAAAGATGTGGCGCAAGTGTTTGGAAATCAAGTTGAAAGCGTGCTGCTGTACGGCAGTGCGGTCCGTGGAGAATTCCTGCCTGGGCGCTCCAACCTGAATCTGCTGTTGTTCGTGTCGTCCTGTGACGTTGCGGTCCTCAAGAAGTATTACAGCCTTCACAAACGATGGAGCAAAGAGCAACTTGTTGTGCCGCTGTTTCTCACCGCCGCTGATCTCCAATCGGCCGCATTCGTGTTTCCTGTGGAGTATCAGGACATCTACGAATGGCATCGCGTGTTATGGGGGCAGGACCCCTTGGTCGGGTTCAAGGTCGATACCCGCCACCTCACAAGTGAAGTGTTGCAGGCCCTACGAGGAAATCTCTTGCGCGTCCGTCAGCGTCTGGTGGAGGGAGGGAGCACGGAAGAGGCCATGACGATTCTCCTGCCGCTGTCAATCACG
>JBQTHY010000034.1:0-49354 GCA_052389395.1 Nitrospiraceae bacterium | reverse complement strand
GATCAGCCTGCTTCGCGGTAACCACAGTCCTCATTGCGGCACTGCACACTCCGTCCAGCCTGCTTGCTGATTTTCTCGATCAGGAATGGAGCATGACAGGTTGGACAGGTCTTCGGCACAGGACGGTCCCAGAGCGCGTATTCGCACTGCGGATACTTGCTGCAGGCAAAGAACGAGCGGCCCTTGCGCGTTCGCTTCTGCACCAAATCTCCGCCACAGCCATGCTGCGGACATCTGACACCCAGCGCCAACGGTTTGGTTGTCTTGCACTGCGGGTAGGCGGAACAGGCGATGAAGTTGCCGAATCGACCGGTTTTGACCACCATCGGGCTTCCACACTTGTCACAGATCTGATCGGTCGTGAGTTCCTGCTTCGGCACAATTTTGATGGTACCGTCCGGCAATTTCTCGAAATTCTTGGTATTTTTGCAAGGCGGATCGTCCTTATACCCAGGACAGGCGAGGAATTTGCCGTTCCGCCCCCATTTGATCTGCATGATCCTGCCGCATTTCTCGCAAGGAATGTTCGTGGGCGGTTCGATCGTGTCCTTGGGGCCGGGGATCGTCTTGGCTTTTTCCAGATCCACCGTGAACGGATTGTAAAAATCGCGCACCGCATCAACCCAGGGCTTGTTGCCTTCTTCGACTTCGTCGAGCTCTGCTTCAAGTTGCGACGTAAAGCCCACATCGACGACGTCCGGAAACCCCTTCAAGAGGAAGTCGTTCACCGTGCGTCCTGTCTCGGTCGGCTGGAACCGTCCGTCGACCTTTTCGACGTACTTGCGCTCTTGAATTGTGGAAATGATCGCCGCATAGGTGGACGGCCGGCCGATCCCCTTCTCTTCCAGTTCCTTGATCAAGAGCGCTTCGTTGTAACGAGACGGAGGCTCCGTGAAATGCTGCTTCGAGGTCACCCCAGGAACGGTCTGTTCGGCCTGCTCGACCAAGCGCAACCGCTCGCCCTCTGCGAGCGACGGCAGTTGCCGTTCAGCTCCTTCTTCGGCCTCATCGTCCGACTTCGGCTTTTGCGCGAAGAGTTCCTTGTCGACTCCTTCCATATAGACGATCGTGTGGCCGGGGAATTTCACCACAGTCCCGGTGGAGCGGAACAGGTAGGCTCTCTTCGTGTTGAGCGGTTTCGATTCGACGCGAGTAACGTCGAGGATCGCCGGCACCATCTGCGACGCGATGAAACGGTTCCATATCAGCTTATAGAGATTGTATTGATCGGGGTCCAGATACTGTCTGATTGACTCGGGATCGCGGGCCGCCGACGTGGGACGAATCGCTTCGTGCGCCTCCTGCGCTGCTTTTGAAGTTTTGTAGACGTTCGGGGTTGCGGGAAGATAATCCGCGCCGAACCGCTCCTGAATCACCTGCCGGGCATCATCCATCGCTTCCTGCGAGATTCTCGGCGAGTCCGTTCGCATGTAGGTGATGAGGCCGGTCGAACCCTCGGCGCCTATCTCGACTCCTTCGTAGAGCTGTTGCGCGAGGGTCATGGTTTTCTTGGGCGTGAAGCGCAGCTTGCGCGCGGCTTCCTGTTGCAACCGGCTCGTAATGAAGGGGGCGACCGGGTTTCGCTTTTTTTCCTTCCGTTCGATCGCGGTGACGGCGAAGGGCTTCCCTTCGATCTCGCCGACTACTTTCTGTGCGTCCTTTGCGGTCGCTATCGAGGCTTCTTCACCATTAATACTATGGAGCTTGGCTTCGAACGGCGGGGGATTCGTTCCGGCGAGCAGTGCGGTGATCGACCAATATTCCTCCGAACGGAACGCCTCCCGCTCCGCCTCGCGCTCGCAAATCAGCCGCAGCGCGACGGACTGCACGCGTCCCATACTGAGGCCGCGGCGCACTTTATTCCAAAGCAATTGGCTGCCTTGATAGCCGACGATGCGATCCAGCACTCGGCGAGCCTGCTGAGCATTGACCAAATTCATATCGATCTCGCCCGGCGACTGCAGCGCGCGTTTGATTGCCGACTGGGTGATCTCATTGAACAAGACGCGGAAGATCTTCCCGCTTTTCTTCTTTTTCGATTTCCCCAACAGCTCTTGCTCGATGTGCCAGGCGATGGCCTCCCCTTCGCGATCGGGGTCCGGCGCCAGGTAAACTTTGTCGGCTTCCTCGGCTTTCTTCTTAATTTCGGCCAGGACCTTCGCCTTGCCCTTGATCGTGACGTAGTGCGGCTTGAAATCGTGTTCGAGATCGACCCCCAACTTACTGGTCGGCAGATCCTTGACATGACCGACCGATGCCATGACTGTATAGCCACGGCCTAGATACTTGGTGATCGTTTTCGCCTTCGTCGGCGACTCAACGATGATCAGAGATTTCGCCATGACAACTCCCTCTGCACCTGAAGAACTGCATCATCCGTATCAAATATCGAAGATTCATGCAACTACAATGGTGAACGTCGCTTGCTAGAGACGAATGTACTGCTGGCCCGGAAGCTGACGAACACGGCCGTACAATTCCAGCGAAAGCAAGGTGGCCGCCACTTGTGCGGCGCTCAGCCCCGTGCTTTCGATTACCGCATCAACGGATAGCGCCTCATATGAAAGCGCCTCATACACCAAGGCATCTTCTTTTCCCATCGGCTCGCGTGGGCCCGATGGTGTCCCAGCAACAGACAGCGTAGCCCGCAGGCGCGCGTCCACTTGTGGCAAGATTTCATCGAGAATGTCCTCGGCTCTCTCGATCAATTTCGCTCCCTCTTTGATGAGACCGTTCGACCCGCGACAGGCCTCCTGTTTCACCGAGCCCGGTACGGCAAACACCTCGCGTCCCTGCTCCAGGGCCAGCTTCGCCGTGATGAGCGACCCGCTGTTCACCGCAGCCTCACTCACGAGGACACCTAACGACAGCCCGCTGATGATCCGATTTCTTCGTGGGAAGTGATGACTATGCGGAAGAGAGCCGATCGGCAACTCGGAGATCACGGCTCCGTGTGATTCGATGCCGCGCCGCAGAGTGTCATGTTCTGGCGGGTAGGTGCGATCGATCCCACATCCTAGAACCGCGATGGTCCGGCCTTTGCCGGCCAGCGCTCCTCGGTGCGCCGCCGCATCGATCCCGCATGCCAGGCCGCTGACGATGGTTACACCTCGTTCGGCAAGCTCCCTCGCGATCTCCTCGGTGATCATCCGTCCGGATGGCGTGGCTCGCCGCCCTCCCACAATCGCCATCGCCACGTCGTCCTGCGCCGACAAGGCTCCCTTGACATACAGGAGCGGAGGCGGATCAGGTATCGTTCTAAGTCGAGCGGGATACGCTTGGTCACATAGGGTGATGACGCGGATCTTAAGACGTTCGGCGACCTGCAGCTGCCGATCAATCTGTTGGCGGATCTTCGGGTCAGGGCCACGCCGAACCGATTCGGCCAGCTCAGGACTGCAACCGGCCTGCATCAGGTCATGCCGTGAGGCCGTGAGCACCGCCTTCGGTGATCCGAACGCTTGGATCAGCTTCAGGAGCGTGCGGTCGCCCACACCATCGATCGTCTGGAGCACCAACCATGAGGTCAGCGAATCCGCATCCATTACATACACCGATGGAGTACAGGAAGTCCGCCACTACGCCAGGAATGCTTTGCCACGCGAGTCACGTGGATGACGCGATGCACCGGCAGATGCAGTGCGGTTCTATAACACGACGAGATCGTACTGTTCGAGGTGCAATTGGCTGTCCGGTGTGACAATGATTTTTGCCGAGCAATCTCGCTCCAAGACTTCAATCCCCTGACGCTCTTCGTCTTGCAACAGTTCGGCCACCGTGGGATGGGTCCCAACGACAATCCGTTGATGATTCGCGGATGGTTCAATCCTGCGGATCTCGCGAAAAATCTCGTATACCACGGTCGTCGGAGACTTCGTATACCCGCGGCCTTCACAGTAGTGACATGGTTCGCAGAGTGAGCGTAACAAATCCTCGCGGACGCGCTCGCGCGAGATCTCGATCAGGCCGAGGTCCGAAATCCTCGATATCCTGGTCCGCGCTTTGTCGGAGGCCATCGCATCAACCAGCATGTGGTAAACCTTATCGCGATTCTTCTCGCGCTCCATGTCGATGAAGTCAACGATGATGATGCCGCCGATCCCGCGCAATTTGAGCTGATAGGCTACTTCCTTGGCGGCCTCCAGATTGGTGCGGAGAATCGTCTCTTCCTGATCCCGTTTCCCGACAAACCGCCCTGTATTGACGTCGATGACCGTCATCGCTTCCGTGTGATCGATCACGAGGTACCCGCCTGACTTCAGCCACACCTTCCGACTCATCGCACGCTCAATCTCCTGCTCGACTCCGAGGTGGTCGAACAGCCGCTCATCCTTGTCGTAGAAGTGAATCCGCGAGGTCTGTTCGGGGGAAAACCGTTGCACGAAATCACGAATGGCTTCGTACTCCTCTCGCGAATCGATCCAGAGTCGATCCACTTTCTTTCCGAAAAGGTCCCGTACGACGCGGAAGCTCAAACTCAAATCGGTATGCAACAACGCCGGAGCGCTCAACTGCTCCCGCTTCGTCAGAATGTCCTGCCAGAGGACATGCAGAAAGTCGACGTCGGATTTGAGCTCATCTTCCTTGACGCCTTCACTGACTGTCCGCACGATGTAGCCACAGCCCTGGCGGCGGACTTGTCGCATGATATCCTTAAGCCTTGCCCGCTCTTCGTCGCGCGCGATTCGTCTGGAGACGCCGATGTGTTCGACATTTGGCATGAACACGAGATATCGGCCAGGCAACGACACGTAGGTTGTGACCCGCGGACCTTTCGTCCCGATAGGCCCCTTCGAAATCTGGACCATCAACTCCTGGCCTTCGCTCAGAAGCTGTTCGATCGGTTTCGCACTCTGCCGCTTCGGCCTGAGCACGTCCGAATCCTTGTCGTCCTCTTCCGCATCGACCAAGAAATCTCCTGCTTCTGCATCCATCGAGAAATCGGACACATGCATGAATGCCGCCTTCTCCATCCCGATGTCGACGAACGCGGCTTGCATGCCGGGCAGGACCTTGGCGACTTTTCCTTTATAGATGTTTCCAACAAAATCTTTGTGTTTTGAGCGATCCCCGAACAACTCGGTGACCACTCTTCCATCAAGGACTGCCACGCGAGTTTCTTCGCGCGCAATCGTAATCGCAATTTCAATTCCCATAAAAACTCCCTATTCCTAGAGCCCAAAAGGCGGGGAGCGATGGACGCGGGCGCCATGCCCAGGTCCAACAGGTCCATCACCCGCACGCACTCCGATGGCGCTCTATACGTATTAGTATCAACTCTCTGGACGACCGGCACCGCGATGTGCCATCGGTCCTCTACTCATCTCAATAGAACAAACTTAACCGTCTTCGTTTGACATTCAGCAACAATCCCAACGACGCCATGGTCATAATCGTGGCGCTTCCGCCGTAACTGACGAGCGGCAGGGGAATACCCACGATCGGGAACATCCCCGCCGTCATGCCGATGTTGACGACGACGCAGAAACAGAGCATGGCCACAATCCCTGCGGCGAGGAGCGCACCCAGCTGATCCTTCGCTGTGGAAGCAATTTCTAGCGATAACCAGATGAGCGCGACAAACAACGCCAACAGCAAGAGCACGCCAAGAAATCCCCATTCTTCCGCATACACCGCAAAGATGAAATCGGTGTGTCCTTCCGGCAAAAACTTCAGCTGGCTCTGGGTTCCGCCGTAGAGTCCTTTCCCCACCAGTTCCCCTGAGCCGATCGCAATTCTCGATTGCAACGCATGATAACCTTTTCCACCCGGATCATAATCAGGATCCACGAACGCCATAATGCGCTGTCGCTGATAATCATGCAAGGACCCCCACAGTCCTTCCCAGGCAAACGGGAACAGCATGACCGAAAAAAGGAGTATGACACCCAACGCTTCGGACCGAACTCCAACCATCAAGAGCATCGCGGCATAGACGGCGACGAAACTGAATCCGCTCCCTAAATCCGGCTGTTTGAGAATCAGAAGGAGTCCCGGCAACATCAACAAACCCGGCACGATCACACGTTGGAGCCAACCCACGCGAGGCGCCTTCGAATAGTAATGAGCCAGCATGAGAATGAGCACGAGCTTGGCGAACTCTGAAGGCTGAAAACTGAACGGTCCCAACGCAATCCACCGCTGCGCTCCTTTGCTTGTTCGTCCCTCGAACAGCACAAACACCAGCATCAGCAGCACGAGCACGTATGCCGGATAGGCCAGCCGCGCAATGCGGTGATAGTCTGACATCCACATCACGACAAACGCGACCATCCCTAAGCATATCCATACGAACTGCTTCAGGTAATACGGGGTTATTCCGCCCTGCTGACCGTGTGTGACACTATGGATCGAGAGCATTCCGATTCCAAGAATGGCGAGGATTAATCCCAGATAGCGGAGATCGAAGTTGTCGACACCGCGATTATCGGTGAAGCGATCTATCATGACTGTTCCGACGAAGGCCGATCCTGGATCCTGCCGGACGATTCCGACGTCACGATTGGAACCCGCGGGGCCAGCTGGACGTAGGTCTCAATGACTTCCTTCGCGAGAGGAGCCGCGGCGGACCCTCCGTGTCCCATATGCTCGACGAGGACGGCGACCGCGATTTTCGGCGACTCCACAGGGGCGAAGGCTATAAACCAGGCATGATCGCGTAACTTCTTGGGGATGTCTTTGTCAGACGCCGTTCGAAGCGCCGCCACCTGAGCCGTCCCCGTTTTCCCGCCGATCGTCACGAGAGCGGACTTCGCACGGGTCGCTGTTCCGATGTTCACGACGTCGGCCAGCGCTTCTTTGATGAAGCGGAACGTCTCTGGCTTGGCCTTGACCGACCGACGCGGAACTGCCGGCAATTCTTGCAGGTTCCCCGTCGTCCGATCCATGACGGCTTGCACGAGACGGGGACGATAACTCACGCCGTTATTGGCGACTGTCCCGATCAAACTTGCCATCTGCAACGGCGTCACCGTCACATAGCCTTGTCCGATCGCCGCCGAAATGGTCTCACCAGGTAACCAGGCTTCGTTCTTCGCTTTCTGCTTCCAGTCGGTGGACGGCATAATACCGAGGCGCTCCGACGGCAACTCGACACCAGTTCCCTGCCCAAGCCCGAACTCCCTGCCGAAGTCGGCCATGACATCGATCCCCATCCGCTGGCCCAGCTTATAAAAGTACACGTCGCAGGAATGCACCAAGGCAGCATGGAGATCGACATAGCCATGCCCGCCCGCTTTCCAGTCACGATAGATCCGGTTCCCGAACTGGTAACCTCCATTGCAGTACACGGTGCTGGAGGGCGATACCGTATTCGTCTCCAACCCGGCGACGGCCATGGGAACCTTAAACGTGGAACCCGGGGGATACTGGCCCTGAGAGGCACGATTATTCAACGGACGGCCTTCGTCCTGCACGATCTCGACCCATTGTTTAGGCGTCAATTCTCGCGAAAGGACATTCGGATCGAACGCCGGACGGCTGGCCATAGCCAGAATATCGCCATTGGAGGGATCTAAGGCGACGATGGCGCCAGACTCCTCACCCAAAAGGTCCTCTGCGACTTTCTGCAATCGCATGTCGATGGTGAGATAGAGGTCGTTCCCCGACTGCGGCTTCTCGACGACCGCGTTCTGCTTTTCATGACCGAGAGCATCGACTTCGACGCTTTTCTGGCCGGCCACACCTCGCATATGCAGATCGTAGGATTTTTCAACCCCATACTGGCCGATGACGCTGCCTTGATGCAGGTCCGCAAACTCTGGTTTTTCCAGCTGATCGGCCGAAATTTCTCCGACGTAGCCCAAGAGGTGGGCCGCCGCCACGCCGTCGGGATAATTGCGTTGCGACTCGACTTGGACCATAACTCCTGGCAGATCCAACCGATTGGATTCGATCACCGTTGCATCGCGGAGAGTCAATCGATCCTTGATCTTGCGCGGCAGCTGCTTGCTCTCCTTCCCGGCCAGCTTTTTCCGGATGAGTGCGGGATCCAAGCCGAGCAAGTCTGTCAACTTCCGAATCAATGCTTCGCGATCCGCCACGTCTTCCAGCGTGACATAGAGACTGAAGCTCGGAACATTGTTCGCCAAAAGCACGCCATGCCGGTCATAGATGAGCCCGCGGGCCGGTTCAAGGAGCACAAGCCTGGTTCGATTATTTTCCGAGAGGTCTTGGTAGTGGTGCCCTTCGCGGATTTGCAGATGCCATAGACGGAGGCCGAGCAACGCCACCACCAACACGAGCGCCACCCGAAGAATCGTGAGCCGACGATGGAGTTCCGAGAGTTCTGATTCCGGATAACTTGCCGTTGCCATGTGGTTTCCTACATTCGATATTCGGAGACCCACCGCTCCACGGCCAACCGACTCCACGCCAGCCAATAGAGCGATCCGCCTACCGCCGCATTGAAACAGGCCTGAGGGAGCACGACTGCACGCAGCGCCCACCACAGGTTCTGCTCCTCATTAAGCTTGAGTGATAAGGCCGTGGAAAGTCCGGCAATACACGATATCGCTAGAAGCCCCACGACCAGGACGACCGGAGTGAGATTCGCTACCTGCCTGCCGACGAGACCGGCCACGTATCCCACGGCCCCCTTCGATACCATGCTAAAGCCTAGATCTTCGGCAGAAAACAGGCTCATGATCCATCCTAGCGCGAGACCGACCAGCAGCCCTTCGAGTTCTCCCCCAAAAAGGCCAATCAAGCATACGACAATGAGGCCGAGATCGGGCTTCACGCCCCACATGCTCAGATGGGGCATCAGAATGGACTGAATCGGAACAAGGCCGACGAGAAGCACCGCATACAACAGAGTTTTCATGGTTTGGGCTTCACGCTCGGATCGCCCAGGCGCTCCCCTTCGCTCGGGACATAGGGAGACTGGATCACGAGCACTTCCTCCACTCGGTTCGCATCGACCTCCGGAGCGAGTTCCGCTGACTGGAACAGCGCTCCTTCTTCTCTATCGATCTTCGTGATCGTCCCGATGGCTAGACCACGGGGGAAGCCTCCCACCAGTCCAGACGTTACCACACGATCGCCCGTCCGCACGTTCGACAACAACGGAATATATTTGAGGCGGGCCAGCCCTTGCATCGTTCCTTCCACGATGCCTTCGTCTCTCGTTCGTTGGACCAACCCAGCGATCGCGTTGTTCGGGTCCGTCACCAGCAACACCACTGAGGTGGCGGCCGTCGTCTTCACAACACGACCTACCACCCCGGCAGCGGTAATCACCCCCATATCCGCCTGAAGTCCATCCGCCTCTCCCTTGTCCAGGATAATCGTCCGGTACCAGTTCCCTGTATCACGGCCGATCACTTGCGCAGCAACCATTGTAGGGAGCGCCTGTGTCTTAAATTCCAAGAGCTCCGTAAGCCGTTTCGTCGCCGCCGCCGCTTCGCGCAGTTGGCTATTCTGCCCTTGGAGGTATTCCAGTTCCTTTCGCAACTGCTTGTTTTCTTCTTCGACCCCCTGTAACACCATATAGCCGGTCCAGAGGTCACCGATTACGTCATGGACGCTGGCGACAGCTACCAGCGGCCAGCTCAAGACCCATCCGACTGGGCCACCAATCTGCTGGAATACACCTTGAAGCTGGCTAGGCAATAGGAGGAAGCCGAGCAGAAGAATGACGCCGATAGCGAGGGCAAGACGCCTCGCATTGTAGGGTGCGCGCAACGTGACCATCCACATGTGGGATGGAACCTTACCGGAGGCTGTTGGCCTGAGACATGACCGACACCTTCCGGAGGAGATCCAGTTCGTCCAAAATCTTTCCCACCCCCAAGACGACGGAAGTGAGGGGATCGTCCACCGTGATGATCGGCAAGTTCGTTTCTTCGCGGAACCGGGTGTCCATCCCTTTCAGGAGGGAGCCTCCACCCGTTAACACTATTCCGCGGTCAATAATATCTCCCGCCAATTCAGGCGGCGTGTTTTCCAACGCGACTTTGATCGCGTTCACAATGGTCCCAATGGGTTCCTGCAAAGCTTCGCGAATCTCGGCGTCATCCACGACCAGCGTGCGCGGAATACCCGAGATCAAATCACGCCCCTTGATCATCATGGTTTTCCGCTCCTCGAACGGATAGGCGGACCCGATTTCAAATTTGATCCGTTCCGCCATGTGCTCGCCGATGAGCAAATTATATTTCTTCTTGATGTAATTCATGATCGCTTCGTCCATCCGATCCCCGGCGACCTTCACCGACTCACTGTACACAATCCCGCCGAGCGAAATGACCGCAATATCCGTGGTGCCGCCTCCCACGTCGACGACCATGTTCCCGGACGGCTCCGTAATCGGCAGACCCGCCCCTATTGCCGCAGCCACCGGCTCTTCGATCAGATAGACTTCTCGCGCGCCGGCCAATTCGGCTGAATCACGCACGGCCCGTTGCTCGACCTGCGTGATGCGGGACGGCACCCCGATGATAATCCTCGGCCGAACAAACGCACTGCGATTGTGGGCCTTGCGGATGAAGTGCTTCAGCATCTGCTCGGCCATCTCAAAGTCGGCGATCACGCCTTCTTTCATGGGTCGAACTGCTACGATGTTGCCGGGTGTGCGTCCGAGCATTTTCTTCGCATCGGATCCGACAGCCAGTACCTTTTCGCTTTTCTTTTCGACCGCCACCACGGAAGGTTCATTGAGGACGATTCCCTTCCCATGGACGTACACCAGGGTTGTGGCCGTGCCCAAATCAATCGCAAGGTCATCGGAGAACCATCCGAACACATCTCCCGTGAACCCCACGGCATCTCTCCCTTCACTCTTGGCCAGGCGGTCTCGCGCCTAGCCTGCGCGCTTCGTTCGTCTTAGTCCGGCACAGCGAGCTGACCAGCGTCTAACACGTGGGTCCTTGCCACTTCATCGCCAAGCCGACGCCCTTGTTCATTCCCGATGATCAAAAGCCCTTCGAATACCAAAATTGCCAGCGACACCAGCCATCCGACATAAGGGACCGCAAAGGCGATTTGCGCGCCGCCAAGCGGCAGATTCCGTATGATCGATTCACGGAAGCCCGCGGCGTCCCGACCATCCACTCGCATGGTCTGGAGACCAACCAGCCGCTTGCCGATACTTCTCCCCCCCGCAAATCCGTCTGCAATCAAGATGTAGGCCAGACCGGAAAGAAACCCGACCGGAGGAGCAATTTCGTCCGCGGCAACAACGATGAACAGATCGATCAGTTTAGCAATAAACCGATTCAGGACATGGGCCTTCGGATAGACCGATCTGTCCAGCACCTGTGCGGTTGTCCCCTCTTCCGTCAAGGGATCACTTTCTAATTAGTGGCAAAGTATAACAAAATCCAACGGTTTGCACAAACAAAGACCGTTCTTTTTTCACGGCTTTCGGTCCGAGTCCCTTTTGGCTGACAGCAAGCGTTCGCACCAAAGACGGCGGACTCGTCAGGCCCGTCCCCTGGCGCTCTTCTGTGTCTGGAAACGCCACCGGCACGAGGTTACCCATCCTAAGGCCCGCGTGGGGTTGCCATCAGGTTCTCTCATCAGTATACTTCGCAAGTTCTCGAACGGTCGAGAGGACTTCATGATTAAGGTCATACGAAGCGCAGCGCACAACCATCCCTGGTTGCTCAAATCTATCATGGGCATCCTGGCCGTTGCCTTTATCATCACGATGGGATGGTGGGGATTCGGCGAGCAAGCGGTCACCGCCGTAGCGAATGTTGGAGATCTCACGGTCTCGCGCGATGAGTTCCGACGAGCCTATGAAAACATGTACCGCTTCTACAAAGAAAGGGTCCCCGGCGAAGCCAAGGATGAAACCATCAAACAGTTCGTCATCGAACAACTCGTTGACAATCGCATCTGGCTCATCGCCGCAAAAGACATGGGTGTGACGGTATCCGATGCGGACTTGCGCGAGTTGATTCTTCAAATTCCCGATTTTCAAAAGAACGGAGCCTTCGACCCTGAGCTCTATCAACGTCTCCTCGCAGCCAACCATATGACGCCTGCCGTGTTTGAAGCCGCGCAGTACAGGGAAATCCTCGGAAACAAAGCGCGGATGATCGTCCGCGATTCTGTGGCGCTCACCCCCTCGGAGATCTCCGAAGGGCAAGCCCTCATGGCGAGACCGCAAGATCCTGATCCTACCAAGGCTGGGACGTCCAAGGATCGTGTGCTGCAAGACATGCTGTTTCAGAAACAGCAACGCGCACTGGCCGCGTATCAAGAGTCGCTCAAAGCCAAGATTCCGATAAAGATCCATCGCGAACTGCTGTAGCAGCGTTCCCCTTTCGAGAAACCGTTCGAGGGTGATTCATAGTCTGATCGACTAGAGAATCAGCATCGCGTCGCCGTAGCTGTAAAAGCGATACCGCTCCCTGATCGCTTCTTCGTAGGCTCTCCGGAGCAGCTCGGCACCGGCAAACGCCGAGACCAACACCAAGAGGGTGGTCCGTGGAAGGTGGAAGTTCGTCATGAGGGCATCGACCACCTTGAATTGAAATCCTGGCGTGATGAACAGACGACTCTCGCCGGATGTCGAAACAACCCTGCCGTATTCTCTCGCAACAGTTTCAAGCGTGCGGACGACCGTTGTTCCGACGGCGACGGCGCGCCGACCAGCTTGTTTCGTCTGAACAATCGTCTTGGCAGTTTCCTCGGTGACCTCAAATGCCTCTTCCCCCATCCGATGGTCCTCGATACGCTCAGTCTCGACCGGCTTGAATGTTCCTGGGCCGACATGGAGAGTCACCGTGGCGACTCTGAGCGCGGATGTGTCCAGCCGCGAGAGGAGTTCCGGGGTAAAGTGGAGCCCCGCAGTCGGCGCGGCAATCGCACCTTCGATTTTTGCAAAGGGCGTTTGATACCAGTGATGATCCTCCTGAGTCGAGGGACGCTTGATGTACGGCGGCAGCGGCATGACGCCTCGGGCTCGGAGTAATTGCGCGACTGGTACGGAACTGTCCACTTTCACCCGCGTGCCCTCGGCATCCCGTTTCAGAATGGTCGCGCGGGACTGTCCATCGAATTCGATGACCTGACCGACATGGAAAGCCCCTCTGACCATGATCTCCCACACGCCATCGCCGAGATCTCTGACGAACAACACCTCGACCGGCTTCCCGGTTGGTCTCTTCTTCCCAGAGACCCGCGCTGCCAATACCTTCGTATCGTTCACGACAAGAAGATCGCCTGATTCGAGCAATGAGGGAAGATCGGAAACGTGGCGGTGGGCGAGTTGATCCGTTTTTCGATCCAAGAGCAGCAATCGCGCACGATCGCGGGGGATGACGGGCTGCTGAGCGACGAGGTCAGGATCGAATGGAAAGTCGAATTCCGACAGCTGCATCAGGAGTCGGGCATCTGGGGTGTCTGCGTCAGCGAGGCATCCTGCAGTTCCGTTCCCGGATAGAAATAGCGAAGAATACTGGAGAAGGAGTAGCCCAATTCGGCGAGCTCTTTGGCGCCCCATTGGCATAAGCCAACTGCATGGCCGGCCCCGTACCCAGAGAGCACGACCTCCTGGCCGATCGATTCGATCGTAAACTGTGTGCTGGGCACCACGGTATACCCCACCGCTTTGCGGAGGTCTTCTCCACGCAGGATCAGCTCCCCTTCGGAGTGCAAGATCCGCAGTGTGGCCACACGGCCCGCCCGGCTATGGGAGAGTGGGGTGAGGGTCGCGATCGTTCCGACCGCGAATCCCTGTTGCCGCAAATTCTTCTCAAGCGTATCGATCTTGAAGGAGGCTTTCCATTGATAATAAGGGGACTCCACATCGAACGGACACTCGACCCCCTTCAAATAGGGCAAATCCTTTGACCAGACGATCACGGCATCTTCGGTAAGACCGGCGGCCGTCGACGAGAAGGCCGCATAGATGGGTGCGCCTTGATGGGTTACCACCAATCCTCTCGTTGACTCTACCGCCTGTTCCACCCGCGCATCTATGTCCTGACGACCACGATAGACCTGATCCTGAATGCCAGCGACAACATCATAATCACGAGAGACGCTGAGCATGTGCTGATACAATGCATAGGTCCTGGCCGCGACTGCCTGCACCTTGAGCATTTCGGGATGCCAGGCGGAACTCACTTCAGCTGGCACGACCCCCTTGACATACTCCTCCAGATCGACCTCATTGATGACCAGCACACCTTTCCCTCGGCGGACCAATTGGACCAAGCCGCTGACTTGTAGCGCGGCCTTCTCATCATCCGACTGGAGTGCTGTCCCACTTCCGTTACCATCGTGGGGCGGCAACCAAAGCTTCAAGTTCTGCTCCCCCGCCCGTACTGTCAGTTGATCGCCGACGACACGAGTTCCGTTCAGGAGCAGGGCCTGGCCTTGCACTTCGATCCGAAGGGAGGACTGAAAGAATTGCACTCGATCCTGCGCATCCGTCACCCAGATGGTGTTCTTAGCCTCCAGCTCCAGCCGCTGGACATCGGATGCCAACAGGACACGAATTGATTGAGCCGCTTGGGCTGGACACGCTACCGCACCGGCCAATCCCAGCAACAAGCCACCTGCACATGCACAGAGCTGTCGCGACTTCATCGGCGGAAGAGCCATCCTAGAAGATAGAATAGCAGACTAAGAACGAGACTAAGGAGGAGTCCGGTGGTGATGGGAAAATAAAAGCTGACATTGTCGCGTTTGAAGAACAAATCGCCGGGAAGCTTCCCTAACCAGCTAAAGGCACCCCCTAGCCCGGGAACTCGGTCAACCGCGAGCAACAACACCCCGAGCGCAACGACCCCGAGCCCGATTCCAATCAAAACCTTGCCGAGAGCGGTCCATTCTGGCATCAGGGATTTCCTATGAACAAGGTTTCTCTTCCCCGGCAACAGGCAGGAAACAAAGCCGGCAGGCTGTGTCAGCATCCTGCTAGTCCTTCACCAGGCATTCGGCGATCTGGACTGCATTCAACGCGGCCCCTTTGCGGAGATTATCGGCGACCACCCAGAGATTCAACCCATTGGCAATTGATTCATCCTCGCGCACACGTCCCACATAGACCTCGTCCTTGCCCGCCACGTCCAGCGGCATGGGATAGACCTTATGGGCAGGATCGTCAAAGACCTGCACGCCCGGGGCCTCGGACAGGATCGCCCGCGCTTCGTTGGCCGTCAGTTTCTGTTCAGTCTCGATGTTCACCGCTTCAGAGTGGCCGACATAAACAGGGACTCGCACGGTGGTCGCAGTGACCTGGATGGACCGATCTCCCATGATCTTCCGTGTCTCATTGAGCATCTTCATTTCTTCCTTCGTGTAGCCGCTCGGAAGAAAATCGTCGATGTGCGGAAGACAATTGAAGGCGATCTGATACGGGTAGACTTTGGGATCCGCTTGCTTGAAACTGAGCAAGTCCTGCGTCTCTGTCATCAATTCGTCCATTGCCTCCTTGCCGGTCCCCGAGACCGACTGGAAGGTAGTCACGACGATGCGCCGGATCCTCGCCCGGTCATGCAACGGCTTCAGCGCCACGACCATTTGGATGGTCGAGCAGTTGGGATTGGCGATGATGCCCTTGTGATTCGCAATGTCGTGCGCGTTCACTTCCGGAACCACGAGCGGTACATCCGATTCCATCCGCCAAGCAGCGCTGTTGTCGATTACGATGGCTCCCGCTTTGGCGGCGATCGGTGCAAATTCCCGACTGATGTCCACCCCGGCAGAAAACAGCGCAATATCGACCCCCGCAAACGAATCTCTATTAAGCACTTGGACAGGAATCGCTTTGCCGCGAAAAGTGACGGTCCCACCGGCAGAGCGGGTTGAGGCTAATGGAATGAGTACCTGCACCGGGAACGCGCGCTCTTCGAGCACTTCGATCATTTCGGTACCCACAGCGCCCGTCGCACCGACCACCGCAACCGTATAGGCAGGTTTTTTTTCCATGTGCATCGTTCCCATTCCAGCAACAATCGACGAATCCGATGATTACACGTATCCGCCACCAACAACGCCCCGGCCTGCTCGACGACGATTCCGAACGGGGATAAGTCAGACTGGCCTCCAGAGCCGTTCCTCCTCCCCAATTTAAGACGGGATTCCGACTCCTGCGACCCGAACAATCAGCTTCGTTTCACGGTCCCAGCACCGGAACACATGGTTGTCGGAATCCATGACGAACAGCTTACCATATGAATCAACCGCGACTCCTGATGGTCAAGAGAAGCTGGCGGAGAGTAGATCGTTCGATGATCAGGACCGATATGCCCGCCGTCTCCACCATATTCGGGCTCGCAGTTTCGGGTAAGTGCATCAATCGCCCACGAGCGATGAGTCGTTGACATATCGATGCGCCCCACGGTTAGTATAAGTTTCGCAGTATTGCATCCCCCATATCGGCGGTCCCGACAATCCGGGCGCCGGGGCCCTGAATATCTTTCGTCCGATAGCCGAGATCGAGCGTTTTCACGATGGCCTGCTCGATCACCTCCGCCTCTTTGTCGAGCTGAAACGCATAGGACAACATCATGGCAGCCGAGGCAATCGTTGCGATGGGATTGGCAATGTTCTTTCCGGCAATGTCCGGCGCGCTCCCGTGGATCGGCTCAAATAGGCCGATTTTCGCCCCGATACTCGCAGACGGCAACATGCCGATCGAACCGGTGAGCATCGCAGCCTCGTCACTGAGTATGTCTCCGAAAATGTTGTTGCACAGCAGCACGTCGAACTGCCGCGGGTTTCGTACCAATTGCATCGCGGCGTTGTCTACATACATATGCCCCAACTCAACATCTGGGAAGGACTTATGAACATCTATCACGACTTTCCGCCAGAGTTCGGACGATTCCAACACATTCGCCTTATCGACAGATGTGACCTTCCTGCGCCGTTTCCGCGCGGCTTCGAACGCCACCTTGGCGATCCGCCGGACTTCTTCCGTGGTGTAGACCTCGGTGTTGATGCCCCGTTCTTCCCCATTCGGCAGTTTTTCAATCCCCTTCGGTTTGCCGAAATAAATGCCGCCGGTGAGTTCTCGGATCACGAGGAGGTCGATCCCTTCAATGACCTCGCGCTTCAACGAGGAGGCATCGACAAGATTGGCATAGAGCTTCGCCGGACGGAGATTTGCATAGAGCCCCAAGGCTTCTCGGAGGCCAAGGAGCGCGCGCTCGGGCCTGAGGCTGTACTCCAAGCCTTCCCACTTGGGGCCGCCCACTGCCCCCAACAGTACCGCATCACTCTGCTTCGCGAGCGCCAACGTGCCTTGAGGAAGCGGCACTCCCATTCTGTCGATCGCCTGCCCTCCGATGTCGGCTGAGACAAACTCAAACGAATGGTGATACTTCTCGCCGATCGCCTTCAGGACCTTTATGGCCTCCGGAACGATCTCACGCCCCACGCCGTCTCCGGCTAAGACCGCAATTTTCGCGTTCACGCCACCCTCTCCTTCCCCCCGGGGAATCAAACGATCCGTTATTCCAACACCACCTCGTCCTCGACTCGCCATGGCGGATCGACCAGACACAGGAACTCCACGTCGGTCGTCCCGGTATTCTCCAAGGACTGCTTGCCGCCTGGAGGCACATAGATGGTTGAGCCAGCTTCAACCCGACATGTCTCCGCGTCGATGGTAAACCGGCCCTGGCCCGCGATGAAGTAGTAGACCTCGGAAGAAGTCAACACATGCCACTTCGACCGGCGCCCTGGCGCTAACTTACCGTGGGCCAAACTGTACCCTAGCCTGACCGCCTGCTTCGTTGGATGCAGGAGTTCCCGGAGGACCGTATGGTCCCCTGCCACAAGCTCCCGGCAGTCTACGAGGGTTCTTTTCAGCATCAGCGACGCCCGGCCAACGTGTTTTCAGACGGACACGTTTAGTCCGACTTTAAAGGCCGGGGGACGCCACTGTAGCGTGGCGGGAACGATCAAATCAAGCGAACCTCTGGTGTTCCCTCAGCATGTTTCGTCGCCATATAGGCCAATCGATTCAAGGCATTGAGATAGGCTCTGGCTGCGGCAGTAATGATGTCGGTGTCCGCGCCGTGTCCGGAAACCGTGCGCCCGTTCTCCTCGACCCGCACGGAGACTTCCCCTTGCGCATCGGTCCCGCTGGTAATCGCATTGACGCCGAACATGAGAAGCTTGCTCTTCGTCTGTGTTATCGCCGCAATGGTCCTATAAATGGCATCGACAGGCCCGTCACCAGTTCCGGATTGCTTCACCGTCTTCCCGTCAAACTCCAGCTCCACCGTCGCCGTGGGAATCCGATCGGTTCCGCTCTCAACATGAAACGACTTCAACACGATCCGCTCCGCCATTTTTGCCAGTTCCTCCGAGACGATAACCTCGAGATCCTCTTCGTAGATCTCCTTCTTTTGATCGGCCAGTTTCTTGAACCGGTCGAACGCGCGGTTGATCTCCTCTTCGCTGAGCTGGTAACCCAGCTCATTCAGCCGTTGCCGAAACGCATGGCGACCAGAGAGCTTGCCCATCACCATTTTGCTCTCGACTAGGCCGATCGATTCCGGCCGTATGATTTCATAGGTCGTCTTGTCCTTGAGCAGACCATCCTGGTGAATCCCCGAGGTATGCGCGAACGCATTGGCCCCGACGATGGCCTTGTTGGGTTGCACCACCATTCCAGTGATCTTGCTGACCAAACGGCTCGTCTTCGCAATTTCTTCAGTCCGGATCTGTGTATCGGCCTGGTAGAAATCCTTCCTGGTCCGGAGTCCCATGACGATCTCTTCCAGCGACGTGTTCCCGGCGCGTTCGCCGATCCCGTTGATCGTACACTCGACCTGACCCGCCCCATTGATAATAGCCGCCAGGCTGTTCGCCACCGCAACGCCTAAATCGTTGTGGCAATGCACCGAGATCACCGCCTGCTTGGAATTGGCCACCTTGTCACAAATCCCCTTGATCAACCCGCCGAACTCTTGCGGCACGGCGTAGCCGACCGTGTCGGGAATGTTGATGGTGTCCGCCCCGGCTGCAATGACCGCTTCAATGACCTCGTAGAGATAGGCCGGATCGGAACGGCTCGCATCCATCGGTGAAAACTCTACGTCATTGACATAGCTCCGTGCCCGCTGGACCATTTCAACCGCACGCTTCTTGGCCTCTTCGCGCGTCATCCGAAACTGGTGCTTCAGGTGGATGTCGGAGGTTGAGAGGAACGTATGGATGCGGACCTTCGGCGCCCCTTTCAAGGCCTCCCAGGCCCGATCGATATCTTCGGAACGCGCCCGCGCCAGACTACAAATGGTCGGCCCTTCAACCTCCTGGGCAATCCGTCGCACCGCTTCGAAATCCCCAGGGGAACTGTAGGCAAACCCGGCTTCGATAATATCGACCCCGAGCCGGGCCAACTGCTTGGCGACCATGACCTTCTCTTCCACATTCATGCTGGCTCCGGGTGATTGCTCACCGTCCCGTAAGGTCGTATCGAAAATTCGTATCATTCTGGTCATGATGTCACCTCTCTTCTCTTATGAGATTGCTCAAAATGTCCTTCCAGCAAGGCCACAGGAAGCGGAAGGGACTGTCGCCATTCCGACCGGCGACTGTCCCTCTTGAAATAGCGGGACAGGCACCGGTAATGCCGGAGCCAGTCCCCTCAGGCGTCGCAGGGAAGCACGCGACCGAGAACGCCGCTGGAAGGCATTTTCAGCAATCTCAAAACAAAAAGCCTCCATCCCAACGACCCAGGGACGGAGGCTTCAACAGCTCCGTGGTACCACCCTGATTCAGCCCGAACAACGTGTCCGTCGTTCAGACCCTTCATTATGCCCACTCACGGGGGCGATACGGAACCCCCTACTTTTCGTTCAGGGATTCGGCTCAGAGGCGAGTTCCGCGACGCACAGGCTGGTTTGCACCATCCACCAGCTCTCTAACAGGATGTTGAAAACCGGCCGCGCTGGACAGCCGTTTTGAACATTCTGTAATCTCTGCTTACTCGCGTACTATTCCTCGTCACAGCCACTCGCAGATTGCGCGGTCTTCTCTTGCTATCCCAGGTCCGCTCTCCAACTACAACTTCGATTCGAACGGCGGCACCTCCGTTTTCCCGGCGGCCTTTTTCCCGACCGCTCGTGCGACCAGCAAGACCATTCGCTCGACTGGACCCATCAACGCATAGCCAGCAAAGATAATAAATAACATAACCTGAGGCCAGGCTGCTACCATCATCAATGCGAGGATTCCCCACACGAGATAGGTGATCTGCTGGCGGCCCTTGAACTTCAGTTCTTTAAAGCTGCGATATTTAATCGTACTGACCATCAGGAAAGACAGCGTGAGCGTGATGATCAACACGAAAATCGGCTTCACCTCCGCCCCCATCCGAACGATGTGATGATCGAATACGACTAGAGAGGCAATGACTCCAGCCGCAGCAGGAATAGCAAGACCGGTAAAGTACTTGCCGTCAGACAAGGCCACGGTCGAGTTGAAACGAGCCAGTCGCACTGCGCCCATGGCCACATAGGCGAACATGACAGCCACTCCGAACGTCCCCTGCCCGCTCAACGCCCAGGAATAGATCAGGAGCCCTGGCGCGACACCGAACGAGACGACGTCGGACAGTGAGTCATACTCCAGGCCGAAATGACTCGTGCTATTCGTGAGCCTGGCTGATTTGCCATCAAGGACGTCAAAAATCATCGCGACGAGAATCGCAATGGCCGCCGCCGTATAGTTGGCGTTGAAGACCGAGAGAATCGCAAAAATCCCACAGAACAAATTGCCGGTCGTGAAGAGGTTTGGAATAAGATGCATGGCCGCTTTGCGCCGTTTTCCGTCCTTCCCAAAAGAGTTTTTGAAACCGGTGGTCTTCATCGCAATTCGCCCAGAATGGTTTCCCCACCCTTCACCCGATCGCCGACTGCCACTTTCACGGTCGTCCCAATGGGCAAAAATGTATCCATCCGCGAGCCAAAGCGGATCAATCCATACCGCTCGCCCCGCTGGACGCAATCACCGGGAGAGACCCAACAAACTATCCGGCGCGCTATGAGTCCCGCTACCTGCACACACAATACCTTCACGCCCTTGGAAGTCTCGAGCATCAAAGCATTTTGCTCATTCTTCAGCGTGGCGTCTGGTTTGTTGGCGGCCTGGAATAATCCCGGCTGATACTGCACATCCCGTACGACGCCTTCGCACGGAACCCGGTTGATATGCACATCGAACACGTTCAAGAAAATCGTGAGCCTGATACTGCGATCCTTGAGGAACCGGGGCTCAAACTCTTCTTCGATTGCAATGACTTTCCCATCACCGGGAGCCACCATGAGGTGCGGGCCCTGCGGCACGACTCTGGCCGGATTACGGAAGAACCACGCCACAAAAAGCGTCAGGAGCGCAGCCCCGACCGCCACGACAGGCCAGTCGAGCCACCCGGCCAACAGTGTAACGCTGGCTGGAGCCGCAATGAAGGGAATTCCTTCTTTGGCAAACGGAACGCCGATGGCGCGATCTGCCATCTCTTAGCCCTCAGCTCTCAGCAACCACCGAAAGTCTGCCGACTCTTTATGGACCGACGGCTGATAGCTGACAGCTACTCCTCAGTTCTTGGTCTTGTCGACGAGCTGATCCTTCTTAAGCCAGGGCATCATCGCCCGGAGCTTGGCCCCCACGGACTCAATAGGATGTGCTTCAGCTTTGGCAAGCAGCGCGTTGTAGACTGGACGATTGGCTTGATTCTCCAGAACCCATTCTTTGGCAAACTGCCCGCTCTGTATTTCGCCAAGAATCTTCTTCATCTCTTGCTTGGTCTGTTCGGTCACCACCCGGGGACCGCGTGTGACATCGCCGTATTTGGCAGTCGTGCTGATCGAATACCGCATATTGGCGATCCCGCCTTGATAGATCAGGTCGACGATGAGCTTCACTTCGTGCAAACATTCGAAATAGGCCATTTCCGGAGAATACCCGGCCTCGACCAACGTTTCATATCCAGCCTGGATCAAGGAAGTGAGCCCTCCACAAAGCACCGCCTGCTCACCGAACAGATCGGTCTCGGTTTCTTCACGAAAATTCGTTTCGATGACGCCGGCCCGTCCACCGCCGATCGCGCTCGCATAGGCTAACGCCACCTGCTTAGTGGTGCCACTGGGATCCTGGTGAACCGCGAGCAAGCACGGCACCCCGCTGCCCTTCATATACTCAGAGCGGACGAGATGACCCGGCCCCTTCGGAGCCACCATGAACACATTCACGGAAGCCGGCGGCACTATCTGCCCAAAATGAATATTGAAACCGTGGCCAAACGCCAAGTATGACCCGGGCTTAAGATTGGGCGCCACTTCATGCCGATAGATGGCGGCTTGGGCTTCATCGGGGGCAAGAATCATCACCACATCGGACGCCTTGACTGCATCGGCCACCGGCATGACTTTGAGGCCGCTTTGCTCCGCCTTTTTCCAAGACGGCCCTTCGCGCAAGCCGATCACCACACTCACGCCGCTTTCCTTCATATTCAGCGCATGCGCATGGCCCTGGCTTCCGTACCCGATGACGGCCACCTTCTTATCGCGAATTCGCTGAATGTCTGCGTCCTTATCGTAGTAGATCTTCATAATCGTACTCCTTCAGTAACGAGTATCATGCGAGAATACCGGACGCGCGCCAGGTGGGAGGTTACTCGCGGGCAACCTTCTTGGCTTGCACGAGAGCCGGACGAACCGGTTCCCGAGCGACGGCAACGCGACCGGTGCGGACTAATTCCTTGATCCCGAGTGGCTGCAACAAGTTGATGATTGCTTCAATCTTCTTGGGATCTCCCGAGACTTCGATCGTGTAGGTGCTCGGCGTGGAGTCGATCACGTTCGCCCGAAAAATATCCACGATCCTGAGCGCCTCCGCCCGATCCTCATCCTTCGTATGAACCTTGATGATCGCCGTTTCCCGTGAGACAAACTCCGTCTCGTTCAGATCCACCACTTTGATCACATCGATCAGCTTATTGAGCTGCTTAACGATCTGTTCGATAATCCGTTCATCGCCTGAAGTCACGATGGTCATCTGAGACATGGAGGGATCGAGCGTGGGTGCGACCGAAAGACTCTCAATGTTAAACCCGCGGCCGCTGAACAGCCCAGCGACCCGGGAAAGCACGCCGAACTTATTCTCGACTGTCACTGAGATGATGTGTTCCATCTTAAACCAAAGCTGATAGCCGACAGCTGACAGCTATCAGCTAGGCCGTTAATACCGTCTCTTTATCTTCCGGCGTCACCTTGTGCGCACCAGGCAGTTTCTTCTTCAACTCCGGCGGATCTTCAAGGATCATTTCGTGATTGCAGCCTCCGGCCGGAATCATCGGATAGCAGTTCTCGTACGGATAGGTCGGGACATCCACGATGACGGGTTTATCAGTGGCCACGGCCTCTTTCAGCACGCCGTCGAGATCACCCACCTTATTGGGTCGCAATCCGACCGCGCCATAGGCCTCTGCCAGCTTTACGAAATCCGGCGTCGTACCCAGATAGCTGGACGCATACCGTCCGTCGTAGAAGAGATCCTGCCACTGACGCACCATGCCGTGAAATTGGTTATTCAGAATGAAGACCTTGACCGGAAGCTTGCTCACCACAGCCGTCGCCATCTCCTGCATATTCATCTGAATGCTGCCGTCTCCGGCGATGCAGAGGACGAGGCGATCGCGGAAGGCGGCTTGCGCGCCCATGGCCGCGGGGAACCCAAAGCCCATCGTGCCAAGACCGCCTGAGGTCAACCACCGGTTCGGCTTCGCCAGCTTGAAATACTGTGCGGCCCACATTTGGTGTTGTCCGACGTCTGTCGAGACGATCGGGTCTCGACCCTTCGTGAGTTCGTAGAGCCGTTTCACAACCTGCTGCGGCTTGATCGGCCCGTCCTGTTCCTGGTGATACGTCAGGGGGTGCGCCTGCTGCCATTCGTGAATCTGGTCCCACCAGGGCCTCCTGAGTTCTTTCTGCTCGCCGTTCACCGTCGCGCGCAGGATTTGATTCAACTCGCGGAGCACGGTCTTGCAATCGCCGACGATCGGAATGTCGACGTTGATGTTCTTTCGGATCGAGGTCGGATCGATGTCGATGTGAATGATTTTGGCGTAGGGACAGAACTCCGACACTTTGCCGGTCACCCGATCGTCGAACCGCGCCCCGACCGCAATCACGAGATCGGAGTAATGCACCGCCATATTTGCCTGATAGGTACCGTGCATCCCCATCATTCCCATGGAGAGGGGATGCTCACCGGGAAACGCGCCAAGGCCCATCAGAGTCATGTCGACCGGAATCTGCGTCATCTCAGCCAATTCGAGCAATTCCTGCGAGGCGCCGGAGAACACCACACCGCCGCCCACATAGAGAATCGGCTTCTTGGCCTTGGTAATCGCCTCAGCAGCCTGCTTGATCTGCCACTTATTGCCTTCGTACGTTGGGTTATACCCGCGGATCGACACGGAATTCGGATAGCTGAACTCCGCTTTTGCCATTGACACGTCTTTCGGGATATCGACCAGCACCGGTCCGGGACGGCCGGTCATCGCAATGTAAAAGGCCTCTTTGATCGTCATGGCCAAATCGTTCACGTCCTTGACGAGGAAGTTGTACTTCGTGCAGGGCCGGCTCAACCCTACATTGTCCGCTTCCTGAAACGCATCATTTCCAATCAAACTTGTCGGCACTTGCCCACTGAAACAGACCAGCGGCACGGAGTCCATGTACGCATCGACCAAGGCCGTAATCACGTTGGTCATCCCGGGACCGGACGTCACGAGGCACACGCCCGCCTTGCCGGTGGCCTTGGCATAGCCTTCGGCCATATGGCCCGCCCCCTGTTCATGGCGTGTCAAAATAATCTCGATGTCTTTCTGCTGGTGGAGCGTATCGAAAATCTTCAAGACAACCCCGCCAGGAAGCGCGAAGACGGTCTTCACTCCTTCCCGCTTGAGGCATTCGATGAAGATCTCGGCACCGCTAAGTTTCATGACAAACCCTCCCTCTAACCATAGATAGGGCACGATACTAGAATTCAACTAGCCCTTTGATACCAGAACTAGCGCGCCTTACAGAAACAGCACAACCTTATGATCTTTCAGAAAGTTCTGAAAAATCAATGGGAAAGATGCGAGATCCTACCATCCTGGTTTGGAAGCGTCAATAGGATCTCTGAAGACCAGTTTGAGAACGAAGTGGAGAGGATCACACCCTGGATCTCTTCTCTGTCACAGATACCGGGAGATGAATACCATCGGAGAAGCGTTGTCAGTTCAAAGGGGGAAAGGCGTGGGCGGGAAGACCTGTAAGCCGGATTCTGTCCCGCGAAGAAGTGACCTTCTTCGCATGGATGATCATTTCTCTGGGGTTCGAGTTACCTCGAACCTCAAGCGACCTACCCGAAGACCTCAACCGGGCCAGTCGATTTGCAAGACTCGCGAGGAGCCCTGCAGGCGTCTTCCTATTTGGTCTTGCACCGGGCGACGCTTACCGTGCCAGCGATGTCGCCATCACCGCGGTGGGCTCTTACCCCACCGTTTCACCCTTACCTGAGCTGCAGCGACCAAATGGGATCCCGTCGCCTTAGCCATCGGCGGTTTGATTTCTGTGGTGCTGGTGTCGGATTGCTCCGCCTGGGAGTTACCCAGCGCCCTGCCCATGGAGTCCGGACTTTCCTCCCGATACCAGAAGCATCGAGCGATCACCCGGTCTTCACACCCACGCACGCTCAGTATAAAGAATGATGGTAGGTTGTGGCAAGAACATCGACGAGTAGGATTGCCTACTCCTTAATCCCCAGCAGCTGACAGAATTTCAATCCCGCCCTCCCACTTGAGGACTGAGGCTCGTCGCCGATGCCGTCGGACAAAGCGTGTGAGACGTATCTGGTCATCCTCTGAGGAGCGAATAAACTCGACACCGACCCGACTGCCTTGAGCCCAACGAACGACCGCAAGCGGCACCCTGATCGCGGGCCCTTGATCTGGGAGGAATAGCTTCAGCTGGACATAGTCGCCAGGTTTTACGGCTTCAGGACTTTCCATCAGGCAGCCAGGCAAGGAGACGTCGACGACACGCCCTTCACCGATTAAGGCCTCACCCGCAAACACTACGGAACATTCAACGGGAACCCGTGCGCTATATCGACTCTCCATGGATGCCTCCTTTTTCGGAATTCGCAGTGCAACTGTCGCATAGGATCGCGAAAGAACCAATCCTGCAAAGGGAAGGACACCCTATTCGGATGGGGGGGTGGAGAGAGGGAAGAACAGTTTAATTTACAAGGATTTCTGCTAACTTCTGAGCAACCAGGGGATGCATTCCGGCTCTCACATGATGGGTGGGTCGACGACGGTCTACCGCTCCCCCACTGCCGGTAAAGCGGCAGGAGGAACTGCGGCTTTGGTCTGGTAGATTGCCATGGCTTCCGGCATCCAGGCCTTCAATTGCTCGATTCTGGCTCCATGGCTTGGATGGGTCGACATAAACTCGGCCGGCCCTCCACCACGGGATAACTGCGCCATCCGCTCCCAGAGCGCGACAGACTCACGTGGGTCATAACCAGCGTCCGCCGCTAAGAGAATCCCCACGTAGTCGGCCTCCGATTCATGCTTCCGACTAAAGGGAAGCAACACGCCGACTTGGGCGCCGACCCCTAAAGCAGCCATGGTGGCCTGTCCCAAGAGCGGGCCCCCGCCACTGGCTCCGACTGCGGCGCCTGCCGCCTGCACCGCCACATTGGTGAGTTGCCCCTGGCTCATCCGCTCCGCTCCATGACGAGCCAATGCGTGCACCACCTCATGGCCCATCACGGCTGCCAAACCGGCCTCTGTTTTTGCAACAGGGAAAATGCCGGTGTAGACAGCCATCTTTCCGCCCGGAAGCGCAAAGGCATTGGCTGTCTTGTCATCCTTGATCACCGACACCTCCCACTGAAACTGCTTTGCCATCTCCGCGTACTTTGATCGTTTGGCCGCTTCGATGATCCGCGCCGCAACCCGTTTCACCGGCTCGATCTCTCGGGGATCTTGAGACTGTTTCATTTTCGGATCGCTTTTGATCTGAGCATACGCCTGTGCGCCCATCTGCATTTCTTGACCGACCGATGACATCAACAACTGCTGGCGCCCCGTATAGGGATTGGTTTCACATCCGGCTAGGCCAAGAACTCCCACCACGAGGCTGAGCACGACAACGGACCCCATCACGCGTCGTCGAGTTCTCGTCATCAATCCTCCTGCAAAAGCGCATCCAGACAATTTGATCATGATCGATTGACCACCCTGCATATGATTGAGTAGATTACCGCGCCCTAGGAACATTTTCTAGAGGGAGGATGAGCCCGTGACTCCACGACGTCCACCACGCGCGATTGAACGCATTGGCATCGACGAATCCGGGAAAGGGGACTACTTCGGCCCCCTCGTCATCGCTGCCGTATTTGTCGACGTGACCACTCAGGGCGAATTGGCCATCATGGAGGTGCGGGACAGCAAGAAGATTTCCGACGGCCGTATTCTGGAAATGGCGCCCGACATTTGCACGATTTGCCCTCACAGCATCGTTGCCATCGGACCGCACAAATATAACGAACTGTATGCAAAGATCAGGAACCTCAATCGTCTCCTCGCCTGGGGCCACGCCCGTGCGCTGGAGAATCTCCTCGAACAGGTATCGTGCGGCCGAGCCATCGCCGACCAGTTCGGCGACGAGCGATTTATCTTGAACGCTCTTCAAGAAAAGGGACGGAAGATCGTCCTGGAGCAGCGGACCAAAGCGGAATCAGACTTGGCCGTAGCGGCCGCCTCGATTCTGGCTCGGGCTGAGTTCCTGCTACGCCTGAAGCGCCTCTCCGACGAGGTCGGCACCGCGCTGCCGAAAGGCGCCTCACCGGCAGTCGAGCTCGCCGCACGCATGGTAATCAAAAAACATGGACGGGAACGACTGGACTCGGTGGCCAAACTGCACTTCAAAACCACACAAGCCGTGCTGGCGGGCCTGACTTAATCCGCATTATCCATGAACGCTTCTGCGGCAATCGCCGATAAGCATTGATTCAGAAGGTTGCTGGAGAACCAGAAGGTGACTCCCCCTCGCGCCAAGATTAAACGAAGGGCGCTCGACCTCGCAAGCGCGGGGGCGACGCGCCTGGACGCGGGTCGGCCCGGCGTCCCGGCGAGTGTGCTCGCCCCTCAGTCGGTCAACGTACTGCACGAGTACGCCTCCCTCCTTCACGGCTGTGCTTGCCCGTCTCGCAACGCGACTCGACGATTTCGCGACGAACCGTCATGAATAATGCGGATTAGACCGATTCCCCGACCTCAAGGTCCGCCGACTTGCTTCCGGACACGGACGGAGCTTCCACGACCGGTTCCCCCTCCCAATACAACATCCGGCGGCAGTAGGGGCACACATGGAGATCCTCGGAGCGTTTGACTTCAGCAATGAGCTGCGGAGGAATTTGGAGACGGCAGCCGCCACAGATTCCGCCGCGAACCGCCGCGAGGGCCTGATCTTTTCGCGCCGCCTTAATCTGCTTATACCGCTCCAGGAGACTCTTCTCCACTTGCGCCGACGCCTCTCTCTGCCGCGCTTCCAATTGTGCCAGTTCTGCGGCAAGTGCGTGATCCTGTTGGTCAAGCACCTTTTTCTCCTGAGCAAATACGGTCTCCAAGCTCCTTACCTTTTCCTGAATTTCCTTCTCCGTGCGCTGCAGTTGATCAATCTTTTCCATACAGACGAGAATGTTCTCTTCAATGTCTCCGCGTTTCTTGTTCGCTAGTTCGATCTCAAACAGATGCGCCTGATATTCCTTATTCGTTTTCAATTCCGACAAGCGCGACTTCATCTTGTCCGTCTGCGCCTCGTGTACTTCCAGATCTTTCTCATAGGAACGCCGCTCTTTGACCGCTACCTCAACGGCGGCCGTCGTACTGCTCAGAAGCTGTGTGGCGTCTCGAAGTGGGAGTTCGACGGCATGAAGACGTTCGGGGATTTTTCGACGGAACTCATTGATCTCGATTATACGGAGATCGACTTTTTGCAATTCGATGAGTGGAGAGAGCTTTTGATTCAACGTGTCCTTTCTCTCTGGGCGGAACCGCGTCATCTGAGGGAGCGCCTGGCACACTCTCGGCCTGGTGGGCCCACTAGGACTTGAACCTAGGACCAGCTGATTATGAGTCAGCCGCTCTAACCACCTGAGCTATGGGCCCGATCAGGTGCTCTTGATGACACCAGTTACGCCGCCATAACGCCATGCGGGTCATCGATTCTAGGCTGACCTCCAGACGGAGTCAAATCAGGCGGCACCCACCCGGGACCTACAGACTCTCAACGAAACTTCTGAGCTTCTTGCTGCGGCTTGGATGCCGCAACTTCCTCAAGGCCTTGGCTTCGATCTGCCGGATACGCTCGCGCGTCACTTCGAAGTCCTGCCCCACTTCTTCCAGCGTATGGTCGGTGGCTTCTCCGATGCCGAACCGCTTGCGCAACACCTTCTCCTCGCGCGGGGTCAGCGTCTCAAGCGCACCATTGATCTGTCGTTGCAGATCATAGCGAATGGCGGCTTCCAGCGGAGACACGGCTCTCTTGTCCTCAATGAAGTCTCCCAGATGGCTGTCCTCTTCCTCGCCGATAGGAGTCTCGAGCGAAATTGGCTCACGCGCGATCTTGAGGATTTTCCGAACTTTGTCCAGCGGCAAATCCATGCGCTCGGCGATCTCCTCCGGCAGCGGTTCACGACCCAATTTCTGAACGAGATGCCTTGAAGTTCGAATGAGCTTATTGATCGTTTCAATCATGTGGACCGGAATCCGAATCGTTCGGGCTTGGTCGGCAATAGCCCGTGTGATCGCCTGCCGGATCCACCATGTGGCATAGGTGCTGAACTTGTAGCCGCGCTTGTACTCGAACTTGTCCACAGCTTTCATCAACCCGATGTTTCCTTCCTGAATCAGATCGAGGAACTGCAATCCCCGGTTCGTGTACTTCTTGGCGATGCTGACGACCAGACGCAGGTTCGCTTCGACCAATTCGGCCTTGCCATGCTTGACTTTTTCCTCGGCGACATCGAGATGTTTAACCGCATCCTTGATCTCCTCGGCAGGAACCAGCGCTTCCTCGGTCTCTAGCTGGCGTATTCTGGTCCTGGCGACTTGATAGACTTTTTTAATCTCCACCAAGGCCTCTTCCGACGCTCCCGTTTTCCGCTTCACCGCCAAGAAATCCTTGCGGCTCCTGCACAGCTTCCTGAGCAGTTCCGCGCCTGCTTCTCCGCCGACTCCGATTCGTCGTTGGCAACTCATGGCCTCGCGTTCAGCCGCCCGAAACTGGATCGCGAGATCACGGACACGCCGCACCATCCGATCTTTGAGCACCCCGTGAAGATTCACCGACTCGATCTTGTCCACCACCTGCTGTCGTACCAGATCGAACTGCTTCTTGAGCTTCTTTTGCTTCACCGCATCACTGCCGAGGTGCTTGCCCTTCTCCGCGAGCGTCTTCAACGTCAGCGACACTTTTCGAACCGCGTTCAAGGCGTCCAACGTCTTGACGCGCAACTCCTCATAATCCCGCTCGACCGGCTGCTGATCTTCTTCGAACTCTTCCTCGGTTTCCTGCACCGGCACGATCTCACGCACATCGATCTTCCCGTTCTTGAGCTGATCCCGCAAGGCCAGGACGAACTCGATCGTCATGGGCATGCCGTAGATCACCGCAGCGATGTCTTTCTTGCCCTCTTCAATCCTCTTGGCGATCTCGATTTCGCCCTCGCGGCTGAGCAGCGCCACGCTGCCCATCTCCTTGAGATAGAGTCGCACGGGATCGTCCGTACGGCTCAGGGCCCCAGGAGTCAGGTCGATCGGCTTTTCGTTCTCTTCCTCCGCCTCCGTCTCCGCTTCCGTATCCGCCTCTTCACCGTCCTCGCTCGCCTCACCACGCCCGGACCGTTTCTGGGCTCGCCCACCTTCCGGCGCATCGACAATCTCGATATCCATCTCACCGAACATCGTCATGATGCTGGCAAATTGATCCGAGGACACCACTTCAGCAGGCAAGGTGTTGTTGAGTTCGTCATAGGTGAGGAAGCCTTTTTCTCTTCCGATCATAATCAGTTTCTTCACCTCACCGAGCAACTCTTGTTTCGGCATGACTACTCCTTTACCAATGAAACGACACCGGCGGCCGGCATGCCAGCTTTCTTCATTCGCAATTCGTTGACCTGCACGTTCAGGGCACGCGCGTCTTCCACCCGTCCCTCACGCTCAGCCGCCTTCAGTTGGGCGATGCGGTCTCGAAGCTCCTGCTCCGCTCGCTTTCGGTCAAGACACTCCAAACAGGCCTTGATGTGCGCCGGCGCATCATCAAAATGATCGTCGCGAAGCGACAACTCCGTCGCCAACGCGCCGCATTCTGGATCATCCACCGCCGCATCCAATAACGGCCTGACACCGATGCGTCCGTCCCTATCCAGATGCGCGAGCGCCAAGTGCACGAGCTTTCGGCACGCCGTAACCGTAAACAATTCCGGCCTCAAGCGTCGAACATCGGCCGGCGACAACTTGCCGTGCAACAGCAGCAAGACGAGATCCCGTTCCTCCGCCAACCCCTTGAAGTCGGGAAACGATGAGCCCTGGTTGGTCTGATCTCGTGGAGCCGCAACACGTTTTTTCTGCTGAATCAAAAGCGCCGGATACCGCTCGATCAGGCGAGATTGATTGATCCCCAACCGTTCCGCCACGACCCTTATGCGCTCCTCCCGTTCAATCGGATGCCCGCTCTTTTGAAGAATGCGCAGCACTTCATCCACGCTGCGGATACGACTTTCCAAGGAGCCGGCTTCGGCCTTTTTCATACTATGGTCGAGCGCGTAGTCCAGGAGGCTCGGGGCGAGTTCTTCCAACCGGGCAAACGCGCCGGGCCCCTCCCTCCGTACAAAGGTATCGGGATCATCTCCAGATGGAAGCGTAATGACTTTGACGCCCAGACCACTATTCACAAAGAGATCCAACCCTCTCAGCGCAGCCCGCACGCCTGCCGCATCAGGATCGAACAGTAACACCACGTTGACGGCAAACCGCCGCAGGACCTGAATATGTTCAGGAGTCAGGGCGGTACCTAGTGTCGCGACCGTATGCGTAACCCCGGCCTGATGAAGCGCGATCGCGTCAAAGTAGCCCTCGACGACGATGGCGGTCTTCGTCCGCGCGATCGCATCCCGGGCCTGATCCAGGGCGAACAAGGTCTGCCCCTTTCTGAAGAGCGCTGTATCGGGAGAATTGAGATATTTCGGTGTCCCGTCGCCTAGGGTGCGACCCCCGAAGCCAACGATCCGTTTCCGCAGATCGGTGATGGGAAACATCACGCGAGCCCGGAACCGGTCGTAAAACCCGGTCGATCCCTTCCGCGACCCGCCACCGGCCTGATCACGCGCGACCACCAGACCGGCTGCAACAAGGTCGCTTTCGGCCATACCTTGCGCTGTAAGGGCCTTCACCAGGCTGTCCCATTCGGTCTGAGCCGACCCGATTTGGAATCGCGCGATCGTGGCCTCATGAATCCCGCGCTCTGCCAGATAGCGCCTGGCCGGCTCTCCGGTCTTTTCGCTTTGAAGATGCTTTTGAAACCAGGCAGCTGCCGCCTGATTCACCTGTTCGATCCGCGCGAGTTGCGCCGTCTGCAGACCGGACCCGGTTGTCTCCTGGATTTCGACCCCCACCTTCCGGCCAAGGTCCCGCACGACTTCCGGAAAACTCGCACCGGTGATCCGAGTCAGAAAGGTAAACACACTGCCGCCTGCGCCGCAGCCAAAACAATGAAAGATCTGCTTTGACGGGCTCACAGTGAAGGAAGGGGTCTTGTCCAGATGAAAGGGACAGCGGCCCTTGAAGTTCTGGCCCGCTTTGGTCATGGAGACGTGTTGACTGACAATCTCGGCGATATCGACCCGGTCCCTGATCTGATCGATCATCTCGTCAGAAATCAAACCACGGCCCATGAGAGTCGAAGCCCTTTCCCACCCGCCGGCGTGGCCGGACCGGTCGTTCGCATAAGTAATCGAAAAGATTGATCCAGCAGCCTAACAGACGGGTTTGAAGCCTGTCAATTGCGGAGGGAGTCGGTCAGCCGGGAGGCCAGGTCATGTGACGCCCACCCATGACATGGAAATGCAGGTGGAACACTGTCTGCCCTCCATCTCGTCCCGTGTTCGCAACGAGACGAAAACCGCGTTCAGAGAGTCCCTTGTCCTTCGCGACTCGAGCGCAGGTCAGCAACAGCCGAGCCATCAGCGCCTCGTCGGATTCACCCAGGTCTTTCACGGACTCCACGTGTCGCTTGGGAACAACCAGGGTATGAACTGGAGCTTGCGGGTTGACATCGTCAAACGCAAAGGTGTGTTCGTCCTCATATACCATCTTGGCAGGGATGCTTCCTTCGATGATCCGACAGAAGATACAGGAGCTCACTCCAGCCTCCTTCTCTTACTTCTCCGGCCTGAGTCCGGATTTGCCGAACCGCTTCCCCAATTCCTGGTAAATCTCCTGGAGCGCCACATCGTGATAGCCCAGGACCATCAACGTGTGAAAAAACAGATCAGCTATTTCGTAGACGATCTCCTCCCTCTTGCCAGCTTTTGACGCGAGCAACACTTCTCCGGCTTCTTCCGCGACTTTCTTGAGAATCTTGTCGTGACCTCCCTCGAACAACTTCGTCGTGTAGGAACCGGCTTGCGGATTCGCGCGGCGATCCCGAATCGTGCGCAGGACCCCTTCGAGAATTCCCCCGAAAGCGTCCTGTGTCTTCGGCCCAGCGATCCGGCCCTGCTCGTCGAGCCTTGAAAAGAAACAGGCACGTTCGCCCGTGTGACACGTTGGCCCGATCGGGTGGGCTTTCACCAGAATGGTGTCATGGTCGCAGTCGACGAAGAGTTCCTTCACGTGAAGTTTATGGCCCGACGTTTCACCTTTTTCCCAGAGCTTCTTGCGCGACCGACTCCAGAAGTGTACCGACTTCGTGGCGAGCGTCTTCGCAATCGCCTCCTGGTTCATATAGCCGAGCATGAGTACCGTCCCGTCCAGCCAATCCTGAATGACGGCCGGGACAAGGCCTTGGTCGTCGAACTTGAAGCCCTCCATAATGGTCTGGCTCATGAGGTCATGTCGCCTGTGCTGCGCGCTCAGATCGTACTAGGATACCGCGCTCGCTCAAATATGCCTTCGCCTGCGGAATCGTAAAGGTTCGGAAGTGGAAAATCGAAGCGGCTAGTACCGCATCTGCTTTCCCCTGGGCAAACCCGTCATAGAGGTGCTCAAGCGTCCCGACTCCCCCCGACGCAATCACTGGAATCGAGACTGTTCCGGACACGGCGGCCGTCAAACCGAGATCATAGCCACTTTGCTGGCCGTCCTGATCCATACTGGTCAACAAGATCTCGCCCCCGCCATAACCTTCCATCCTCTTGGCCCATTCGACCACGTCGAGCCCCGTCGATTTCCGTCCACCATGCGTGAAGACTTCCCACCGACCGGGCGCCAGCCCCCGCTTCGCGTCGATCGCCACTACGATGCATTGCGTGCCGAACCGCTGTGCCGCTTCTCTCACGAACTCGGGCCGCTGCACCGCCGCCGTGTTGATGCTGACCTTGTCTGCCCCAGCGTTCAATAGAGCCCGAATGTCATCGAGCGTCCGCACTCCGCCGCCGACCGTTACCGGTATGAATACACGCGCGGCCGTCCGTTCGACGACATCGATGATCGTCTTCCGGTTTTCATGCGAGGCTGTAATGTCGAGAAAGCACAGTTCGTCCGCCCCCTCGCGATCGTAGGCCGCCGCGACTTCGACCGGATCACCCGCATCACGGAGATTCACGAAGCTCACACCCTTGACCACGCGGCCATCTTTGACATCGAGGCAGGGAATAATGCGCTTGGTCAACATAACAACCCACGAAGCGCGAAACGTGAACAACACGACTCTATTCGGGCACTCACCCCATACCTCACCCCTTCCGCCTTACGGGTCATGGAGGGCCGCGATAGCGGTCCGAAAATCCAGCTTTCCATCGTAGAGGGCTTTGCCGACGATCGCCCCTTCTATCTTGGGACCAAGTGATCTGATCGCGAGAAGGTCATCGACCCGCGTGATACCGCCCGACGCGATAACCGGGAATGGCGAATACTCAACCACTTCTATCAACGCGGCGAGATTAGGACCACCGAGCATCCCGTCCCGCAAGATGTCGGTATAGATCACCGCACCGATCTCGCACCCTGACACGTCTTTGAGTAGATCAACAGCGTTGGTACCCGAGACCGCTCTCCAACCCCTCACCGCTACCTTGCCGTCGCGAGCATCGAGTCCCAGCAGGATGCGGCGTGGGAATTCCTTACACGCTTGTTCAAGAAACTTCCGATCCGTCAACACCGCTGTTCCAAGCACCACGCGCGACACACCGCCGTTGAGATAGCGACGCACCGTGTCGATTGTCCTGATCCCTCCGCCCACCTGCACCTTCACGCTCACCGCCTTGATGACGGCTTCGATCTGCGGCACATTTTGAGGTTCGCCATCGACCGCTCCGTTGAGATCGACCACATGGATCACGGTTGCCCCGCCCTGTTGCCACTTCCACGCAACAGCCGACACGTCCTCCGCATACACCGTCTCCGTCGCCATATCGCCCTGGCACAACCGGACACAACGGCCGTCCTTCAAATCAATCGCAGGAATCACAAGCACGTGGTTACTCTCCTCCAGCACCAAACGGAAATTCTTTCAACATCTCATCGACACCAAATCGCGCGAGTTCCTCCGCCGTCACGAACATCCCCCATCGTTGCAGAAAACCGAGGAAGTCCTCAGTCATGGGCCGCTGCCGCTCGTAGTAATTACCAACCCATAGCACCTGTCCGTCCGCCGCCACGGCTTTTACCTCGAAGCCGACGGACGCTGGGGGACTCGCCCCGAATCGGCCGCCGACCCGCTCCTGAAACACCGACACGAGGCCGATCAATGCCGCATCGGCCTTCAGTCGTTTCGCCACAGTGGCAGCGACTGTCTCCGGCGTAGCCTTGGCGAGTTTCTCATCCGTCGACAAGGCCTTGGTCGAATCGCCGAGAGGTAATACCTCAACACCCTCTCGGGATTGAAGGCGCTTCCAGAACAATTGGGTCACCTTCTCTGCTGCGTAGCCTGGTACTATGACGGTTTGCTGGGGTGGCGGCTCCACATTCGACGGAATGGAGAAGGACATTTCGGACCCACGGACGCTCTGAGGCGTTGAGAAATACGGATCGCCTTGATCGCGCACCTGCGGCGTTGTAATCGAGGTGAACGGCACCAGTGCCATCTTACGCACCTGATATCGAGGTAATTCCGCAGATGACTTCGTCGTGACTTTGTCCCCGCTGCAGCCCACTGTGATCAGCGCAGTGAGTCCCGCCGCGAGCATCGCCCAACACTTGGTGCTCGGTTCGATCATTTCCATGCTCCAAAATTCTTGATTAATCGCAGCCCAACCGCCTGGCTCTTTTCCGGATGGAACTGGCAGGCTACAATATTGTCTTTCCAGATACTCGACACGAACGGAATGCCGTAGGTCGTCGTCGTGGCGGCGATCTGCTTGTCGTTAGGATCCACGAAATACGAGTGAACAAAGTACCAATAGGACCCGTCTGCAATCCCTTCGAATAATGGACACTTTCGTTGGTCGTTGACCTGATTCCACCCCATGTGCGGAACTTTCAGCGCATGATCGGTCGCAAATCGCCGGACCCGACCGGGGATGATGCCGAGACCCTTATGGGTCCCGAACTCTTCGCTTTCTGTGAACAGCAGCTGAAGCCCGAGGCAAATTCCCAGGAACGGTTTCCCTGATTGGATTGTCTCCAGGACGGGATCGATCAATCCATGGCGAGCCAGGTTTGCCATGCAATCACCAAAAGCACCCACGCCGGGCAGCACGACGTGGGTGGCGTTCTTGATCGACGCCGCATCGCGCGTGACGATCGCCTGGTGCCCCACCGCCTCGAAGGCCTTGTGGACACTCCGCAAGTTGCCCATGCCGTAGTCGATGATCGCAATCATGTAGGTCATCCACCCTTAGGGAGACGTTACAATACCGCAACCTGGGCAATCCTGTCACTGTCATCTGTCGCGCTCGCTAAGAACGAGGACACCGGCACAAGACGACGATGTCCATGGCCAGGAACCGATCTATCATGATAAAGTGCTTTTAATGATAGTTGTCAACGGAGGATTCCATGCCGATCATCAAACCGATTTCCGACCTGAGAAACAAGGCCAACAGCCTTTCCGAGTTGGTCCACAACAGCGACGAACCTGTCTTCATTACCAAGAACGGGGAAGGAGATATGGTACTCATGTCGCTGGCGCATTATGGAAAGATGGAGCGGCGGCTCGAATTGTACGAAAAGCTTGCCGTCGCCGAGGCACAGGTGGCCTCCGGCGATCGTGGGCGCTCGCTCAGTCGTGTCATGAAGGATCTGAGGGCTCGCCTCCGTGCGAACAAGTAAGTTCGCCCTTCGGCTCCTCTCCATTGCCGAGCAGGATTTCCTGGGCATTATCGAGTATCTCGCAGCGGAGAATCTGTCAGCGGCACACACCATTATGGATCAGATCGAAAAGCGATTGCAGGGACTGCGGAGACATCCGTTTCTCGGGAGAGTGCCGTCCGACACCAAACTTGCGAGAATGGGCTATCGAGTCCTGGTTGTGGGGGACTATTTGATTTTCTACAAAGTGCGCGGGAAGACGGTGTTGGTCTACCGCATCATCCATGGCGCGCGAGAAATTCTGCCTCTACTTGATGAACTCTAGCCATTGAAGCGGTGCCCGACACCATATCTAATCATTCACGCTCAAATACTCCTATCAGCACGGAGCGGCGAACGGCACCCATTTTTCGATACGACAACGCCCGAGACCCTACCGTGCGAAACCTGTTATCATACCCGCACAACAAGTACGTTCATAATGCCCACTTCTTCGAGACCAATACTCGCGGAAGACTTGCGCCAACCTGTCGCCCTTGTAGAAGGCATCAGGAAATGATCCAAGGCCCAATTTCTTATTCCTCCGAGTGCTGATAAACTATTCCTGGCACGGTTTTGTTTCTTAACCCTTTGACTGGTTTTTATCGAAAGCGATATGAGACCAAGGCCAACTGGAAATAATCATGGCCTTCTTGATTCTGATACGGGTGGCTGTCTTTAACCCAGGCAACGCTTTTGCTGAATGGCAGTGCTCAGGCTTGCGATGCGCAGAGCTGTGCAACGATCCACATCCCTGCATCAGACCTGATGGTTTTTTTATGTTTGCCAAACGTGCTGTAAAAAGGGGAAGAAGGATGATTGCATCACGCAAATTTTAGATGGTCCATTCGTCTCAGCACCTCCCCCTCAACCAAAGCCTCCATCCTCCCTGGCACCACAGAAAGAAGAGTCAGCACCCCCGTCACTCCCAAGGGAGCTGCCGAAACTCGAGACGCCTTCCATCCTTAAACCTCGGACGCCAACTGTTCCAGAAACGCCTTGAATGAAAATCTTAACCCGAACATTATGGGATCAGCTCAAATTCTTACCGTCAATCCACCCGGAGGCTTCTCGAAAACTGATATTCTGGATTTCATCTCATTGGTACGGGCCGGCAATGAAGTCGGGAACATTGCGCTCGAACGGAATGTGCGAAATGCAAAGTGTCTGGTCTTTGGACGGCAGGATTCATGTCTAGTTGGAGTAGCTGCACTAAAGAACCCTTTGCCAAGCCACCGCAAGAAGCTTGAATCCAAGACGGCAGTATCCTTGAATACCAACGAGTTGCCTTTCGAGCTAGGATACGTGTTCGTCTTGCCCAGCGCCAGAAATCAAGGCTTGGCACGTAGGCTTTGCCAGCTCGCATTTTCGCAAGCAGACGGAAGAGGAGTGTTTGCTACTACACGAGTCGATAACGTGGCTATGGCCGCTATACTTGCGAAGCTTGGGTTCTCAAGAACTGGACGCACCTATGCTTCTGATCGAGGCAACTATCAGCTTCAACTTTTCGTGCGGTATGCAGATCCATAGGCCTTCCGGAGAACACATCCTTTTTTCCTCAATCCGCACGCTACATTGGATAAGGAAACGGGCAGGCTCCTTCTAAAACCCGCCCGCTCATTCAACTCAATCTTGAGTTCTACTGCCTATCCGCCTCCCTCTAGAGTTAGCGGGTGGTGCCAAGCGGGCGCCCCAGCGCGCGCAACGGAAGGGACCCACTGGGGGATGGGTGGAGTGAGCACGGTGGGGCTGTTCGCTACGACGGGACCTGCGGAAGGCTACAACATTCCCTTGGTCGAGAGGACCCTACCCGCCAGCCGCTCTTCCAGCATCGTGGCCTGATCCAGGGCCTTGGCCAGCGCTTTGAAAATGGCTTCCATGATGTGGTGCGGGTTGCGACCGTACAAGAGGTTCACATGCAAGTTGAGTCCACCGTGGGTGACGAAGGCCTGGAAGAAATCCTCGAACAGACCGAGATCGAACGATTTGATCTTCCGGTCGGTCAACTTGACGTTGTAGACAAGGTAAGGCCGCCCACTGAGGTCGACTGTCACCTGCGCCAGTGTTTCGTCGAGCGGGACTGAGGCAAACCCGAATCGCTTGATGCCCGCCTTTTCACCGAGCGCCTGGCGCAACGCTTGGCCCATAACGATCCCGACATCTTCGACCGTGTGGTGCTCGTCAATGTCGATGTCGCCCTTTGCCTGCACCGTCAGGTCGAAGAACCCGTGCTTCGAAAGCAACTCCAGCATGTGGTCGAAAAACCGGATGCCGGTGTCGATCTTCCCCTGCCCGCCGCCGTCAAGCGTCCACTCGACGCGGATGTCGGTTTCTTTGGTGGTGCGTTGAATGCTCGCTTGTCGCGGAGCCGATCCGTTCTTCTTCATGAGAACCTGCTCTGGGCCGACTTCCCATGCGCGTCAAACCCTTCGATTTGGGCCAATCGGAACAACGGATCTTTCACCTTCGCCAGCTCCTGCTTCGTGTAGTGAATGATATTGCTGACCTTCACATAATCGTTCACCGACAGCGGCGAGAAAAATCGCGCGGTGCCGCCGGTCGGCAAGACATGATTGGGGCCCGCCACATAATCCGCAACCGATGGCGGGGTATAGCGGCCCAAGAAGAGCGCTCCGGCATGCCGCACTTTTTCCAAATAGTCGAAAGGATTGTCCACCGAGAGCGTCAAGTGCTCTGGGGCGATTTCGTTCGCCACGTCGATGGCTTCTTCCATGGTCGTGACGACAAACGCGACGGAATGACGCGCAATCGCCTTCGAGGCGATCTTTTCACGTTGGAGCCCTTTCAACTGACTCTCGATCAACTTCGACACGTCTTTAGCCAATCGTTCGGATGTCGTCACGAGGAAGACCTGCGCATCTTCGTCATGCTCGGCTTCACAGAGCAGATCAGCCGCAATATGCGCTGGCTTGGCTTCGTCATCGGCGACCACCAATAGCTCGCTCGGTCCCGCGATCATGTCGATGCCGACGGTTCCATAGAGCAGGCGCTTGGCTGTCGCAACGTAAATATTCCCCGGCCCGACGATCTTGTCCACCTTGGCAACGGTCTTCGTCCCATAGGCGAGCGCGGCAACGGCCTGGACTCCGCCGACCCGATAGATCTCGGTAATTCCGGCAATATCGGCAGCCACGAGTAGATAGGGATTAATGCAGCCCTTTTGCGGCGGCGTGACCATCACGATGCGCTCCACACCGGCGACCTTCGCCGGAATTGCACACATCAGCACCGATGACGGGTAGACAGCCTTGCCACCCGGCACATACACGCCAACCGCATCAACCGGCGTGACAACCTGCCCAAGAGTGGCATCGTTGTCCTGGTACATCCAAGTCTTGGTCCGTTGGCGTTCATGAAATGCGGTAATCCGTTGCGACGCGAGTCGAAGCGCATCGCCTTCATCCTTCCGGATGTGGAAATAGGCGTTCTTGATTTCCTCTGGTGTCACACGTAGCGCATCGGGCTTGAGCGAGACCTTGTCGAATTGTTTCGTGTAGCGTAGGACCGCTTTGTCCCCTCCGCGCTCAACGGCCTGCAGGATCGTGCGAACCTTTTTCTCTACTGCCGCACCGGCCACCTGACCCCGTAGTGCTGCCTTCTTCAAAGTGGCAAGGAAGCTGCGATCTGCTTGTGTGACAACCTTCATGCGCGCCCCGCCCTTCTCCTGCCCTTGCGTGCGGTCGACCGACGACCGTTGCTGGACACTAGAGCCCGGTTCGCGATTGCCGCCCGGAGCCTGCGGATCAACTCCATGAGCGGTTCGTGTTTCAGTCGCAGACTCGCTCGATTGACGATAAAGCGCGCCGTCGATTGGGCGATCACTTCCACCTCGACGAGATCGTGGGCCTTGAGCGTACTGCCGGTTTCGACCAGATCAACGATCCGATCGGCCAGGCCCACCATAGGGGCCAGCTCGATCGAGCCGTATAACTTAATGACTTCGACCGGGACGCCCCGCTGATTGAAAAACCGCTCGGTAACCTTGGGGTACTTGGTGGCGACGCGGATTTTGGACGACAACCGCTCGCGCGATGCCTCTCCCCGTAGTGCGGCAACCGAGATTCTACACGCTCCGAACCCCAAATCCAATGGCTCATAGACGTCACTCTCCTGCTCCATCAGGACGTCTTTGCCGACGATTCCGGCGTCCGCCCCCCCGTATTCCACGTAGGTCGGGACGTCACTGGGTCGGACGATCAAAAACGTGGTATCGATCTCGGGGAAGACGAATACGAGGCGACGGCTATCACTGGACAACCCGGCACATTCATAGCCGGCCCGACGGAATAATTCCAAGGCGGACTCAATGAGCTTTCCTTTTGGCAAGGCAATTGTCAGCATCGCACCCTCTAAGCTGCCTACTGTGCCTGAGCCGTCTTGCGGCGTTCGATTAAGGCGCCCAACGTTCGCAGCTTCTCTTCGATTCGATCGTACCCCCGGTCGAGATGGTACACCCGCTGCACTCTGGTTACCCCCTCGGCGGCTAGACCGGCAACGATGAGGCCTGCGCTGGCACGGAGGTCTGAAGCCATCACCGGAGCTCCGGTGAGATTCTGTCGTCCCGTCACAACCAATCGATTGCCTTCCACTCGGATAGCGGCCCCCATCCGGCGCAATTCTTCGACGTGCATGAACCGGCTTTCAAAAACCGTTTCGGTGACGACACTCGTCCCTTCGGCCAAGGTCATCAACGCCACCATTTGTGCCTGCATGTCTGTGGGGAAGCCCGGGAATGGCAAGGTTCTTACATCCGTTCCCTTGAGTTTGCCAGGCACCGTCAACCGAACACGGTCTTTCTCCGTCTGCACCTCAGCTCCCGCTTCCCGGAGCTTCATCAGCACCGCTTCCATATCGACGGGCCGGCAACGAGTCAGGGTAACATCTCCCTTCGTCATGGCCGCAGCAGCCAGGTAGGTTCCAGCCTCGATGCGGTCGGGAATCACCTCGTGGTCCCCTCCCTGAAGCTCCCGCACTCCGTCGATCGTGATGATATCAGTCCCCGCTCCGTCTATGTGCGCACCTCGCTTGGTCAGAAAATCGGCCAAATCCGCGACTTCCGGTTCCTTGGCCGCGTTCTCGATCACGGTCGTCCCCTCGGCGAGCGATGCTGCCATCATCAGATTCTCGGTTCCGGTCACCGTCGGGGTGTCGCAGTAAATCCGTGCGCCTCTTAGACGTTTGGCCTTGGCGCTGATATACCCATGCTCGATGGAAATGTCAGCCCCTAATTTTGCCAGCCCGGCTAGATGGAGATTCACTGGTCGCGAACCGATCGCACATCCACCCGGGAGCGATACCGTCGCCTTCCCCCAGCGCGCGACCAATGGCCCCAACACCAGGACGGAGGCCCGCATGGTTTTCACAAGCTCATAGGGGGCCTCGGTAGAATGAATCACGTCTGCCTTGATAACCGCGCGGCTGCCCTCATGCGCGACCTTCGCGCCAAGGATGCCCAAGACCTTGCCCATCGTGAGCACATCAACCACGCAGGGCACATTCGTGATGACACATTCGCCGCCACCCAGAATGGTCGAGGCAAAGATCGGAAGGGCAGAGTTCTTCGCCCCGCTGATTCGGACTTCACCCCGCAACCGATTCCCACCTGTGATGACAATTTCGTCCATCGCCCTTTTGATTTCTATCCCATCCGCTCGGCGATCATCACTCGTTCAATGCCGGCGGCATCTTCCACCATTCGAAGCGCCGCGTATCCCCCCTGCTGTTCTGCGAGTTGCCGTAGGGCAGCGGCCTGGCCCTGACCGATTTCCATGACCAGCAATCCCCCGGGAACAAGATACTCCCGGGAGTCATGAAGCAAACGCTCATGGAGCTCGGTTCCCTTTTGCCCGGCGATCAATGCCGGACGCGGCTCGTAGATTCGCACCTCTGGCTGTAAGCCGGCCCAATCCGCCTCGGCTATGTAGGGAGGATTCGATACGATGACATCCACTGCTCCAGCCATTCCCTTCTCTCGCAGTGGAGACAATAGATCGCCTTCCAGCCATTCAATCTTATCACCGACTGCATGTCGCTCCGCATTGGTCTTCGCAACCGCCAATGCCTCAGGAAATCGGTCAAGCGCGAGGATGCGTATCCCATCGAGGATCGTTGCCAACGTAATGGCCACACAGCCGGACCCCGTCGCCACATCGACAAGCGTGGCATATTTGTTGACTGCGCACCGCCTGACCACTTCTTGAATCAAAAGCTCCGTTTCAGGCCGGGGAATCAAGACCGCCGGGTTCACGTGAAATTCGAGGCCGCAAAATTCTTGCGTGCCCAAGATGTACTGTAGCGGTTCGCGTGCCACCCGCCTCGATACCAGCGATTCGGCACGAGCCCATAGCTGGTCAGAGACTGGCGACTCCGCGTCGCTCGTCACACAGTGGCTCTGTCGTCCAAGCGCGTGCGCCAATAACCACAGAGCCTCCTGAGTCGCATTCTCCACTCCGGCATGGTCCAAGGACCGCCGTGCCCACGCGACAAGTGCGCCTATCGTCTTCAACTCTGCCATGCTTGAAGCGCTAATCGGTTACGCTTTAGCTCTTTCGCCCTGTTGCTGCTGGCTCTTGAGGGCCTGGACGATTTCATCGAGATCGCCCTCCATCACCATTTCGAGCTTGTGTAATGTCACGCCGACCCGATGATCCGTCACCCTGTTTTGGGGAAAGTTATAGGTTCGAATCTTCTCGCTCCGCTCGCCGGTCCCCACCTGTGCTTTTCTACTCTGGGCAAGTTCCGCTTCTTGCTTCTCCCGCTCCGCTTGGACAATCCTGGCCCGCAACGTCCGCATGGCTTTGTTGCGATTTTTCAACTGCGACCGTTCGTCCTGACAGCTCACTACAACCCCGGTTGGGATGTGGGTAATGCGGACCGCCGATTTGGTTGTATTGACGCTCTGTCCGCCGGCCCCGGAAGAACAAAAGGTATCGATTCGGAGATCCATGGGGTCGATCCGCACGTCGACTTCATCGACTTCGGGCATGACCGCCACTGTAACAGTTGACGTGTGGATCCGGCCGGCCGCTTCGGTGACCGGTACCCGTTGTACACGATGCACGCCTGCCTCGTACTTAAAATGGCTGTAGGCTCCCTTGCCTTCAATCAGCGCGACAATGTTCTTGTACCCTCCGATACCGGTTTCGCTTGCCTCAACCGTATCGACCTTGAATCCTTTCTTCTCCGCGTACTTGGCATAAAGTCGAAACAGTTCACCGGCAAACAAGGCCGCTTCATCCCCACCGGTCCCCGCCCGGATTTCCAGGACCAGACTCTTGTCGTCCCGCGGATCTTTTGGAATGAGGAATTCTCTTGCCTGTTCTTCTATCTCGGCCTGCTGTCGCTCCAATTCGGCTGTTTCTTCGGCCGCCATTCTATGCAACTCGCTGCCGGCCGAGGGATCGGCGAGGATTTCTGCGGCTTCCTCAAGCTGCCTCGCATAGTCACGATAGGTTTCAAACAGTTTGGCCGCTGGTTCAAGGTCCGTTCGTTCCTTATTAAGCGTCTGCAAGAGGGTCGGCTGGCTGGCGACAGATGCGTCCATGAGTTGATCGGTCAACTCGCGAAATCGCGATGCAGCAGATTCCCATTTCTTGCGCAGAGCTGATTCCATCGTCCTCGTTCTCCTCCCCCTGTAACCATCCATGCCACAAAAACAAAGAGACCCTGCTTCGGGGCGAAGCAGGGTCTCTTCTATGGCCATCGGTGTCGCTACTTGCCCTTTTTCGCGTACTTCTTTTTGAACCGCTCGACACGCCCTTCAGTATCGACAATCTTTTGCGTGCCGGTAAAGAACGGATGACAATTGGAGCAGATATCGACGCTGATGTCGCCGATCGTTGTGCGCGTCTTGAAAGAATTCCCACAGGCACAATGGACTGTGGCTTCCCGGTAGATTGGATGGATACCCTTCTGCATGACCCACGACTCCTTACCGAATGTGCTGTCCGTCTCTTGCTCCCATGTCACAATCAGTACACGCAGTACACGCTATCCGAACTCTGGGGCCGTAAACAAGTCCCCCCTCTTATCGATTCATCGACTGAAGGAACTCTTGATTGGTCTTGGTGCCCCCGATCTTATCCATGAGGAATTCCATCGCTTCCATCGTGCCCAAGGGGCTCAGGACCTTGCGTAGAATCCACATCTTGTTGAGCCGGTCCTTATCCACCAGCAATTCTTCCTTGCGGGTACCGGATTGGCTGATGTCGATCGCTGGGAAGATCCGCTTGTCGGCCAGGCGACGATCCAGGTGGACTTCCATGTTCCCGGTCCCCTTGAATTCTTCAAAAATGACGTCGTCCATGCGGCTGCCGGTATCGACGAGCGCGGTCGCCATGATGGTTAAGCTCCCGCCGTTTTCAATGTTGCGAGCTGCGCCAAAAAACCGCTTCGGTCGCTGAAGCGCGTTTGAATCGAGACCGCCGGAAAGCACCTTCCCGCTCGGCGGCGCGATCGTGTTATAGGCGCGTGCAAGACGGGTGATGCTGTCCAGGAGGATGACGACGTCCTTCTTATGCTCGACGAGCCGCTTTGCCTTCTCCAGCACCATTTCTGCGACTTGCGCGTGCCGCTGCGCCGGCTCATCAAATGTGGAGCTGATGACTTCCGCCTTGACCTGCCGTTGCCAGTCGGTGACCTCTTCAGGCCGCTCGTCGATCAGCAGGACAATGAGGGTCACTTCCTTATGGTTCTTCAGAATGGCTCGTGCAATCGCCTGCAGCAACATCGTCTTACCGGTGCGAGGAGCGGCGACGATCAATCCGCGCTGGCCCTTCCCGATCGGAGTCGTCAAATCCATCACGCGTGTGCAGTATTCTTCGCGGTCGAATTCCAGGTTGATCCGCTCTTCGGGATACAGCGGAGTCAGGTTATCGAAGAGGATTTTGTCCCGCGCCACTTCCGGGTCTTCGTAGTTGACCTTCTCAACCTTCAGCAGTGCAAAGTAGCGCTCACTCTCCTTCGGAGGCCGGATCTGCCCAGAGACAATGTCGCCAGTACGAAGATTGAACCGCCGAATCTGTGAGGGCGAAATGTAGATGTCGTCTGGACCCGGAAGGTAGTTGGAGTCTGGGGCGCGTAGAAAGCCAAAGCCGTCAGGGAGTGTCTCCAGCACGCCTTCCCCAAAGACCACGCCGTTCTTCTCCGTCTGAGCTTGGAGGATCGCAAAGATCAACTCCTGTTTTCTCAGATTGGCGGCTCCTTCGATTTTCAGTTCGCGGGCTACGTCATTGAGGTCGGCAATCGACTTTTGTTTCAACTCTGCGAGATGCATCACTTCCCCCTTAGCTACTGACATACCACTCCTCTCGAGCCCATGGCTCGCTTATGGGTCATACCAACTTGCTCAATTCGATTGGTCATGCGAAACGTGCTTAAATTTTTGTATCGTCGTGATGGCTGTATGTTTGGTATGTTTGGATCGAACAACTTGCGGAGGGCGTCCGCCCTACCTATGCAGAATAACCGTGGTCTCCGAGATTACCGGAAAATTGGGCATGCACAAGATCTTTGGCTGGCCTACGAGTCCCACACTCACGTGCTTACTAGGTTTGGTTCGAGACAGGGTCCAGAGTTGAGTTCTTTGATGGAGAGATTACATTCACACAGGAATGCTACGCTGAATGATACCCAGGCCCAGGCTGGTTGTCAACTAGCAACTGCATTTTCCCGTTTCCCACTGCCATTCGCACCCCCTTCCTTCCTCTGCGCCGAGATCTATGCCTCTTTTCAGCCGGTTGTTCCTGGAATTGGAAGTGTGTTACACAATCCGGAGGAGTTGCACTCTTCATGGCCCAGGATGAGAACGAAACCAGCCCAGACCGTGTCTTTTCTCTCTTCGAAGCGAACCAGCTGATCCCTCAGCTTCAGTCACATCTGTCAACTGTGCAACAAGGGAAGGCGGTTCTCTTTCGAACGCGCGAGGAAGTGCGGAAGGCGTCGTCCAAGGCCAACCTGGGGGGCGGTACGTCGGTTGGCACCCATTACGTGAAAAGCCTCCAGGACATCAGTACCAATCTCCTCGCGATCCATGAACTGGGGGTCGTGGTCAAGGATATTGATCTAGGGCTGTGCGATTTCCCGCATGTTCGTGATGGTCGAGTCGTCTATTTGTGCTGGAAGCTCGGCGAGAAAGAGATACGGTTTTGGCATGAAGTCACGACGGGGTATAAAGATCGCTGCCCACTTTAGGGACCTGCCTCGTCTGTTCTGCTCAATCGAAACAGGGTCAGTCTGACCCTGAAGCCGAAAGAAAGAGTGCGGACATGAAATATGTCATTATCGGCTATGACGGCACCGACGCAGAGGCCAAGCGAAAGGTCCACAGATCTGCCCATCTCGCCAATCTAGATCCTCTCGACAAATAATGGCGGATCGTCCTCGCCGGCCCCCCTCACCGACCAGACTGGAAGCTTGCTGGTTCTAGAGTTTAAGGACCAGGATGAGGCCGAGGAGTTTGCCCACAGCGACCCCCTATACCGTTCACGGTGTCTTCGAACGGGTGGAAATTCATCCATTTATGCAGGTTCTCCCGAAAACAAACTAACTCGTTGCCTTCATCCCTTGCGGCCTCCAGGGCTCTTCCTGCGCCTCAAATCCAGTACCTTGGAAGCATTGTCCAGCACCATCCTGAGCGGTATAGTTATCACATGCATTTCAGGCACACACTCTCCGCCTTGATGGCGACCGTTGTGATGCTTCTCTCCCTTCACGACGCATCGGGGGCAGAGACCATAATTGTCGCGGAAGGTCGCTATCTGATGGCTGATGGCGATACACTGGCTCTCGCTGAGGAGAAAGTTCTCCAACGAGCCCAACGTAGAGCGGTTGAAGAAGCGGGGATCTATCTCGAATCCACCTTCCACGATCTAGAAAAGACATTAGGGGGCAGGAGCCTCCAGAACAGTTCTCTTGAGATCCGCACCATTGCTGCAGCAATTACGAAAACAGAAATTCTTGAATCACGGCGCTCCTTCGAGAACGATCGCCCGAGTTTTTTCGTGCGCATCCGAGCGGTTGTTAATCTCGACAATTTTCAAGCGGCCATTCGCCGCTGGCAATCTGAACAACAGTTCGCTGAACATTTTCGTCGGCTCCAGAAAGAAAATGCGGAACTAAAAGCCCAGCTCCACGAGTTGAAATCCACTTCCGTCAGCGTACGTATGCTTAACATCGACCAGCCCGGCCGCAGCGGAACTCGTGAACAAGCCCGGAGCTTGGTCGATAAGGCGATCCTGACAGAGAATCTCCGGCAGAAACTCGACCTGACGTCTCAGGCCGCGACTTTGGACCCTCTGTCTGTCGATCCCCTGATTGTGCGTGGCCAGACCTATCTGCGGCTCGTGTCTGCGGCATACTCCAACAAATCCAGGCCAAGCGAATATTCAGGATACATCGACAATGCCCGAATGGATTTTGATCGGGCGCTCATGATCGACCCGAAAAATACGTGGGGCCTACTTGGGCAAGGCGACGTGAACACTTGGTTGCAACGACCAGAAGACGCGGCCTACTCGTACGAACGAGCGCTCGAGCTAGACCCCTTCTTCGACCTTGCACACCATCGTTTGATCAATCTCTATACGACCCAAGCCCGCAAACTCACAACCACGAAGCAGTGGTCCTCCGCCCTTACGATTCTCCAGAAGTTCTTGAGTCCTCAAGTGGCGGACAGCTGGATCCCCTACCACAAGGAAGCCTATTTTCTCCGGAGCGACATTTACAAGAGGTTGAACCAGCCTGACCAGGCTATCGACGACCTAAGCATGGTCCTTCGAGTGGATCCCACGGATGCGTACGCACTCCTGACCAGGGCCAAACTCTATCAAGAACAACTCCAGGGACAGC